>DATDJZ010000084.1:0-30361 GCA_036520315.1 Solirubrobacterales bacterium | reverse complement strand
GTCCGGGCCTATCCCGACAGCCCGGCGGCTTCGAAGGCCTGGGCGCGTTCCGGAAATACGTCGGCCCGGGCAAGCTCGCCGCCGCGAAGCGTCATCACGACCCACCAACGGCCCTCCACCACGGTTTGGCTTCCGCGTGGGCGGCCGCGCTGGAGGATTGCGACCAGAACCTTGTCGCCGCCGGCATCGATGATCTCCGTGGCCTCGATCGTGTGCCCTTCGAAGGAATCCACCCACGCCGTCATCCACCGAGTTGCCGCCTCTCCACGGTAGGTACCCGCGTCAGGCAGCTCGGGGCTCGCAACGAATTCGAAGTCGTCGGCGAAATTCGCCCACGCGCTGAAGTCTCCTCGGGCGAGCGGCTCGTACATCGCCCGGACGATCTCGACGTTCTCCTCCGACATCGCCTACTCCCGCAGGCCGGCGGCTTCGAGGGCCTCGTCCGGGTTCGAGAACATCCGAGCCTCGGCGATCTTTCCCTCCCGCACTTTTCCGACCACGCCGATAGGAATGTCGACCTCCGCTCCGCTTGCGCGTCCGCGGCCGTGGAACCGAGCGAGCACCACCACCTGGTCGCCGACTTCGCGGACTTCATTCAAAGCGAACCGAACCTGCTCCCAATCTTGCGTCAAGTCCTGCTCGAACTGACGCAGGCCGTCATGGCCTCGATAGGGCTGACGCTCCAGCTGGGCCCGCAGTGGCCTGAACTCGCAGTCTCTGTCAAAGAGCTCGATCCAGGCGTCGTAATCGCCCCGGTTCCAGGTGTCGATGAGGCGGCGGACCAGCTCCAGGTTCTCCTCCTCCGACATAGCCCACCCAGTATCTCTCGGCGTAGGCGAGTTCTGTTTTCGGGACGGGCCGGACCACGTTGCCCGGCCCATCCCGCTCACTCAAGGCGAGTGGTTGCTGGTCACCTGGTAGCAGGCGACGTCGTACTGCGAGACAGCGTGAGAGCTCCCATTCGCCGCCGAGGGCGTTCCCTCACTTCCGGCGTAATGCTCCTCCGCGTTCGCGAAGCCGGCGGTGAGGAACCCATGGGGCTCCGAGGTGGCTCCCGGAGCACCGCACTCGGCGCCGGGCTGGCCCGTGCCACTGGGGTTCCGGGCGGCACTTGCCGGGCCCGCCGCAAACGCGGCGACTACCAGTGCGGCGAAGGCGACCAGAATCAATTTGCGCATGACCACTCCTTCGATTGGGAACGGCTGAGAGGGCGCCTTCCTCCCTCGGTACAGGCGTCCGCTACGGGTTCATACGGCCCGGCAGGTAAGGAGGATTGGCCGGCAGTCCGCCTACTCCCGCAGCCCGGCTGCTTCGAGGGCGTCGGCCATCGTCCAGCCGAAATACGCCCGCATGATCTTTCGCTCGCTGACGAAGAAGACGACGGCCATGGGGCGTCTCAAAGGGAATACCAGTGTCCTCTCCCACCGTCACGTAGCGAAATCGAACCAGCACCCGGTCTTTCACATCCCGAATCTCGTCAACTTCGATCCGCGCCTCCGCCCAGGTATCCCGCAGACGTTGGGCCTGACGCCTCCAGGCTTCGATGCCCTGCTCGACGTCTCCCTCGGGCCAACCCTTCGGGGCAACTACGACCACCTCGGGGTCCCAGCCCTGTGCCCACCTGTCCAGGTTTCCGTCGCTCCACGCATCCCACTGATCCAGAACGATCTCGACGTTCTCCTTCGACATCGCCTACTCCGACAGCCCGGTCGCTTCGAGGGTGTTCCGTACGCCGTGATGCGCTACGGGACGGAGCAGTCCTCGCCGAACTTCTGGAACACGACACCGGCCTTGCTGTTGGCGGTTTCGATCCCGTGGCGTGCTGCGTCGGCCGCAGACACGAAGACGACCGGCTCGCCGTCTACCACGCACACCCACTGCGTTCGGGCTCCAGCTCCAGCCGGAAGTGCGAGTGCAACCGTCAAGGCACCGGCCGCGATCATTCCCTTGATCAACCGCTGCATTTGGCTCCTCCTCTGCTTGGACTCGACCTGATCAGTATCTCGCGGCGTAGGGAGGGTGCCACCACAAAAGTGCCCGCTACGAATACCGCCGGTTGCGCAGCGGCGCGTGCAGCAAGATCCGAGTTGAAGTAACTCTCCGCTCTACAAGTGGGCGAGGGGCTGAGAGTCCCCACCTATGTACGCCCGGTCCGACCGATACGGCCGCCGCGCCCGACGAGCACGCCTGCGAGAAGGCGCTTCGGTACGCGGAAACGGTTCTCCGGCACGTATCCGTTCGAGCCGGCCAGCACCGATTGTCACCAAACCACCAACAAGCCCCAGCGCGACAAAGAGACAGAAGCCGATGATCGCGAGAACTTCCATGCTTATCGGCTTACCCCCTGGGGCTGATCCCAACCGTGTGGATAGCGCAAAGTGAGTAACCGCCAGCACGAGATCGTGGTGCGCCTGGGAGAGTCACCGCCGCGATCGCGCTCGCCAGGGAGCTGCGCGACGCCCAGCCCGAGCCCGCCGGCGAGTTGGCGAAGCTGCTGCGCGATGACTAAGCCCTCCGCTCCGACTACATATGCCTGCGGGCATATCGCGTCAGCCCGAACTGGAACGCGATCAGCACAAGGACGACCCCGAACAGCACCCAGCTACCTCCGACGACCCACTGGATGATGATCAGCCCGAAGACCAGCGCCAACAGGGCCAGTAGCCATCCCCGCCACGGCTGCGGAAACCCCTTGTACGGCACGCGCCAAGGCTATCCGGCTCGGAGGCGGCGATGAACGAGGTCGACCGCTTCGCCGACTTCTTCCGCATGCTCGGCTACGAGCTCGAGGATTTCCATCGGCTGATCGTCGCCGAGGTCTTCTCGCCCCCCCGCGAGACGCTGATCCTGATCCCCCGGGCGAACGGCAAGTTCACTTTGCTCGCCGGGGTCGGCCTCTGGAGTTTGCTGCGCGGCAAGGGCTCGCAGATCGTCGTGGGCGCGGCGAGCAGAGAGCAGGCCGCGACCCTCTTCGACGTCGCCCGCTCGATGGCCCAGCACCCCGAGGTCGCCCCCCTGGTCGAGATCACCCGGCGGGAAGATCCGTCCGCTGCTCTGACCAGCTGAGCTACCGGCCCCGCGGCCAGTGTATGCGTGCCATCCGGCGGGATAGATTCGTGGCATGGAGGAGGGATACGACCGCGGCGAGGCCGGGGAACCCCAGGCTTCGCACACCTTCACCTGGCCGCTGCTCGGGGCGCTCTATGGCTCTCTGGTGATCGTCGCGGTGGTCGGGGTGCTGGGATCAGGCGCCGGCCGGAGCTTCGAGGACGAGATCGACGCGCCGGCGCGGACCCTGATCGCGGCGCCCGTGGTCGGGTTCGCTGTGGTGGTGTTCCTCGCGAGCTTGATGGCGCTCATTCTGCCCGGCTATCGGCGGCCGGCCCTGCGGGTGGCGGAGATCGTCGGCTGGCTGATCCCAGCCTGGCTGGTGATGTCGGCGATGGTGGTCGGCGCGGTGGCTTTTGCGCTCCACCACGCGGACTGAGAGGGTCAGTGGCTCAGGGCGGCCAATGAGTCGCCGACCGAGGAGGGCTCCCCTACTCCCTCCGCCGCCGCCTGCGCCCCCTCGGTGAAGGCGCTCGTCGCCGTCACCACGGCCGCCGCGCCGGCGGGGTTCACCTCCCCGGAATCCACGCATCCGGCCAGGAACTGCTCGATCAGCCGCGCCAGGTCAGCGAGTCGCTCCTGCCCGACGACCAGAGCCGCTCCCTTCAGGCCATGGGCCTCGACGCGGAGCTGCTCAATGCGGGCCGAGTCTGCCTCACCCGAGGCGGCGAGGTCCTCGATGCCGCTGATGATCGTGGGACTGCGGCGCTCGGCCTCGGCGGCCAGCATGGTGAGGAGCTCCGGTTCGGCCATTCGGTGAACCTATCCGCTCGGAGCCGTTCGCGGAAGCAGGGCGGTGCGTCAGGTGACCTTCTCGACCGCCGCCTCGAGCTCCTGGACGCTGAACGGTCCCTGGAGCACGCTGCTCACCGTCCCGCTGCGGTCGATGACGAACAGCCAGGGCTCGGTCTGCAGGCCGTAAGCGGTCATCTGGGGGCGGGGCCCATCGTTGATCTGGTTGTTGTTGTAGACCTCTTGGTGGATGAAGGCGACGCGGTCGCCGAACTCCTGCTTCACCTGCTCCTCGGCGTCGGTGACCGGGCCGCAGACGCGGCTCTGACAGAGGGCCGGCGTCGCGAAGAGCAGGACGACGGGCTTCTTGCCGAGCACGTCGGCCAGGTCGTCGCTGTGCATGTCGTCCGGCGGAACTCGGGTATCGATCTGCGAGATGTTGGAGACCTCGCCCACCGTCGGGGTGTGCGTCAGGGGGGCCTTCTGGCCGACCTGCGGCGCCGGGTACTCCCCCACCGGATGGGGAGTGGGCAGCAGGCTGTACTGGTAGGAGCTGCCGGTCTTGATCAATGCGCCGAATGCCCACGGACCCCGCTTGTCCAGCGGGATGTCGGCGACGTAGGCGACCTGGGCGGCGCTGGGATCGTCGGCGGTCGTCTTGGCGCGGAAGGCGGGCTTCGTGGTGAGGTCCTCGATCCGGGCGGGGAAGGGGCCGATCGCGGGGCCCTTCACGCCCTTGCCCGGTGCGGCGTAGATGGCCACCTGCGCATCGGTGATCTGGTCGCGGCCAGCGGTGAAAACCCCGAAGGGAAAGCGGTTCGTGCCGACGTAGAACATCGCCGCCGCGGGAGCGACCACCGGGCCCTGCTGGCCCTTCGATGCCGAGAGGAGGACCTGCTCCAGGCTCTGCCCGTGCGGCGCCGGGAAGTCGGCTGCGGGCAGCGCTGCCTTGCTGCGGCTGCCCGTGCCATTGTCCGATTCGCCGCAACCGGCGATCAGCGCGGCGGCGCAGAGGGCCGCCGCCGCGGCGATGGTCTTCCTGGACACGGGCGGCATCGTAGATGGGGCACCGATAGGGTGCCGCCCGCGGTTTAGCGACAGGTTAAGGGTGCGCCCTTCGGCGGCCCGTTCATCGAGGAGGAGACGTGGCGGAAAAGGCGGCCCTGATCACTGGCGGTTCGAGCGGGATCGGGCTGGCCATCGCCCGGGCGCTCGGCGAGGATGGATACGGCCTCACCGTCTCGGCGCGACGGCCGGAGAAGCTGGAGGCCGCGGCCGAGGCTCTGCGGTCCGATGGGCTCGAGGTCGAGAGCGTGCCGGCGAACATGGCCGACGAGGACGAGCTCAAGAGGCTGGTCGAGGCGCATCGCGAGAAGTACGGGCGGCTGGATGTGCTGATCAACAACGCGGGCGTAGGGGTCGGCGAGGCGATGCACGAGCTGACGACGAAGTTCGTCGACATGCAGCTCGGGGTCAACCTGCGCGCCACGATCCTCACGACCAGGGAGTGCCTGCCGATGCTGCGCGAGGCGGGTGCGGAGCACGGCAAGGCGCTGATCGTGAACACGGCTTCGATTTCCGGCAAGTCCGGGCAACCGTGGCTGTCGGTCTATTCCGCGACGAAGGCGGCGGTGATCGGGTTCTCCCAGGCGACCCAGAAGGAGAACGCCGGTCAGGGGATTCAGGTGACCGCGCTGGCTCCGGCGTTCGTCGATACGGCGATGACCGAGTTCGTCAAGGGACAGGTGGCGGCCGAGGCGATGATCCGGCCGGAGGACATCGCGGAGAGCGTGCGCTTCCTGCTGCGGACGTCGCCGAACTGCCTGGTCCCCGAGATCGTGTTCCTGCGGCCCGGGGACACGATGGACACCCCCGAACTAGGTTGAGCCGTCGGGCTGGGTACTGCCCGGGCCCCAGATTCGGCTGCCACGGCGCAGGCCGACGCGCGCGCCGATCCACCAGGCGACCTGGCGAAGGAGGTCGAACCAGGCGTCCTCGATCCACTCGCGGCGGCCGCGACGGCGGATGCCCGCCCAGATGACGAGTGCAAGTCCCTGCAGGGGCCCGGCGAGGTCCCGGATCCTTGCTGGCCTGACGGGGTTGCCGCCCATCGCCTCGAACTTGGCGCCGACCAGGCCTGCCCCGTAGGCCCAGCCGAGCTGCTGGCGGAAGAAGCCGCGCTGCGTCGTGCGGTGGCGGTGGTGGGCGGTGGCTCGCTCGGCGTAGGCCAGGCGACAGCCGCTGCGCTCCTGGAAGCGGAGCCCGAGTTCGACGTCCTGGGCGCGGGTCATGTGGGGGTCGAAGGGCCCGATGAGCTCCAGGACGTCGCGGCGGTAGGCCGCGTTGGCGGTGATCGGATACGCGGGGTTGGAGCTGAACGCGAAGCGCTGCCAGTTGCCGAGCATGCGGGCCGACTGGCGCTCCGCCGCGGTGGTGGGTGGTGCGTGCTGGAGATCGCCGGCGACGCTGCCCACCTCGGGGTCCTCGAAAGGACGGACCAGCTCGGTGAGCCACTGGGGCTCGACCAGGCAGTCGGAATCGACGAAGGCGAGGATCTCGCCGCCGCTCTCGGCGATGCCGCGGTTGCGAGCGTTGGAGACGCCGCGCTTTCCCTCTCGCAGGTAGCGGACCGGCCGGGCCCGGATCAGGGCCGCGGTGCCGTCGCTCGAGCCGTTGTCGACGACGACGATCTCGCGGCGGTCCGCCGGGTAGTCGGTGGAGAGGATCGAGTCCAGGCAGTCCGCGATGGTGGATTCGCCGTCGCGGACGGGGACGATCACGGAGACAGATGGCTGGCCTGAGTGCGCCCGGTTCACGGGCGCAAGTTAGCCGCGGCGGCTACGCGTCGGCCGGGTCGGCCTCTGCGTCGGCCCGTTCGAGCGCTTCGGCCCAGGCCTCGGCTGAGTCCTCGCCGGGCGAGTGCTCGCCGTAGGTCGTGGTGAGGACGTCCTCGACCGAGACGTCCCGGCCGTCGCGGGCATCCGCCTCGGCAAGGCGGCGGCGGGTGGCCTGGACCTCGCGGACCTCCTCCGCGAGGGGGCGGTCCGGGTGGGTCCCGGTGTCCAGGTCGAGTCCGTCGCGGACCAGGGACATCTCGAGGTAGCCCTCGAGGGCCCGGACCTCGCGGCGTGAGGCGCGGCGGGGCTTACGTCGCTTGGCGCCCGTGTAGGCGTCCCAGGCGCGTGCAAAGGTGCCGAAGTTGGTGCGGCCGCCGTTGCGGTGGGCGGCGAGCATCGGGCAGACGCCGCCTCGCTTGTCCACGTAGGCGCCGACGATCACACGGTTCGAGCGGATGCCGCGGAGCATGGCCGCCTTCGTCCTGGCCGGCATGGCGTAGACCGCGTTGCGGAGTCGCTGGGCGTTGTTGCGGCGCTTTGCCATCTTCTGAGAAATCGGGTTGCGCCTCCAGCTTGAAACGGGTGGCGCCTATCGGCGCCCCCTCGCACATGCGGCGCACCCTCTCGTATACCGCGTAGCCCGTAGGGTCCGCGCAATGGGCCGTTCAGGCGGGAAACTCAGGCTGCTGGTCGCGGCGTTCGGCGACCCCGGACATGCGTTCCCGGCGATCGCGCTTGCGCGGGAACTGCGGCGGCGGGGCCATGAGGTGCTGGTCGAGACCTGGGAGCGGTGGCGGGAGCCGGTCGAGGCCGACGGGCTGGCGTTCACGGGAGCGCAGGAGTACACGGTGTATCCGCCACCGGGGCCGGATACCCCGGATGGGCAGACGGCCGCGGCGGCGGCGAGGGCGCTGGCCAGGTTGATGGAGGAGTTCGAGCCGGATCTGGTGGTGAGCGACATCCTCACCCTGGCGCCGACGCTCGCCGCGGAGGTGGCCGGCGTGCCGCACGCGACCCTGATTCCCCACGTCTATCCGGTACAACAGCCGGGGATGCCGATGTACTCGCTGGGGCTACGGCCGCCGCGGACCGCGGTGGGGCGGCTGGCCTGGCGGGCCACCGACCCGTTGCTGGCGATGGGATTGCGGCGGGGACGGGACGAGCTCAACGAGACGCGCGCCCGGTTGGGGCTTGGGCCGATTGAGCGGTTCCACGGCGGGATCAGCGAGCTGCTGGCGATCGTCGCGACCTTTCCGCAGCTGGAGTACCCGCGTCAGTGGCCGCGGCACGTCCGTGTGACGGGGCCGCTTTTCTTCGAGTTGCCCGGTGAGGACATTGAGATCCCCGAGGGAGTTGGACCGCTGGTCCTGGTGGCCCCGAGTACCTCGCAGGACCCGGAGTGCGAGTTGCTGCGGGTCGCGCTCGAGGGGCTGGCGGATGAGCCGGTCCGGGTTCTGGCGACCACCAACCGTCACCGGCCGGAGCGGCCGATCGACGTTCCACCGAACGCGACGGTGGTGGACTGGATGCTCTATTCGCAGGCGATGCCGGCGGCCGACGCGGTGATCTGCCACGGGGGACACGGCACGGTGGCGCGAGCGTTGGCCGCGGACACGCCGCTGCTCGTCTGCCCTTCCGTGGGTGACATGGGAGAAAACGCGGCGCGGGTGGCGTGGTCAGGGGCGGGGCTGTCCGTGCCTAGGCGGCTGCTCTCGCCTCGCGCCATCCGACTCGCGACACGCGAGCTGCTGGGCGAGCTGCGGTTCGCGGGGCGAGCCCGCGAGATCGCCGCCTGGTCGGAGTCGCACGACGGCGCCGCGGCCGCTGCGGATCTCGTCGAGGACGCCGCCCGAAACGTGACGAGGCGGCTCTCGCCGGCTCACGCCAAGTCGTCGTAATTAGCTCCGGGGGTGGGACTCGAACCCACAGCCTCGCGGTTAACGGCCGCGCGCTCCACCAGTTGAGCTACCCCGGATTACATTTCGGGCTAATCCGATGTGCCACCTTCGAATCCGCCCCTCGCTCGGAGGTTACCGTCCTCTCGCAAGCCGTCGCGTTGGAGCTCGTTCGGGATCACAGACACTCCGCGCTCGACCTCGGCGTGGCAGTTGGCACACACGAGAACGCACTTCTTCGCTTCCTCGAGTGCCTCCGCGAAGTTCCGCGTATGACCGGCTCGGCTCAGCGGGTAGCGTTTCTCGGACGGATCCAAATGGTGGAAATATCCAGGCTGCGGGAGGCCGCTGCGTGCTATGCGGCTATGACAAGCATCCTTCTGCGCTTCAGCTTGACCTTCGCGTTCCGGCGCCACTTTGAGACCGCAGCTTTCCGGCAGTTCACGCAGCGGTAGTAGCCGCGGCCTTCGAGCACATAGGTAGTCATCCCGTGGTGGGCGCACTTCCTGGTGATGTGCTTGAGACCGGCCTCCCTCGCATGTCGCGTCTGCTGTCGCTTCCAACCGGCCGCCGAGGTCTTCAGTCCGTACTTCTCAAGCCAGTAGCGGACACTGGAAACAGTCAGTCCAAGGACCTCGGCCAGATCGTTGAGCGACGCATCCTTCGCGATCAGCTTCTCGAGCCGTTCCCTAGTGATCGCGCTGTACCGGGGTGCGAACTTGTTCGCGTTCGCGGCCCTTAGGCCGTGCCGTTTGACCCAATAGCCGACCGTGGTCAGGTGCTTCCCCGTGCGCTCACCGATCTCTCGGAGAGTGAGGCCCTCAGCTAGATAGTCCTCTAGCTCTTCCTTCTTCATTTGCAGGCATTCTCCCGGGCGGACCGGATGGATCTGCCCGGAAATGCCTGCAAATCGATGCCTTTTGTGAAGGGAGGCGCGCGGAAAGTGTGCCTAGTGTGTGAGACCGCCTAGGAGACGACGCCGGCGTGCGCGATTCGGTCCGTGAGGGCCGCGCGTTCGTGGGAGAGGCGGGTGCTCACCTCGTAGTCGCCCGCCTTCTGCGCGGCCGAGATCCCGTCCTCCAGCCGCTGTTGCTCGAGCAGATCGAAGTTGAGCTGCATCGCGGCCTCCGAGGCCGGCTCGGTCGCTGACCGCATCACCAGCTCCGTGATCAGGGACGTGAGTGCCGGATCGTCTCGTGGCAGACCGGCCATCGGATCGTCCAGATGACTGCCCAACCAACTCAATGCGGGGGCACCGGACGGCGACATGTGCTCGTCGGTCAGCTTCTCGAGGAACTGCCGCCCCGTCCCCGGATCGGCGAGGCACATCGCGAGCAGCGCCCTCTCTCGAGTCTCACGCGGCGTCAGCGAGACCGCCACCGGACGCGGCGCCGGCTCCCCCGTCCCATTCTGCTGCGCCGCGGCCTCCGGCGCCGCTCGCACCCGCGCCAGCACCAGGCTCGGATCGGTATCCAGGCGATCGGCCACCTTCCGCACCAGCTCGTCGAAACCGAGCGCCGTCTCCCCCATCGCCTTGAGCACCGGCCCCACCTCGTCCAGCACTCTCTCCCTCCCGGCCAGACTGCTCAACTCCCCCCGTCCCAGCGCCACGTTCACCCTGAAGCTCGGCAGATCGATCGCCCCGTCCACCAGCTCCATGAACCGATCGACCGCACCGTCCTGAAGCATGTCGGCCGGGTCCTCCCCCTCCGGCATCGCCGCCACCCTCAGCTCCAGCCCCCTGCCACCCGCCACCTTCTGCGCGCGGATCATTGCGTCCGCCCCGGCCCGGTCCGCATCCAGCGCGAGCACCACCCCATCGGTAAGCCCGGCGAGCATCGAGACCTGCTCCGGCGTGATCGCCGTCCCCATGATCGCCACCGCCTCCTCGACCCCCGCCTGGTGCAGCGCGAGCACATCGGTATAGCCCTCCACCACGATCGCCCGCCTCGCCTTCGCGATCGGCCCCCGCGCCCGGTCGATCCCGTAGAGCGTGTGGCTCTTCCGATACAGCTCCCCCTCCGGCGAGTTCAGGTACTTCGGTTGTGCGTCAGGGCTCACGGCCCGCGCACCGAAACCGAGCACCCGTCCCCGCTGGTCGCGGATCGGGAACGTGATCCGGTTCCGGAAGCGGTCGTAGTGGCCGCCCTGCCGCCCGCTCTGCGCAAGCCCCGCGGCCAGCAGCTCCTCGACCTTGAAACCCGCCCGCTGGCTGCCGGTCAACACCTGATCCCACGGGCTCGGCGCCATCCCCACGCCGAACCGCCGCAGCACCTCCTCGCCCAGCCCCCGCTCGGTCAGATACTTCCGCGCCCGCTCCGCCTTCGGCGACTCCCACAGATACCGCTCGTAGAACTTGGCGGTCCGCTCGAGCAGCTCCCACAGCCTCGCCTTCCGCCGCCGCCTCTCCTCGGCGCGCGGGTCCTCGCTTTCCCGCTCCAGCTCCACGCCGTAGCGCTCGGCCAGGGACTCGACGGCCTCCGGGAAGGTCAGCCCCTCCTTCTCCTCCACGAACCGGAAGACGTCCCCGCTCGCCTCACAGCCGAAGCAGTAATAGAGCTTGTCGCGCGGGTTGACCTTGAACGACGGGGTCCGCTCGTCGTGGAACGGGCAGTTACCCCAGTAGTCCTGCCCCCGCTGCTGCAGATCGGTGTGCGCCGAGACGATCTCGACGATGTCGGTTGCATCCTTGACCCGATCCCTGCTGTCGGTGGTGAACCTCGCCATCTCACCCAATCTAGTTGGACGCAGCCAGCCGCTCGTACGTAGCCAGACAGAAACGGTCGGTCATTCCGGCCAGATAGTCGGTCACCCGCTGCACCGGGCCGGCCGTTGGGTCGGTCGCCGGCACCTCGTCGAGGTGGTCGAGGTAGTGCTCGAAGAGCGTCCGCAGCGCCACCCTCGCCCGCTCCTGCTCGGCCCGCGCCTCGGCCCCTAGGTATACCCGCTCGAACATGAACTTCCGCAGCCGCAGCATCGCCCCGGCGACCTCCTGGCTCTGCGCGATGTCCCCCTCGGCACGGGACCGCTCCACCATGTCCTGGACCAGCAGGTCGATCCTCGCCGCCCCGGTCTGACCGAGCAGCTCGATCTCATCCACCGGCAGGTCGGCCCCCGAGATGATCCCCGCCCGCACCGCGTCGTCGATGTCGTGATTGATGTACGCGACCCGGTCGACAATCCGCACCACCCCCCCCTCAAGCGTCTCGGGCTTCCCGGGCCCGGTGTGATTCAGGATCCCGTCCCGCACCTGCTCGGTCAGATTGAGTCCCCGGCCGTCGCGCGCCAGCGTGTCCACCACACGCAGCGAGTGCTCGTTGTGCCGAAAGCGCATCCCGTGCTCCTGCAGCTCCGCGTCCAGCACCTCCTCCCCGATGTGCCCGAACGGCGGATGCCCCAGGTCGTGCCCCAGCCCTACCGCTTCCGTCAGGTCCTCGTTCAGGCCCAGAGCCCGCGCCACCGTCCGCGAGATGAAGCAGGCCTCGAGCGTGTGGGTGAGGCGGGTCCGATAGTGATCACCCTCGGGCGCCACGAACACCTGGGTCTTGTGCTTCAACCGCCGAAAGGCCTTCGAGTGCACGATCCGATCCCGGTCGCGCTGGAACGGCGTCCGCACGGGGCTGTCCGGCTCCGGCTCACGCCGGTGCGCGGGATACGAGTGCGTCGCGAGGTCCCAGAGGTATTCCGACTCCCATGATCGGACCCGGTCCTCGAACGTCTCGGTGCGTGCCTCCATCGCACCGATGTTCGCACCCCGGACGGCGCGTCTCCCATTGCCCGGACTCGGCGTATCCGAATAGGCTCCGCTCCGTGGCAGAGACGGCACTGATAACCGGCGCCTCCGCGGGCATCGGCGAGGAGTTCGCCCGCCAGCTCGCCGGTCGCGGTTACGACCTGATCCTGGTCGCCCGCCGCAAGGACCGTCTCGAGCAGCTCGCCGAGCAGCTGCCGACCACCGCGCACGTCATCGAGTGCGACCTCGTCTCAGACGCATCCAAGCTCCCCGGCGAGGTCGAGAAGCTCGGCGTGAATGTGGACCTGCTGGTCAACAACGCCGGCTTCGGCCTCCGCGGCCGCTTCCTGGAGCTCGACCCGGAGCGCGAGTCCGAGATGGTCCGCGTCAACTGCGAGGCGGTGGTCACCCTCACCCACGCCTTCGTCCCGGCGATGGTCGAGCGGAGGCGGGGCGGCGTCATCACCGTCGCCTCCACCGCCGGCATGCAGCCACTCCCCTACGAGGCGACCTACGGCGCCTGCAAGGCGTTCGCGATCTCCCTCATGGAGGCGCTCTGGATGGAGCTCCGCGACACCGGCGTCAGGGTCACGGTCGTCAACCCCGGCCCGGTGAAGACCGAGTGGCAGGGCGTCGCCGGCTACGACGAGAACACCCAGATCCCGCCCGGCATGATCAGCGCCGAGCGCTGCGTCGCCGACGCGCTGCGCGCCTACGACCGCGACAAGCGCTCCACGGTCACCGGCCGCTTCTTCCCCTGGTTCATGCGCGCCGCCGTCGGCCCGAAGGGCCTCAAGCTGCGGGTCGCCGAGCGCATGTACCGACCCAAGAATTAGATCGCGGCCACGAACGGTCGCCTAGGCCACGGCGCGCAGCCGCACGTGCGCGTGGTGCTCGAGCGTCTCGGTGATCGCCCGGTCCGCCTGTCCGGCAACCCCGCGGTCCGCGGCCGGCGCCTCCGACAGCGGCCGTGCCAGCGCCTCGACCATGAACCGGTGGGCCTCCTCCGTGAGCGGGAACCCTCCCCCCTCGCAGCTCGCACAGACCACGCCGCCGGCCGCGCCGGAGAACGCCGCGATGTGCTCCGCCTCCCCGCACGAAGCGCAGCTGGCCAGCTCCGGTGAGAACCCGGCTGCGAGAGCCAGCTTGAGCCGGAAGGCAAGCGCCGTGCCCGGCGCGCTGGCGCCCTCCGAATCGGCATCCAGCAACCCCAGGTAGTTGCAGAGCAGGTTGTAGGCGGCCTCGTTCGGCTCCCCCGAGTCGAGCAGCCGCAGCACGGCGTCACAAGCCCGGCCCGCCGCTCCCAGCGCCGGCCCGGCCGAGCGCAGTCGCGCGTGACCGTCCACCGTGGACGCACCGGTGACCGTGAGCAGATCGCCCCGCCCCTCATAGAGCACGAGGTCGAGCCTGAAGAACGGCTCGAGCCGCCCCCCGAACCTGGACTTCGGCCGCCGCGACCCTTTCGCGATCGCTCCGATCCGACCCCGCGTCGAGGAGTAGAGATGCACGACACGGTCGGCCTCGCCGTAGCGGATGCTGCGCAGCACCACGGCCTCCGTCTTCACGCTTCCGGGCATGGCCCATTGACGTTGCCGAAACTCCCGGACGGACTCAGGCGCCCCCGGGCTCAGCCTCTTCCATCGGGCCCAGGTCCGCGACCGCATCTTCACGTTCCCAGTAGAGCTCCAGCCGCGTCACCTTTCCGTCCTGAACGGTGAAGACGTTGGCGGACCTGGCCGAGATCCCGTGGATGTCGATCCCACTCCCCTTGCCCCGTCCCTCGTTCCTCAGATAGACGAGGATGCGGCCATCGTCGAGCTCCCGAACCTCCTCGGGAATCGCACGAAGGTCCACCCAGGCGCGCAACATCGTGGTCCAGACCTCGGTCATCGCCTCGATCCCGCGCCACTCCCCCGTGTTGAGACCGCCATGCATCGCGAACTCGATCTCGGGATCGGCCCAATCGGCGGAGGTGAAGTCCCCCTTCTCCCAGCGGGCATAGATCGATTTGACGAGCTCGAGGTTGGACGGCACCTCGCCGAGTATCTCCGCTCAGCCGGTCTGCCGCACCGCGTCCCGGATCGCCGCCGCCGTCACCGTCGCGGCCGCGGCCCCGATCTGGAAGGGCGCGAACTGATCCGGCTCCTCCCTCCCAGAGGCGAGGCAGAAGACGACGTCACCGTCCACCGGAGTGAAGACGGGATCGACCGCCCGGCCCAGCCCTGCCGTGGCGGCCCGCGCGACCATCGAGCAGCCGCGCTTGTCGAGGGCCGCGTCCGTGCACACGCAGACCGGGGTCGAGTTCCCCTCGGGAACCCGGAACTGCGGCGGCTCCTCCATCGCCGCGATCAGCTCGGCGCCGCGGAGCACCTCGCCCCCCTCCCCGCGCGGGCCGGCGAGCACCGAACCGTCCTCGTCGATCACGTCCCCGGCGGCGTTGACCGCCGCGACCGCCGCGACCGTGTGCCCGGTCCCGGTGACGAGCGCCGCGTAGCCGACTCCGCCCGGCCTGGCCCGGTCGCGTCCGAGAAGCTTCCCGACCGTCGCGCCGGTGCCCGCCCCGACCGCGCCGACCTCCGGCACCCCGGGCTCGGCTGCCTCGCAGGCCGCATAGCCCGCATCGGGTCCAGGTCGGGCACCCGGGCCGGAGCCAGATGGCAGGTCGTAGAGCACCGCCGCCGGCACCAGCGGCACCCGCCCATACGGCGTGACATAGCCGCGGTCGTGCTCCTCGAGCCAGCGCACCACCCCGTCCGCGGCAGCGAGCCCGAATGCGCTGCCGCCGGTAATCAGGATCGCGTTCGCCTCCTGTGCGTTGGCGAGCGGCCGCAGCGTGTCGGTCTCCCGGGTACCGGGTCCGCCGCCGTGCACGCAGACCCCGCCCCGCGTCTCGGGCGGCGGGATAACCACGGTGCAGCCGGTGCCGCCCTCCGGATCGGACCAGTGGCCGACAGCGAACCCCTCCGGCATCGGCGGCGGCTCGCTCACCTCGCCCCAGCCCTGCGCGCCGGCCGGCGCGCCTTCCTCCGTGGCCGGCGCCGCAGCCGCACCTGGCAGTTGGGGCAGAGGTATGTCGACCGCCCGCTCACCACGATCCGCTGGATGATGGGAGGCGGCGAGGGCCGGTGCTCCTCCGGCGGCCGCAGGCAGGGCTCGCCCTCACGGGTGTGCACCAGGAACTCGTCCTGCATCGAGCCCCGCTCACCCCGCGCGTCGAGGTAGTCGTCGATGCTCGCGCCTCCATGGTCTAGGCCCGCCTCGAGCGCGCCGACGATTCCCTCCACCAGGCGCTCCGCATGCTCGAGCTTCATCGACCCGGCCGGCGAGAGCGGATGCAGTTTCGCGCGCCAGAGCGCCTCGTCGGCGTAGATGTTCCCGATCCCCGCGATCCGCGACTGGCTGAGCAGAAACGACTTGAGCGGCGCCTTGCGTCCCGCCGCCAGCTCCAGCAGCCGCTCGGGTGTGAGCTCCGGCGAGAGGGGCTCGATGCCGAGTCGGGAGGCAAAGAAGTCATCGAGCTGATCGCCGGCGTCCAGTACCACCGCCTGCCCGAAGCGGCGCACATCCGTGAACAGCAGCACCCTGCCGTCATCGAGCTCGAAGCGTGCGCGCACATGGCTCGGCTCGGGCTTCGATTCGTAGAGCCCAGCCGCGCCGGAGGGATCGCTCTTCATCAGATCGGCGGTCTCGCCGTGCTCGGGATCCCGCAGGAAGAGGTTTCCCGTCATCCGCAGGTGCAGGGCCAGGGTCCGCCCGCCCTCGAGGCCGAGCAGCAGGTACTTGCCCCGTCTCGCCACCGCCGTCACCTCGCGGCCCTCGACCGCCTGCTCCAGCGCGGTTGGCGGCTCCGGCCGGGTGAGCCGCTCATCGAGCACCTCGGCGGACTCAATCCGCTTGCCGACCAGCTCCGGCTCGAGCTGGCGACGGACCGTCTCCACCTCGGGTAACTCGGGCACTCACCCGACTCTAGTGATCCCAGCTAGTGAGACAGATGCGCTCGCGGATGGGCCTTGAAGTAGGCCTCCTTGAGCTCCTCGCCGGAGAGATGCGTATAGAGCTGGGTGGTCGAGAGGTCGGCGTGCCCGAGCATCTCCTGGACCGAGCGCAGGTCGCACCCTCCGCTGAGGAGATGGGTTGCGAACGAGTGCCGCAGCGTATGCGGGCTCATCCGGTTGCCGAGGCCCGCCGACTCGGCGTGGCGAAGGACGATCTTGTAGAGGCCCTGCCGTGTCAACGGGCCGCCGCGGAAGTTGAGGAAGAGCTGGCGCTCCTCGGGCGAGCGCACCAGCTTCGGCCTGCCCGAGCGCAGGTAGACCCGCACCGCGGCGACGGCCTTGCCGCCGACCGGCACGAGCCTTTCCTTGGACCCCTTGCCCATGGCGCGCACCACGCCGTGCTCGAGGTCGACGTCCGAGATCTCCAGCGAGATGGTCTCGGAGGCCCGCAGCCCCGACGCGTACATCAACTCCAGCAGCGCGCGATCCCGTACCACGGTCGGCTCGTCCCCACGCGGCTGAGCGAGCAGTCGCTGCACCTCGGCATAGCTCAGGACCTCGGGCAGCTTCTTCCCGCGCCTCGGCGTCTCCAGCCGGGCCGCCGGGTCATCCTCGATCGCCTCCTCCCGGCGCAGGTGCCGGTAGAAGGAGCGCAGGCAGGCCGCCTTGCGGTGCACGGTCGCCGTGGAGCACGGCGCCCGGCCGTCGCCGTCACCCTGGGCCAGATCGGCGAGGAAGTCGGAGAGGTCCGCGGGCGTGGCGCCGGTGGCGTCGCGCCTCCGCTCGGCCAGGAAGCGCCCGAACTGGAGCAGGTCGGTGCGGTACGCGGCGAGCGTGTTCCTGGAGAGGCCCCGCTCGAATTCCAGGTGTGCGAGGAAGTCGAGCACCAGCGCCTCGTAGCGCTCTTCATGCGAGGGTGCTCCGCCAGGAGCAACCCGTTTAGTGGAGCCGTCCGTCGCCTCGCGCGGCGGCGCAATCGTGGCCATGCGAAGTAGTTCCGCGGCCAGCAGCCGGTCCCTTCCTTTTATGCGAGGGTGCTCCGCAGGCGAAGCCGAGGAGCAACCCGTTTCAGGTTGTCAACTGCTTCAACAACATCAGGCCGATCAGGGATTTGGCGTCCTCGCAGCGGTCGATCGCCCTATCGAGGTCGGTGAGAGGGAACTCGACCACCTCGATCCGCTCGTCGGTCGAGCGTCGCTGCGGGGCGTCGTAGAGCTCGGTCGCCAGGAAGAGCCAGACCCGCTCATTGGCGAACCCGGGGCTCGTGTAGAAGCTCTTCAACTCGCGCCAGTCACCGGCGGACCTGCCGATCTCCTCGGCCAGCTCCCGCTGGGCGCACTGCAGGGGCGTCTCCCCCTCGACGTCGAGCTTCCCGGCCGGGAGCTCCAGCAACGCCGGCTCCTCGACCGCCTCCCGCGGCTGCTCGACCATGTAGAGGACACTCCCATCGTGGGGGATCACGCAGACCGCGCCCGGGTGTACGACGACCTGCCGGGTCGCCCGACTCCCGTCCGAGTACTGGAAGGTCTCCATCCGCACCGACGCGATCGGGCCGCGATAGACGAGCTTGCTGCCCTCCTTCTTGAGGCTCTCGCCTCCACCGGGCCCGTCGGTCATGCCGCCTCCCCGACGAGCGCCGCCGCTGCCAGGCCCTCCCCGGCCGCCAGAGCGGCGGCGAAGAAGAGCCGGTCCTCCTCGATCGAGCGCCCCATGTGTGTCGCGGGCAGGCCGCTGCCCGCGTACTCGTCGACGAGCGCCTCACGCGGCCAGACCTCGTGGCGATCGCCGCAGGCAACGCGCAGCTGCTCGAGCGCGGATTCGTCGGCAGCGGGAGCGGGCACCCGGACGCTGCCGAGCAGCAGTCGCAGGACGGTATCCGTGTGATGGCTCAGGCCCTGATGTCTCGCTCGCCGATCACCGCTCGACATCCGGGGGGCGAGCAGAGTCTCGAGCCTCAGGGACAGGGAGGCGTGGGCCGTGTCCAGAGCCGACATGCCGCCGTGACCCAGCCTTGTCCCGGACCCGACTATGCCCGGCCCGGGTCCGGCGATCGCGGCGTCCCAGCCGAGCGGGCCGGCGGCGGCCCGCAACGCGCCGATCACCGTGATCGCCTCCCGCTCCCCACCGTAGGCCGGACCGGCGGTGACGTGATCGCAGAGGAGTCCGCGGCGCCGGAGATCCCCGACGTCCCTCGACAGCGCGCCGGGCAGGGCGCCGCCGGCGGTCTGGATGTACCCGACCCGCAGGTCGCCCGCGCCGCGGGCGGCCGCCCAGGCCGCCGGTGCCAACTGACCGTGGAGGGAGAGCGCCAGGACGGGGATCGCCCGCCGCTCCCCCTGCTCCGGCAGCGTCTCCACCGGCTCGACCGGATGCTGCAGAGAGGAGTAGTTGAGCTTCATCGCGGCCACCGTGACGGCGCCGGGCGCTTCGAGCCCGCGGCTCAGGTTGACGTGGACGACGTCGAAACCGCCCGAACCGAGCCCGAGGTCCAGCGCCTCGACATTGACGATCACCTCGTCCCCCTCCCACAGATCGCCGACCAGGCCGTGATCGGCCCAGGCCCGTCTCTCCTCGTCCCCGACCCGCACGGTCAGCGGATCCGACCGGCTCACCACGCCCCTACGCAGCTTCAGCATCTCCGGCAAGCCCGATCGCCGCTTCGCACACCCGGAGCATCTCAAGGATGGAGCCCTCGCTGACCAGCTCGTCGGGCGTGTGGTTGGCCTCGGTCCCGTTGGCGAGCAGCACGGCCTCGTAGCCCGAGGCGACCAGCGCGTTGGCGTCGCTGCCGCCGCCGGTGGCGACCAGCTCCGGCTCGTGACCGGTGGCCCGCAGGGCCTCCGAGGCGATCCGCACGCCCTCGGACTTCGGGTCGAGCCGGTATCCCCGGAACATCTCGCTCACCTGGGCGTCGACGTCACACCCCTGCTGGCTGGCGCCCCAGGTGCAGGCATCGACCATCTCCCCAATGGTGGCGGCCGCCCGCTCTCCGTCCACGCTGCGAGCCTCCCCCAGGATCCGGCAATGCCCCGGGACGACGTTCGAGGCCGTCCCCCCTTCGATCATCCCGACGTTCGCGGTGGTCTCCTCGTCGAGCCGACCCAGCTTCATCTCCGCGATGGCGGTGGCCGCGGCGGCGATCGCGCTGTGGCCGTCCTCGGGGTTGATCCCGGCGTGCGCCTCGTGGCCGGTGAACTCGGCGATCAGCCGCTTGTGGGTCGGCGCCGCCACGATCACCTCCCCGATCGGGGTGGCGTGGTCGAGCACGAAGCCGAACGGCGCCCGGAGCGAGGAGATGTCGAGCTCCTTCGCGCCGCGGAGCCCGTCCTCCTCGGCGACCGTGAAGATCAGCTCGAGCCCGACCGGCGGGGGATCTGCGACGCGGCGCGCCGCCAACTCCATCAGCACGGTCACGGCGGCCGTGTTGTCGGCGCCGAGGATCGTGTCGCCGGCGCTCCGGAACGTCCCGTTCTCGCGCGCGACCTCGATCGGGCCCTCGTGGGGCACGGTGTCCAGGTGGGCGAAGAAGGAGAGCCACCGGTCGCCTCGGCCCGGGATCCGCGTGATCAGGTTGCCGGCTCCGGCTCGCGCCGGGGTCGCCGAAGCGTCCTCCGTGACGTCCGCCCCGAACCCCCGCAGCTCGTCCAGCACCGCATCGGCCACCTCCCGCTCCTCGCCCGTCGGACTCGCGATCTCGCAGAGGCGGGCGAAGCGGTCGAGCATCCGCTGGTCCTCCGCGCTCACAGCGGCACAGGCTATTTAGCGGCGGACGCTGACGTCCTCGGAGTCCTCGGCGGCTGCCTCGGCCTCCGCTACGGGCTCGGGTGCGGCCGGGCGCTCGGCCGCCCTCTTGGCCGCGGCGCCGACGAAGTCGCGGAAGAGCGGCTCCGGGCGCGTCGGGCGCGAGTTGAACTCCGGGTGGAACTGGGACGCGACGAAGAACGGGTGGTCGGGCAACTCGATGATCTCGACCAGGCGGTCGTCGGGCGAGGTGCCGCTCGCCACCAGGCCCTCGTCCTCGAGCCGGCGGCGAAGCATGTTGTTGACCTCATAGCGGTGCCGGTGACGCTTGTAGATCACGGCCTCGCCGAAGATCTCGCGCGCCTGCGTGTCTTCATGGAGCTTCACGGGATCGGCGCCCAGCCTCATCGTGCCGCCGAGGTCCGAGACCTCCTTCTGCTCCGGGAGCAGGTCGACCACCGGATAGGGAGTCTCGGGGTCGAACTCGGCCGAGTTGGCGCCGTCCATTCCGCAGACGTGACGGGCGAACTCGACGACCGCGATCTGCATGCCCAGACAGATGCCGAGGTACGGGATCCCGGTCTCCCTGGCGATCCGCGCCGCCTCGACCTTGCCCTCGATCCCCCGCTCCCCGAAACCGCCGGGGATCAGGATGCCGTCGACGTCGTCGAGTTGGGACTCCTCGATGTCCTCTGCGGAGACGAGCACGGTCTCCACCTCCACCCCATGCTGCCAGCCGCCGTGGGTGAGGGCCTCGATCACGGACTTGTAGGCGTCCTGAAGCTGGACGTACTTGCCGACCAGGGCGATCTTCACCTTGCGCTCGCGGGAGGCGTCCGCGCGCTTAATCAGCTCCTCCCACTCAGTCAGGCCCGGAGCGGGCGCGTCCATGGCGAAGTGATCGAGGATCAGGTCATCCGCGCCCTCGGCCCGGAGCACGAGCGGCACCTTGTAGACGTTGTCGACGTCGCGCGCCGAGATCACGGCCTCCTCGGGGAGACTGGCGAAGAGGGCGATCTTGCGGCGGATGTCACGGTCGAGCCCCTGCTCGGAGCGGCAGAGCAGCGCGTGGGGCTGGATCCCGATGCGGCGCAGCTCGTTGACCGAGTGCTGGGTGGGTTTGGTCTTCATCTCGCCCGCGTGGCCTACGTACGGCACCAGCGTGAGGTGGACGAACATGCACCGCTTCGGGCCGAGGTCGGTGTAGAGCTGGCGGATCGCCTCGAGGAAGGGCAGCGACTCGATGTCGCCGACCGTCCCGCCGATCTCGGTGATCACGAAGTCCACGGCCTGTGACTCGGCGACGATCAGGATCCGGTTCTTGATCTCGTCGGTGATGTGCGGGATCACCTGGACGGTCGCCCCTAGGTAGTCGCCGCGGCGCTCCCGCCGGATCACCGAGTTGTAGACGCCGCCGGCGGTGAAGTTGGAGGCCCGTGAAGTGTTCTCGTCGGTGAAGCGCTCGTAGTGACCGAGGTCGAGATCGGTCTCGGCGCCGTCCTCGGTGACGAAGACCTCCCCGTGCTGGAAGGGGCTCATCGTGCCCGGATCGACGTTGATGTAGGGGTCGAGCTTCTCGAGCTGGACGCGGAAACCGCGACTGACGAGAAGACGACCGAGAGAGGCGGAGGCGATGCCCTTGCCGAGGGACGAAACGACACCGCCGGTCACGAAGAGAAATCGGGTGTCGCCTGGCTTCGGTTGGCTCAATTGGCTCTGCCGAGCGAGTCTAGTCGGTCGAGCAGCGGAACCCGCTCGATTGCAGCGGTGATCGAACGGAATTCCCCATACAGCGAGATCGCGATCAGCGTGGCGAGCGCCAGGGCGATCCCGAGCGGCGACAGGGTCGTCACTAGAAGGACCCCGATCATCCCGCCGATCAAGCTCGCCCCGGTGTCGCCGAGCATCGCCCGTTCGCGGAGCGTGAGCCAGGAGCAGGCCGCCACGACGGGGATCAGCGCCGCGATCGGCCCCAGCACCGCCAGGCTCCGGGAGGCGAGACAGACGACCGCCGCTGTCAGGACCAGAACCTTCTCGGCCCGCCCCGGCCGGGTGTCGAGCAGGTTGCCCAGGTGTGCCGCCAGGCAGAGAACGAGCACCTCCGCTATGTACGTGGGAGGTCTCGCATCCTCGCCGGTCACCGCATAGGCGGCGAAGGCCAGCGTCCCGACGGCCTTGATCGCCCCGGTCGAGAGCTCCCCGCGTGCGACGGCAAACCCGTGTTCCCGCCACCCTCGAGGTGCACCGCCCGCCAGGTCGTCGAGCAACCCCAAGTACCCGACGCCGCAGAGAAAGACCAGCCACCGATTCAGCCCCGCGGTGAGTACGAAGCCCGCGGTCGCGAGCAGGACGATCCCAAGCGGGAAGAGCACCTGCCGGCCGCGGTAGTTCGGCCGCCTCGGCACTAGCGCGGCGGGTAGAGGTTGCTGACTCCCTTGGCGTCCACCAGGGTCTCGCCAATCCGGAGACGCGTGAGGAAGGTGGAGGACATGCCACCGCGGCGGCGCTCGAGGAACTCGACCAGATTGAAATGGGCGCCGACGCTGACGATCAGGGACGCTCCCTTCTCATACGCGAGCAGCATCGCGACGTCCTGACTGGTGCCGGCAGAGGGCACGACGGTGTGCGGGAGCGCGAGCCGGCGCAGGCGCTCGGCGCCCGGAGCGTCGCCGTCCGGGTAGGCGTGGACGATCAGCTCGGCGCCGCTGCGCAGGGTGGCCTCGCCGGCCGAATCCATGTCGCCCAGGACGACGTCCGGCCGCAGCCCCTCGCGGACGATCGCGTCGGCGCCCCCGTCCACCCCGACAAGGATCGGGTTGACGTCCTCGATGTAGGCACGGAGCGCCCGCAGGTCGCGGACGTGATCTGTTCCACGGACGACGATCAGGACGTGGCGGTCGCGAAACCGGGTGCGGGTCTCCGGCAGGTCGATGGCTCCCGAGAGCAGTCCGCCCTCCTCACGCAGGTGGGCCATCGTGTTCTCGGTGAAGTCGTGCAGGGCCCGATCGATTCGCGCCCGTTGCGCGTCGAGATCACAAGCGAGCTCCTCCGCGCGGAGGATCCGGCCCTTAGCGATCGGCGTTCCCGCCGACGAGATCCGGCCGCCCTCGATCTCCAGCCGGTCGCCGTCGGCGATCAGCTCGAAGAGCTCCGCCCCAACGTCGATCAGGGGAACGCCGGCCCGGACCAGCGCGAGCGGTCCGGTGTTCGGGTACGAGCCGTCGGAGGAGGGCGAGGCGTTGAGGGTCGCCCGCACCCCGCAGGCGATCAGCTCCTCGGCGGCAATCCGGTCCAGATTGCGGTGATCGATCACCGCGATGTC
Source organism: Solirubrobacterales bacterium (assembly GCA_036520315.1). Classification (GTDB taxonomy): domain Bacteria; phylum Actinomycetota; class Thermoleophilia; order Solirubrobacterales; family 70-9; genus DASUPK01. The sequence goes on along the minus strand of DATDJZ010000084.1, from coordinate 6,998 downwards.
CGCCGGCCCGGCCCGCTTGACGAGCTCCTTCGTCCGCCGGCCGAGCCGAGCGGTCCCGCGGATCGCCATGGCGGTGGCGGTGGCCATCGAGGAGAGACTATTTCGGGACGAGGCTCTAGGCGGCCTCGAGAAGCTCGCGCGCGTGGCGGTCGGCAGCCTCGTCGCCGTCTCCGCCGCCGAGCATCCGGACGATCTCGGCGACCAGCTCGTCGCCGTCGACCCGCTCCACCATCGCGGTCGCCTGGCCGCCGGCGACGCTCTTCTCGATGCGGAAGTGCGATTGCGCCATCGATGCCACCTGGGGCAGGTGGGTGATGCAGAGCACCTGGCGCTCCTCGCCAAGGGCGCGCAGCCTCTCCCCCACCGCCTTCGCCGTGTTGCCGCCGACGCCGGCGTCGATCTCATCGAAGACGTAGGTCGCGGCGCCGCCCGGCGCGCCCTGGCCCGCGAGCGCCAGCATCAGTCGCGAGAGCTCGCCGCCCGAGGCCGCGTCGCGCAGCCGCGACACCGGCATCCCAGGATTGGTCGAAACGCCGAAGGTGACCCGCTCCTGGCCGAGCGCCCCGAACCCTTCCGCATGGGGCTCGAGCGAGATCTCGAGCTTCGCTCCGCTCATTCCCAGCTGGTCGAGCTCCTGCGCGATCCGCTTCTCGAGCCTGCGGGCCGCCTTGGCTCGCACTTCGCTCAGCCCGCCGGCGAGATCGGTGCGCGTCCGCATTGCCTGCCGCAACTCGTCCTCGAGCCGCTCGGTCGTCTCCCCCGCCCCCTCGATCGAGTCGATCTCCGCGCGGCAGTGCTCCGCGTGGGCAAGGACGGACTCGATCGAGCCGCCGTGCTTGCGCTTCAACCGATCGATCACCTCGAGCCGCTCCTCGACCTGCTCGAGGCCGCCCGGCTCGGCCTCGATGCCATCGGCGTAGCCACGCAGCTCGCTCGCGAGCTCCTGCAGCTCGACGCGCACGCCCTTCGCCAGCTCCGCCAGATGGTCGAGTGCCGGGTCGACTCCTTCCCTGCCCGCCAGGGCAGCCTCGGCCGAGCCCATCGCCTCCGCCGCTCCGCCAGCGTCGCCGTCGCCCGAAACGGCCGTCAGGGCTTCAATTGCCGCGCCGCGCAGGCCCTCCGCGTGTCGGAGGCGCTCCCGCTCGGCCGCCAGCTCGGCCTCCTCCTCGGCATCGGGCTGTGCGGCCACGATCTCGTCGAGCTCGTAGCGGAGCAGGTCGAGGTCGCGGACCCGCGCCCCCTCGCTCTCGCGTATCCGCTCGAGCTCCCGTTCGAGGCGGACCACCTCGGCGTGCGCATCACGGTAGGCGCGCCGTCGCCCCAGGTGCCGCTCGCCCGCAAAGCCGTCGAGCGTCGCGAGCTGGGCGCTCGCCAGCGTCAGCTTCCGGTGCTGGTGCTGGCCGTAGAAGGCGAGCAGCCGGGAGCCCAATATCTGCAGGTCCGGCGCGGACGCCGACCGACCGCCCAGGAAGGCGCTCGTCCTGCCGTTCGCCGAGACGCGCCGGCCGACCGCCAGCTCGGTGCTGCCCTCGGGGAGCCGCTCGGCGATCTCCGCCAGCTCGGGGTCATCGAGCAGGCCCTCCGGGATCTCGAAGACCCCCTCGACGTAGGCCTCGGTCGCCCCCGGGCGGACGATCCCGTCCCGTGCCCTGCCGCCCATCAGCAGGTCGAAGGAGTGCGCGAGGATCGTCTTGCCGGCCCCGGTCTCACCGGTGACGGCGTTCAGACCCGGCCCGAGTCGCAGCTCGGCGCGCCCGATCAGGAGCAGGTTCTCGATTCGGAGCTCGAGCAGCATCGACTCCCCGTTCTAACGACGGGAGACGACGGATTAAGCGGCGGCCGGCTCCTCCGCCTTCGTCTCGGCCTGCTGTGGCGGGCCGTGCGGGATGAAGTCGCCCTGGCGCACCAGGGCGAGGACGGCGAGCGCGCCGCTGAACAGGATCAGCGCCCCGATCAGAAGGATGTCGTTGAAGGCGTCGGTGAACGCGACGCCCGCCGCTTGGAAGGCCTGATCGTGGAGCTGGGGCGGCGCCTGGTTCGCGGCCTGGGTACCGCTGGCGGCGACGCCGTCGGCGAACCCGCTCGGCGCCTGGGGCAGCAGCGTGTGGAGCGAGTCGGTGATCTTGCTCTGGAACACGGCACCGAGGGCGGCGATCCCGGTCGCAACGCCCGCGATCCGCATCGTGTTGTTGATCCCCGATGCCATCCCCGACCGCGCGGCGGGCACGACCCCGAGCGCGGTCGAGGCGATCGAGGGGTTGGAGAGCCCGATGCCGAAACCGGAGACGATGAACCCGGCGAGCAGCGTCGTCCACTCAGAGTCGGGCTTGGCCCCGCGCATCAGCAGCAACCCGATACCGACCAGCGCCAGCCCGATCGTCAACGGCACCCTCGCCGGGACCTTCGCCACCAGGTTGCGGGTGGCAAGCGGCACGAGGAACGCAAACAGGGTCAGCGGGAGGAAGCGGACGCCGGCCTCGAGGGGCGTCATCCCGATCACGCTCTGCATGTAGATCGTGATGTAGAGGAACATCGCGAACATGCCCGCGCCGATCGCGAAGGTGCCGTAGGAGACGCCGGAGAAAGCCGGCTTGCGGAACAGGTTGAGGTCGAACATCGCATGGTCCTGGCGCCACTCGACGAAGACGAACGCGGCGAGCAGGACGACCGCCCCAGCGAGCGATGCGACGATGATCCCGCTCGACCAGCCCTCGGCGTTGCCGCGAAGCAGCCCGTAGATCAGCGCGAAGAGCCCGACGGAGAAGGTGATCAGCCCCGCGTAATCGAGGCGCTTGGCGTCCGGGTCGCGCGACTCCCCGGCCTGGGTCTGGGCCAGGATCACGGTGCCGATCCCGATCGGGACGTTGACGTAGAAGATCCATTCCCAGCCGAAGCCGTCAGTGAGCGCACCGCCGATCAGCGGCCCGACCGCGACGGCGCCGCCGATCGTCGCTCCCCAGGCGGCGATCGCGGTTCCGCGCTCCGGGCCCTGGAACTCCTGGGCGATCAGCGCCAGCGAGGTGGCGAACATCGCGGCGCCCCCGATTCCCTGGAGCCCACGCGCGAGGTGCAGGAAGGTGGCGCTGGTCGCCAGCCCACAGAGCAGTGACGCGAGGGTGAAGAGGCCGACCCCGATCACGAACAGCCGGCGGCGGCCGAAGCGGTCGGCGAGCGCCCCCATCGTCAGGGTGAAGGCGGCGAGGGTCAACGTGTACGCGTCGACCACCCACTGCAGCCCGGTCAGGTCGGTGTGGAGCTCCTTCTGGATGTCGGGCAGGGCGACGTTGACGACCGTGATGTCGAGCAACAACATGAACGTCGCCAGGCAGACGGCGAGCAGGCTCCACCACTTCCGCTCCATGCCGGGAGACTAGCTAGGCGAGCTTCCCGAACTTCTCGCGAATGCGGTGGTAGAAGTTCGACCCCGGGAGTTGCGCGAGCTTGCTCACCGATTCCTCGAAGCGCATCTCGAGCTCGGCGCCCGGCTCCAGCTCGCCGGCCGCCGCGCCATCGAGCGAGATCTCAACCGGCTCTCGACCCGCCGCGTTCCGGACCAGGAGCGCATCGTCCGGCGCGACCACCAGTGCCCGGGCCGCCAGCGTGTGCGGCGCGATGAAGCTGACCACGTACCCCTTCACCCCCCAGGCCAGGATCGGCCCGGCGTTGGCGAGGTTGTATCCCGTGGAGCCGGCGGGGGTGGCGGCCACCAGCCCGTCGCACCGTACGCTGCCCACCTCCTCATCCCCGATCGTGTACGAGAGCTCCGCGACCCTGCCGTGCGGCTGGCGGAGGAAGCTGACGTCGTTGAGTGCCACCGGATGGTCGACCGGCAGGTCCACCTTCAGAGCCGGCATGTCCATCACCTCGTAGTCGCCGCTGAACGCCCGCCCGAGCCCATCCGTGAGCTGCTCGCGCTCGACAGCGGCCAGGAAGCCGACGGTGCCGAAGTTGATGCCGAACACGGGCACGCCCGTGTGGGCGAAGTGACGCATCGCATAGAGGATGCTGCCGTCGCCGCCGAGCACGAGGCAGACATCCGGGCGCTCGCCGTCCGCAACGCGCTCGATATGGGTCGCGGCATCCAGGTGCTTCTGGTGCTCGTCCGGGGTGGAGACGAGCTGCACGCCCTCCGCCCGCGCCAGCTCGGAGGCCGTGGCGACGGCCTCCGTGGCACGCTCCGGGTGCGCCGGCGTGATCAGCATCGCGCGCTCCACGCTCACGGCTCCACCTCCTCCAGGGCGGCCTCGAGGTCGAGCGGCTCCCCGCTGCGGGCAGCCCAGACGAAGGTCTCGCGATTTCCCTTCGGGCCCGGCAGTCCCGAGGAGGCCAGGCCGCGGACGACGAGGCCCTCCTTCTGAGCGGCCTTAACCACGCGTCGGATGGCCTCGTGGCGGTCCGCGGCGTCGCGGACCACCCCGCCCTTCCCCACCTTCTCCTTGCCCAGCTCGAACTGCGGCTTCACGAGGCCGAGCAGGTCGAACTCGTCAGCGGCCGTGGCGACGACCGGCGGCAGCAGCATCGCCAGCGAGATGAAGGAGACGTCCACGGTGATCAGCTCGGGGCGAAAGGGCAGCGACGAATCACCCAGGTATCTGGCGTTGAGCCGCTCCATGACGAGCACGCGTGAATCCTGACGCAGGCTCCAGTCGAGCTGTCCGTAGCCCACATCCACCGCGAGCACCATCCGAGCGCCCCGCTGGAGGAGGCAGTCGGTGAACCCGCCGGTGGACGCGCCCACGTCGAGCGCCAGGCGATCCGCGACCTCGACGGGAAGCTCCTTGAGCGCGTTCTCGAGCTTGATCCCTCCGCGCGAGACGAACTCCTGGCCCTCCTGGACGATCAGCTCGGCGTTCTCCGGCACCAGCTCGCTCGGCTTGTCGACGGTGGAGCCGTCCTTGCCGTACCGTACCCGCCCGGCGCGGACCGTCGCGGCGGCGGCGGTGCGCGAGGGCGCCAGTCCGCGCTCTGCCAGCAGGGTGTCGGCGCGGCGACGGGTCACCCGGCGAACCGTACAAAGGGTCGCTCGGAGCAAGCGGAAGACCCATCGCAGCGGCGACTGTGATCGCGCTCACACACGAATCGCACATACGTTCGTACCCTGTTTCTCGTGATGACTTTGTCCAGAGCGATATCGATCAACGTCCATGCCGCCCTCGAGGTGCTCGCCGCGCCGCTGCTCATCGTGGCGCCCTTCGCGCTGGGTTTCGACTACCTGGCCGGGGCCCTGAGCATCGCGCTCGGCATCCTGCTGATCGGCCTCGCAACCTCGGTTTACGGCGACAGCACTCGCGGGAACCTGCCGCTCAGCGCGCACGCCGGCCTCGACTACACGCTCGCCGCGGCCACCATCGCGGTGGGGGTGATCGCCGGGATCGCCGGGGATGGCATCGCAACGATCTTCTTGGTCGGGTTCGGCTCCGCACACATGGCGCTGACCGCCTCAACGCGGTTCAGTCGTCCACTCGGAGCCTGACGCCGGCTACCTCCCACAGACAAAAGCAGCACACATATCTCTCCTCCCTGTAGTACCCCGGAAGCGGCCCTCTTCGGAGGGTCGTTTCCTTTGACCCCTTCAAGAGGCTCTCACGCTGACTCTTAGTCGGGCGTGATGGTTCTAGTCGGTGACCCCCTTGTCGCGGAGCTCCTCGCGCGCTGCGTCGGTCTTCGGGAGTCGGTCGATGCCCATCGCGCGAAGGACGGATGGCGCCTTGGTGAACTGGATGTCGCGGTAGTCGACGACCTGTATGTGGTTCCCCCATGGATCCAAGAAGTCGAGTGAGCCACTTGCTTGGACGTCGACGCCGGCCTGCTGGAGCGCTGCGCGTACGTCTTCCTTGTCGTCGACCACGAGCCCGAAGTGCCGTGCCTGGTCCGGAGGTTGGGTTCGCCCTGCCGCGAGCGCGATGAACTGATCGCCCATGTCGACGAAGGCCATCCGGGCGCCAGCCCGGCCGCGCAGCTCGAACTCGAAGAAGCGTCCATACCAGCCAAGCGCCTCCTCGACGTTGCCCACCTCGAGCGCAACGTGGTTGATCCCGACGAGCTGCGCCATCGCAACCGACCCTAGCGGGTCCCCCCTCGTCCGTCAGTGGGCTACATGGCGAACCCGAATTGCCGCATTCCGTGCAAAGCGGGGCTTTGAGGTTGCGCGCGAGCTGCTCGCGCGAAGGAGAAGCGCGCCGCTGAGAATTCCAGGGGTTCCCCTCCCGTCTAGGGCGACAACGAGCTGGGCGGCGGTCCGGACCGTCTAAGCACAAGCTCGCGGCAGACGGAGCGCGCAGTCCGCCTCAGCACGCAGCGGCGCACCGCTCGCGGTGGGCACCAGCTGCCGTCGGTGGCGCACGACCGGGCGGAATGCTCCTCGGCGCGCACGCGCGGCGGTGACGCGCGATCCTGTGGCGATGGAGCTGCTTGCGACGACCGGCGACGCGTTCGTGAGGGTCGGTGCGCACACCCACCTGCAAGGTTCGGGAGCGCAGTGCCTCGCGCTCGACGGCGACACGGTGTACGTCGGGTGTCGGGGAGGTGGGCTGAAGCGCAGCGCTGACGGCGGCGACAGCTTCGAGGACGTGCCGTTGCCGGAGCCGGAAGTGTTCAGCGTCGCGGTGAGCGGCGCGGACGGCGCCGTCTACGCGGGAACGGAGCCCAGCCGGCTGTTCCGCAGCCGCGACGGCGGCATGAGCTGGGAGGAGCTGGTGGCGCTTCAGGAGATCCCGTCGCGGCCGGACTGGAGCTTTCCGCCCCGGCCCTGGACCTCGCACGTGCGCTGGATCGCACCGAGCCCGCACGATTCCGAGGTGGTGCTGGTGGGCATCGAGCTCGGCGGGCTGATGCGCACCGGGGACGGCGGCACCTCGTTCAGCGATCATCGACCCCAGGCGGCCCGCGACGTGCACTGCCTGGCGTGGCATCCGAGCGCTCCGGGGCGCGCCTACGAGGCCGGCGGCGACGGCGCCGCTTGGAGCCGCGACGGCGGCCGCAGCTGGGACAAGGCGGAC
>DATDJZ010000083.1:0-6863 GCA_036520315.1 Solirubrobacterales bacterium | reverse complement strand
GCTGATGGGCCGTCCCGGCTACACGCTGACGGCGGGGCGGGTGCTGTTCAAGGGCGAGGACATCACCAAGCTCACGGCCGACCAGCGCGCGCAGCGCGGGCTGTTCCTCGCGATGCAGTACCCGGTCGAGATCCCCGGCGTTTCCGTCGTGAACTTCCTTCGGACCGCCTACAAGAGCGTCAAGGGCGAAGAGATAAACGCGCTCGAGTTCCGCAAGCACATGAAGGAGAAGATGAAGCTGCTCGGCGTCGAGGACGAGATGGTGCAGCGCTACGTGAACCAGGGCTTCTCCGGGGGCGAGAAGAAGAAGAACGAGATCCTGCAGCTCGCCGTCCTCGAACCCGAGATCGCGGTCCTCGACGAGACCGACTCGGGTCTGGACATCGACTCGCTGAAGGCCGTGGCCGGCGGGATCGCGCAGCTGATCGGGCCGGATCTCGGCGTCCTGCTCATCACCCACTACCAGCGGATCCTGAACTACATCACGCCCGACTTCGTCCACGTGATGATCGGCGGGCGTATCGTGAAGTCCGGCGGCAAGGAGCTCGCCCACGAGCTCGAGGAGAAGGGCTACGAGGGCGTGCGCGCGGAGCTCGGCCTCGGCGAGCCCGTCGCGGCGGGATAGGGAGGCACGGTGGCGGTCACGCAGCAGCGGGGCGCGGGCACGCTCGACGTCGAACGGATCAAGGCCGACTTTCCGATCCTCGAGCGGACGAGCCACGGCAAGCGCCTCGTCTACCTCGACAGCGCGAACACGAGTCAGAAGCCGCGCACGGTGATCGACACGATCACCGAGTACTACGAGCGGCACAACGCCAACCTGTACCGCGCCGTGTACGAGCTCGCGGAGGAGGCGACGGCGATGTTCGAGGGAGCGAGGATCACACTGTCCCGCTTCATCGGTGCGCCGGATCCCTCGACCGTCGTGTTCACCCGAGGCACCACCGAGTCGATCAACCTCGTCGCCAATGCCTGGGGCCGGAGGTTCCTCCGCGAGGGCGACGAGATCCTGTTCAGCGAGATGGAGCACCACTCGAACATCGTCCCGTGGCAGCTGGTCGCCGGGGCGACCGGTGCGGTCACGCGGCTCGTCCCGATCGAGGACGACGGGACGCTCGACCCGTCCAAGGTCGAGGCGCTGATCACCGATCGAACGAAGGTCCTCGCCATCACGGGACAGTCGAACGTGCTCGGCACGATGCCCTCCATCCAACGGTTGACCGAGTCCGCGCACGCCGTGGGTGCGATCGTGGTCGTGGACGGCGCGCAGCTCGTCCCGCACAACCCGGTGGACGTGGCGGAGCTCGGCGTGGACTTCCTCACGGTGTCCGGCCACAAGATGCTGGGCCCGACGGCGTCGGGAGGACTCTACGGACGCCTCGAGCTGCTCGACGCGATGGACCCGTTCCTCGGCGGCGGGGAGATGATCATGGAGGTCTTTCCCGACCACTCGACCTTCAAGGCGCCGCCGCACAAGTTCGAGGCGGGGACGATGAACATCGCCGAGGAGATCGGCCTCGCCGCGGCGATCGGGTACCTCGAGGCGCTCGGCATGGAGAACGTCAGGAGCCATGAGCGGGAGCTGACGGCCTACGGGCTCGAGGCGCTGGAGTCGGTCGGCGCGACGGTGTTCGGCCCGAAGGATCCCGAGCTCCGCGGTGGTGCTCTCTCGTTCTGGTACAAGGACATCCATCCGCACGACCTGGCCCAGGTGCTCGATCAGGAGGGGGTGTGCGTGCGGCCCGGACATCACTGCGCCCAGGTCCTGATGCGGCGGTTGGGGGTGCCGGCCACCACACGAGCCTCGTTCTACGTGTACAACACGAAGGAAGACGTGGACGCGCTGATCGTGGCGCTCGAGAAGGCGGGGGCGTTCTTTGGCGCTTGACGAGCTCTACAAGGAAGTCATCCTCGACCACTACAAGAACCCGAGGAACAAGCGCGAGATGCCCGATGCCGAGCTCTCGTGTTCGAAGAACAACCCGCTGTGCGGTGACGAGATCACGGTGTTCGTGCACGAGGACGACGGCAAGGTGCTCGACGTCTCGTTCCTCGGGCAGGGGTGCTCGATCAGCCAGAGCTCGGCCTCGATGATGACCGAGGCCGCCGCCGACAAGACTCGCGCGGAGGTCGAGGAACGCATCGGCGCGTTCCGCGGCATGATGGCCGGCGAGATCGAGGCGGACGAGGACGCGTTCGGCGAGCTCGTCGCGCTCAAGGGCGTCGTGAAGTACCCGGTGCGTGTGAAGTGCGCGGTGCTCGCCTGGGACGTGCTCCAGGAGGCGCTGGCCGGCGGCGGTGCGGCCGTGGGCTCGGCCCCCCACTAGCGCGGACGCGTCGCCAGGAACCCCTCGGCGCCGACCGGGCGCTCGTCGTGGACGAGCGGGACCGCTCGAACGTCGAACCCGGCCTCGCCGATGAGCCGGAGCCACGCCGCACGCGGGAACAGTCCGCACACGTGCTCGTCGAGCTGTTCCGCACTGCGCCGTCGCGTAGATGGGCGTCCTGCAGCTCGATGCGAACGAGACGACGGTCCCGTTCGACTTCCACGACCCACCCGGCGCGGCGATCGATAGGGCGATTCGTCCAGCTCGAGCTGGACAGCGCGATGTCCCAGACCGAACTCATGGCGGCGCAAGCACACCATCATCAGGTCTTCTGGACCCGACCGGGTTCGAGGTCGACCAGGTCGTTCTGTAGCCGCTACCCTCCCAGTTGGTAGGTCGCGGTGTAGGTGGTGGCAGCGGATGGGGCCGTGATGGTGTGATTCTGGGCGCCGCCGTCGGACCACGAGACCCACGTGTAGGTCTTGCCCCGGAACTTCTGCGCCGGAGCGCTGATCGCGATCTGTGCGTTGACGATCGCGGTGAAGGTGAACGGGGTCTTGGCGGTGGTGGCGCCCTCGGTGAGCCGCATGCCAATTGGGTTGGACTGGAGGGTGAGACTCACCGTCTTGGGATTCAGGGTCAGGCTGGTTGTTGCGGTCATGCCGCCGGAGTCCGTGGCCCGCAGTTGGATGATCAGGGACGACGGGTAGTCGTGGTTGGGGGCGGAGAACGAGCCAGAGGCGACGCCCGAGAAGGTCTGCACGACGTGGTCGTGGCAGCCGGTGGTGCAGTGGCGGAGGATGACCGTCCACGTCAGGGCGGAGGCCGGCAGGGTGCCGTCCTGCGCGTCGGCGGCGTGCCCGGAGAAGTTGATGGTCTCCCCGACCGCCCAGGTGAGGTTGGAGGAGGGCGTGTCGATCACCGGGGCTGGCGGAGTGTTGCCGGAGCCGACGGTGATCGTGATTGGAGCGCTGACGGTCGAGGCCCCGTGGGAGTCGGTGACCTTCAGGGTTACGGTGTAGGTCCCCGCGGTCGAGTAGGTGAAGCTGGGGTTGACGGCGGTCGAGTCACCGTAGGTGCCATCGCCGTTTAGATCCCAGGAATAGGTGAGCGGGTCGCTATCGGGGTCGGAGGAGCCGCTGCCGTTGAACTGCACGGTCAGAGGCGCCGGGCCGCCGGTCGGGTTGGCGGTGGCCACGGCGGTGGGCGGGTTGTTGGCGCCGAGGTACTGGATGCGGCGGATCTGGCCGCCGTCGAAGTTGGCGTAGAACAGGTCGCCGCTGGCGGGGTCGGCCTCGAGGTCGACCGGGTGGGAGTTGGGGTCCACCACGAACGCCCTGAGATTGCTGGTGCTCGGCAGGCCGTTGCCGCCGGGCAGCATCGCCCAGATGCAGTTCCTGGAGTGGTCGCCGAAGAACAGCGCACCGTTGTAGGACCCGGGGTAGGCGCCGCCGGTGTAGAAGCTGATGGCGGAGATCACCGAGCCGGTGTTCAGCGGGCAGCCGTCGCTGCCGACCACCGAGGCCCCGTGCTGGTAGGAGTAGTACGGGGCGGTCGCGCTGCCGGAGGTGTAGAGGCCCTCGCAGATGTTGAGGTTGGCCCCGTCGTAACCGGACTGGCGCCCGGCGCCCTCGTAGCAGGGCCAGCCGAAGTTCACCGCGGTGGAGGGTGTGGCGGTGGTCATCCGGTTGACCTCCTCCCAGGTGTTCCAGCCGACGTCGCCGACCCACAGCTCGGAGGTGCCGGGGCGGAAGGTGAACCGGAACGGGTTGCGCAGCCCGTAGCCGATGATCCGCGAGGCATTGGACGAGGGGTTCTGCGAGTTGTACATCGGGTTGCCGGGCACGCCATTGCCGGTTGCGGGGTCGACCCGGAGCACGTCTCCGCCGAGGAGAACGGGGTGGCCGGCGACGCGGCGCGGGCTCTGCGAGCGCAACGCGCCGCCCTCGGCCCCCGGTGGAGTCAGCGCTGTCCCCACCGCGCCGGGAGGGTCGCCGCATGGGTTGGCCGGGGTCGGTGAGTTCGCGCCGCCGCCGAACTGGCCCCAGTCGGTGTTGCCGAAGCTGGCCCCGTCGCCGCCGCTGACGTACAGGCTGCCGTCCGGACCGAAGGCCAGGTGCCCGATGGAGTGCGAGGGGAACTGCTGGCACCACTCGTCGGTGATCAGCGGCTGCTCGCCGCCCGTGCTGACGCCGGTCGCCGGATTGACGGGGATACGGGACAGGTTGCCGGTGACCGTGCAGCCGTCGGTGGTCGGCCCCGGCGGGGTGGGACAGCCGTCACCCCAGCTGGCCGGGTTGCCGACCGGATTGTGGTCGTGGGTGAAGAGCACGTAGATGAAGTTGTGGCCGGCGGTCCCGAAGCCCGGGTCGACGGCCAGACCCAGCAGGCCCCGGTCCCAGAAGTCCTGGACCTGCGGGTGCAGGTCGACGACCTGCGTGGGCGTGGGGTCGGCGGGGGAGTCGAACACCTTGACGACGCCGCCCTTCTCGCCGACGAACACTTTGCCGCCGGGCGCGAAGGCGATCGCGGTGGGGAGGGTGAGCCCGGACCAGACGGCAACGTCCGAGAATCCGCTCGGCACCGCGGCGGCCACCGCCGGTGACGTCGGCGCCGCCGACCGGGTGGCACGGCCCAGGACCTCGCCCCCACGGTCAGGGGGAGGGGCCGCCACCACCGGCGCGGCCGGCAGCAGCGCTACGCCCATGACCACCAGCAAGGCAGACGAGCAGATCCGTCGGGCGGCCCTGCGCACCGGGTTCGCGCCAGTCAACCAAGTCATCACGACACCCCTCCCTTCGAGCCCGAGAGTGTTTTGGGCACCTCACCGAGCCCGGCGCCGCGCTCGGACCCCGCATCGGTTTGGTCGAGTCGGACGCTCAGCCATAGCAACCTATGAACACCCGTATTTCTACTCCAAACGCTGTAGTTCCACTAGTGGAGGTTTCGTCGCCGTCCCTCGGGCGGCGACCGCTGTGGCATGCTCGCCCCGTGCTGCTCGACACTCACTGCCACCTCTACCTTCTGGACATCCCGGCCGACGAGGTGGTCGCCGAGCCCTCGCCGACGTGGCGATCCTGCGGAAGCTCAAGTGGGTCGGGACGTCCCGGGTACGACCAGAGTTCCTCGGCTGCCAGCTCGCCGTGCGGCGCGGGTCCTCGATGCCTCTGCTCCAGCGGTCCCCCTTCCCGCAACATGCCGACGAGCACCGCCCGTAGCGTCCGGTCCTCCCCGCAGTCGATTAGGAGCTCGGCGAAGGCGCGACTGCGCGGCTTTCAGGCCCAAGCGGAGCTGCTCCGTCGTCTAGCGGAGGAACTGCGCGCAACGAAGGGCGAACTCTCCACGACGAAATCGCTCACGTGGGTGCTGATCGGCCTCACGGCCCTGGTCCTCATCCCGACTGTCGTCCTCGTGGTGCAGGGGGGATAAGGGCATGACTTTGAAGACGACGGACAAGACAAACCGCCGTTGGCGGGTTGCTTTTCTGACGGTGGGGGTCATTGGCCTCCTGCTAGGTGGCTGGTCCCTGATCGTCGGTCCCAGCGCACCCTGGGTTCTGCTCTCGGCCATCGTGCCTGCCGATGGGTCTTTGGATTCGCCGAGCCCACGCATATCGCCCACCGGCGGATGGGTGTTGGTTATCGCGATCGGGTTCCTTCGCAACCGCGTAACCCTTGTCGGATTCGCTGTTCGAGATGGCATCAATGGTGACGTTGGCGGTCTCCTGATCAATCTCGTCGGCGCCGGAGCCGCAATGTATGTTGGCGTCCGAGGGATCGGTAAGGCCCGTGCCATGCGCCGAGCACAACGGCAGACTTGATCCTTCTAATCCCCTGAGATCGACTCCCGAAGTCTTGTTTAGAAGGCCAAGGCGACCGGAGCGGTTGGCCGATAGGAGAGGCCCGCGGCGGACGGTAACCCCCCTAGCTGGGCCCTCGCCTCATTGCACGACTATCCCGATGGCACCGCAAATGACGCCAAGAAGGATGAGGAACCACCCCCACCATGTCAGGCGCGCGATCCCCGTCGCGTCCTCGTCGTCCAAGACCAGCCGAGCGTGACCGAGCTTGAACTTCTGCCATCTCGATGCGGCGAGTGCGTTCAGCACGGCCCCTGCGAAACCAAGCCAAGGGCAATGAGTGACCACACGCCCGAAGCGCTCATGGTCGGATCGCCAGGAAGCCCTCAGCGCCGACCGGACGCTCATCGTGCACGAGCGGCACCGCCCGGACCCCGAACCCGGCCTCGCCGATCAGCCGGAGCCACGCCGCACGAGGGAACAGTCCGCACACGTGCTCGTCGTGCTCAACGCGGACCGCTACGCGGGATTGATCCGAGCCATCGGGTTCGTGGAACACGTACGTGAGATCCATCCGCACGGTCGTGTCGTCCGGATCCGGATCCCAGGTCCACTCGAGGTAACGCAGTGCCCGGTCCGGCCCGTCGTGCCCGCCGTGGTCCGCCGCCGGCTCAAAGGTCTCGGTCACGGCGTCGGGGACGAACAGCGCCACCCCCCCGGGACGGCAATGCTCGAAC
>DATDJZ010000082.1:0-6598 GCA_036520315.1 Solirubrobacterales bacterium | reverse complement strand
CAACGGCTTCCAGGTCCTCTGCGAGGCCGGGCTGCTGCCGGGCGCGCTCCTGCCCAACGAAGGGCTGCGGTTCATCTGCAGACAGGTCGAGCTGGTGGCGGAGGACTTCGGGGGACCGTTCGGGGCCCAGGTCGGACAGGGAGACCGCCTCTCGATCCCGATCAAGCACATGAGCGGGCGCTTCTTCGCGCCGCAGGATGACCTCGACCGGATGGAGGCGGAGGGGCGAATCGCGTTCCGCTACGCGCCGGGCGAGAACCCGAACGGCAGTGTCCGGGACGTCGCCGGCGTGCTCAACGAGGCGGGAAACGTGCTCGGCCTGATGCCCCATCCCGAGCATGCAGTCGACCCTCTCACCGGATCCGACGACGGGCTCGCCCTCTTCTGGGCGCTGGCCGCCGCCCATCACATTGCGGGTCGCGCTGACGCGCGCCCTCGCTTCTCCGCCGCGTGAGCGCGGTATCCGAGAGCAGACACCGCGAGCTCGGGCTCACCGACTTCGAGTACGAGCGCATCACCGAGCTGCTCGGACGGGACCCGAACGACGTGGAGCTGGCGATGTTCTCGCTGCTCTGGTCCGAGCACTGCGCCTACAAGCACTCGCGCAAGCTGCTCGGACGGCTGCCTACCGAGGGAGAGCGGGTCGTGATGGGTCCGGGCGAGAACGCCGGCGCGGTCGATGTCGGTAACGGCCACGCCGTCGCCTTCAAGGTCGAGTCCCACAACCATCCGAGCGCGGTCGAGCCGTTCCAGGGCGCCGCGACCGGGGTCGGGGGGATCCTGCGCGACGTCTTCGCGATCGGCGCTCGCCCGATCGCAGTGCTCGACTCGCTGCGCTTCGGCGAGACGTCCTCCGAGCGGTCGCGCTACCTGTTCGAGGGGGCGGTCGCCGGGATCGGCCACTACGGCAACTCGATCGGGGTGCCGACCGTCGGCGGCGAAGTCTACTTCGAGCCGTCGTACGAGCACAACTGCCTGGTCAACGCCATGTGCGTCGGCCTCGCCCGCACCAACGAGATGATCCGCGCGGCTGCCGCGGGCCCGGGCAACCTGGTGGTGATCATGGGCGCCTCGACGGGGCGGGACGGGATCGGCGGCGCCTCGGTGCTGGCCTCGGCCGAGCTGGAGGCCGGGGACGACTCGAAGCGGCCGAGCGTCCAGATCGGCGACCCGTTCGAGGAGTCGAAGCTCCTCGAGTGCTGTCTCGAGCTACTCGAGCGCGACCTGCTGGTGTCCCTTCAGGACCTCGGCGCCGCGGGACTGACCTCCTCGGCCGGGGAGATGGCGTCCAAGGGCGGCGTTGGGATCGACATCGACGTGGCGCGCGTTCCCCTGCGCGAGGCCGACCTCGAGCCCTTCGAGGTGATGATCTCCGAGTCTCAGGAGCGCATGCTGGCGGTGGTGGAGCCGTCGAAGCTCGACGAGGTAGTCGCGACCTGCGAGCGCTGGCAGACCGGCTCGGCCGCGATCGGCGAGGTGACGGAGACCGGACGGCTCAGGGTGCTCGACGACGGCGTCGAGGTCGGGGACGTCCCGGTTTCCGCCCTGGTCGACGAGTGTCCCCTCTACGACCTCGGACCCGAGGAGCCGCAGCACTGGCTGTACGGCAACGCCGAGACGCTCGGCGAGCTGGTCGCGCTCAGCGCCGGGCCCTCGGCCGACCCGGCTGATCCCTCGGCGATCCTCTGCGCGCTCCTCTCCTCCTCCAACGTCGCCTCGAAGCGCTGGGCTTTCGAGCAGTACGACTCGGTGGTCGGCTCACGGACGGTGCGGAGGCCGGAGGACGCGGACGCGGCGGTGCTCGTGCTGCCCGAGTCCGACCGGGCGATCGCGGTGGCGATCGATGGGAACGGGCGGCGGGTCGCCTGCGACCCATACGCCGGCACGGTCGAGGCGGTGTTCGAGTGCGCCCAGAACCTGGCCTGTGTCGGCGCCGAGCCCCTCGGGCTGACCAACTGCCTCAACTTCGGGAACCCCGAGAAGGCGAACGTGGCCTGGCAGCTCGACCGGGCGACGCTCGGCCTGGCCGACGCCTGCCTGGGTCTCCGGATCCCCGTCGTCGGCGGCAACGTCTCCCTCTACAACGAGACCGAGCATGGCCCGATCTACCCGACGCCGGTCGTCGGCATGGTCGGCGAGCTGCCCCACCCGGCTCGGGCCCCGGGGATCGGCCCCGGCGATGGGGACCGCCTGGTTCTGGTGGGGCCGTACGCGCCCTCCCTGGCCGGCTCGGAGCTGGCCAAGCAGCGGGGGGAGCTCGATGCCGGGCTGCCGCAGGTGGAGATCAACGCGATCGCCGAGGTCCTCGGCTTCGTCCGGCGGGTGGTGCGCGAGGGGATCGCCACAGCCGCTCACGACGTCAGCGACGGCGGCCTCGCCTGCGCTCTGGCTGAGATGGCGATCGCCGCCGGCTCTGGAATCGAAGCCGATTTCGATCCGCTCGTCGAGCTGCGCGGCGGCTCGGGAGAGTCATGTCTGTTCGGAGAGGGCCCGGGCGGGATCGTCCTGGCCGTTGCGGCTGAGCGGGTGGCTGAGCTCGTAGGAGCCGCCGAGCAGGCGCAGGTCGAGGCGCTCGAGATCGGCTCGGTCGGTGGCGACCGGCTCGAGCTCTCGGCCGCGGAGCGCGACATCTCGGTGGCGCTCGCCGACGCCGAGCGTGCCTGGCGCTCGCTGCCGGAAAGACTCTGAATCCAGCAAATACGCAGCTCCGAGCGGGGTAGGATCGAGACGTGTTCGGGCGACGCCTCTCGCACGCCGGTCACTCGCATCACACGGGACACCCTCTCCGGAGGAGGGTGCTGCTCACGCTCCTCGCCGCCGCTCTCCTCGCTGCGCTCGCCCTCCTGATCGCGCCGCCCCACGCCCACGGCAACTTCGTCTACTGGGCCAACGACAACCAGTCGACAATCGGGCGGGCGAAGATCAACGGCACTGGCGCCAACAACAACTTCATCCCGGGCGTCGATGGGGTGCACGGCGTCGCCATCGACTCCAAGTTCATTTACTGGACGACACTCAGCAGCGGGACGAGCTCCATCGGCCGCGCCAACCTCGACGGCTCGGGTGTGAACAACCAGTTCATCACCGCCAACGTGACCGCCCCGGGCTCGATCGCTGTCAGCTCGTCGGCCATCTACTGGACCAATCAGGTGGGCATGGGCGGAACCACGATCGGCCGCGCCAACCTGGATGGCAGCAACCCCAACTCCAACCTCATCCCCGGCCCGGTCAACACCTGTGGGCTGGCCGTCGACTCGAGCTTCCTCTACTTCTTCGCCGATGCCACCCACATCGGTCGGGCGGGCCTCGACGGGACCGGAGTGGATCGCACCTTCATCACGATTCCCGACCGCTTCTGTGGCCTCGCCGTCGACCCGAGCTTCCTCTACTGGAGCACCGGCACGCCCAACACGGTGGGCCGCGTGCCGGTGGGCGGCGGTTCTGCGAATGCGGGCTTCGTTCCCGCCGGGACGGCGTCCGGTGGCCCCTGTGGTGTCGCCGTCAACTCGCAGTACCTCTTCTGGGGCAACCAGGACGCGAATACGATCGGCCGCTCCAACGTCAACGGTGGCTCGCCGAATCCGACCTTCATCCCTGGGCCCACCGAGCCATGCCAGCTGGCCGCGGCGCCCGCCAACAAGATCACTGTCCACTCGATCGCCAAGAAGAAGAAAAAGGGCACGGCGACGATCAACGCCAAGGTCCCCGGGCCGGGTCAAGTGACCCTGAACCAAACAAACACCCCGCCCGACGTCAACGCCGTCGCGTCCGCCGTCAAGCAGGTCGGCCTCACCATCACCCAGGCCTCCTCCTTCAAGCTCGTCGTGAAGCCGGTCGGAAAGACCGCGAAGAAGCTCAACAAGCAGGTCAAGAAGCAACTGAAAAAGAAGCGCAAGGCGAAGGCCAAGGCGGCCGTGACGGTCTTCATCCACTTCGTACCAGCGGGCGTGGCGGGAGTGCCGAACACGCAGCAGGTCAAGGTCACCCTGGTCAAGCAGGCAAAGAAGAAGAAGTAGCTTCGATTTGAATCGAAGCGCGTCCGGACGACGTCCCTCGCATTGGCGGGATCGCCGCCGCTCTTCTCGCGGGCCTGTCTTCTTGAACAGGAAGAAGGGCACCGCGACGATCCAGGCCAGGGTGCCCAGCCCCGGAGTGGTGACGATGGACGAGACGAACACCGCCCCTGTTGCTGGCGCCTCGGCGGCGGCGGTTCAGCAGGTCACCATGGAGCTTCCGCGGGCCGAGGTGCTCGAGCTGACCGTGAAGCCCACCGGGAAGACAGCGGGGAAGCTGAAGAAGCGGGTGCGGAAGAGGGGCAAGGGCCGGGCGACCGTCAGTGTCTTCATCCGCTTCGTGCCGGCGACCGTGGCGGGCGTGCCGAACACGGCGCCGCTCACGGTCACGCTGGTCAGAAGGGCAGAAAGAAGAAGCACAGGAAGAAATAGCGCGGCGACCCCTTCCGGCCCTGCAAATCCACGCATTTTGGGCTCGTGAGACGGGGGGCCGCGCCGGGACCGCTGCTACCCTGCCCGTGTGGGCTGAAGTCCTGCCCACCCATCAATCTCCAGAGGTTGAGACACCTCCACAAGAAGTGACTGACGCGCGTTTCGACGTTCCCGATCGCGATGGCCCGCGCGATGAGTGCGGGGTGTTCGGCGTATACGCGCCCGGCCGTGACGTCGCGCGCCTCGCCTACTTCGGCCTCTACGCGCTGCAGCACCGTGGCCAGGAGTCGGCGGGGATCGCCACCTGCGAGGGCGGCCACATCACCACCCTGCGCGAGCTCGGGCTGGTCTCGCAGGTCTTCGACGAGGACAAGCTGCGGGCCCTCGCCGGCGACATGGCGATCGGACACGTCCGCTACTCGACCACGGGGGGCGGTGCCTGGGAGAACGCGCAGCCGGTCTGGCGCGACGACGGCCGCGAGCTGGCCCTCGCGCACAACGGCAACCTGACCAACGCGGTCGAGCTCTACAACGAGCTGACCGATGCCGGTGTCCACCTCCGCGGCACCTCGGACTCGGAGATCATGGCCGCGCTGCTTTCCCGGACCGCCGGCGAGGGCGACGAGTGGATCGAGGACGCGGTGGCCGAGGTGATGCCGCGGCTCGAGGGCGCCTACTCGACTGTCGTGATGACCAAGCACGCTGTGGTCGCGTTCCGCGACCCGCACGGGGTCAGGCCGCTGGCGCTCGGGAAGATCAAGGCGGGCGACGGCTTCGACGAGTGCTTCGTGGTCGCCTCCGAGAGCTGCGCCTTCGACATCATCGGCGCGCAGATGATCCGGGAGCTCCAGCCGGGCGAGATGGTCTCGCTGACGGCGGGTGGTCTCGAGATGAAGCCCGTGATCCAGGGCGAGCAGCCCGCGCAGTGCGTCTTCGAGCACATCTATTTTTCCCGGCCCGACTCCCGGTTGGAGAACCGGGTCCTGCAGGAGGTCCGCGGCCGGATGGGCGAGCTGCTCGCCGAGGAGGCGCCGGTGGACGCCGATCTGGTGATCTCGGTGCCGGACTCCGGCAATCCGATGGCGAACGGCTTCGCGCGAGCGGCCGGACTGCCCAAGGACGACGGGCTGATCAAGAACCGCTACGTGGCGCGCACCTTCATCCAGCCTGGGCAGGAGTTGCGCAAGCACGGCCTGCGGATGAAGTTCAATCCGCTGCCGGAGATCGTCGCGGGCAAGCGGGTGGTGGTCGTCGATGACTCGATCGTGCGAGGCAACACGACGCGGCAGATCGTCGCGATGCTGAAGGACGCGGGCGCGAAGGAGGTACACCTGAGGATCTCCGCACCGCCGATCCGGCATCCCTGCCATTACGGGATCGACATGTCGACCCGCGAGGAGATGATCGCCCACGGCAAGACGGTCGAGGAGATCGCCGAGGAGCTCGGCGCGGACTCGCTGGCGTACCTCTCAATGGACGCCGTCTACGAGGCGATCGGCACTCCGCGCGAGAAGCACTGCGACGCCTGCTTCACAGGCGACTACCCGCTCGGCGATCCGGAGGGCGCGAACGGCAAGTTCGCGCTCGAGGACATCGCGGTCGTACCCGCTGGTCGCTAGCCGCTGGGGCGCCGGGCGATCCGACAGGATGCCCGCGTGAGTGCGTTCCGAATCGTCGTTCTGGCGTCGGGCAGTGGCACCAACCTCCAAGCCATCCTCGACCAGCTGCACCGGGGCCAGGACGGCATCGAGGTGGTGGGCGTGGGCTCGGACAAGCCTGGCGCCGGGGCGCTCGAGCGGGCGCGCAGCGCGGGCGTCGAGACCGCCGTCTTCCTAACCTCCGACCACGAGGACCAGTCCGCCCGCGACCGGGCGCTCGGCGATTGGATCGAGGAGCGGAAAGCCGACCTGGTGGTGCTGGCGGGCTATATGCAGATGCTCTCGCCCGAGTTCGTGGGCAGGTTTCGCAACCGGGTGATCAACGTCCATCCGGCTCTCCTGCCCGCCTTCCCTGGGATCGACGCGGTGCAGCAGGCGATCGACCACGGCTCGAAGATCACCGGGGTGACGGTGCACTTCGTCGATGAGGGAATGGATTCCGGCCCGATCATCATGCAGCGGCCGGTGCCCGTCGCGCCCAGCCGCGATTGGGAC
>DATDJZ010000081.1:0-2597 GCA_036520315.1 Solirubrobacterales bacterium | reverse complement strand
ACGGTAGCCGGCTATCTGCTGGCGGAGGTGCTGGAACGCCAGCCGGCCGAGATCCGCGACCTGCTGCTGCGCACCTCGATTCTCGACCGGGTGAGCGGACCGCTGGCCGACTTCCTCACGGGGTCATCCGGGTCCGAGCGGGTTCTGCAAGCCCTCGAGGACGCCAATGCCTTCGTCACCTCGCTCGACGTGGCGCGATCGTGGTTCCACTACCACCACCTGTTCGCCGACCTGCTTCGCCTCGAGCTCCGCCGGACGGATCCCACCGGCATCGGGGCGCTCCACCGGAGGGCGGCCAGCTGGCACGAGGAGCATGGATATCCGGTGAAGGCGATCCGGCACGCCCAGCGGGCCGAGGATTGGCAGCATGCCGCGCGCCTGCTGGCCGATAACTACCTCACTCTGGTCATCGATGGGCGCACCCCCGCCGTCCGGGAGCTACTGGGCGCCTTTCCGCCCGAGGCTTCGGCAGCGGACGCGGAGCTGGCGCTCGCCTCTGCCGCCACGCTCATCACCGAAGCGGCCCTTGAGGAGGTGCCCGCCTACATCGATCTCGGCCGGCAGCTGGCTGACACCGTCCCCGACGAGCGTCGGCCGCGGTTTGACCTCCACCTGGCCACGATCAGGCTTGCTCTCGCGCGCAGACGTGCCGATTTGGACGTCGTGCAGGAGGCGATGGCGTCGATGGAGGCGGCATTGGCGGCGCAGCCGGCGACGGAGCGGGATCTCCGCGACGCCGTAAGAGCCGTCGCGCTGCAGGAACTCGGGATCGCGGAGCTGTGGTCCTCGCGTTTCGAGCAGGCACGGCGCGACCTCGAGCAGGCTCTGGCACTGGAGCGCCGCGCAGGACTGCCGTTCCTTCAGGTGAGTACCCTAGGCCACCTCGGGATCGCCTGTCCGTGGACGGGGTCCTCGCTGGCCGTGGGGCTCGAGCGGAGCGAGGAGGCGGTCCGGATCGCCGAGGAACTCGGCTGGATGGATGACCCTGTGGTCGGTACCGGCTTGGCCACGGGGGTGATGGCGCTTCTTTGGCTCGGGCGATTCGACGAGGTCGAGCGGTGGCTGGCGCGGGCGCGGCGCGCGATGCGGCCGGACGGCGAGCCAGGCACCGAGTTGCTCGTCCATCACATCCAGGGCGTCCTCCGCCTGGTGCAGGGCCAGCCCGAGGAGGCGCTCGCGTGCTTCCGCGAAGCCGAGCGAATGCAGACCCTCTTGGCCGGCGAGCACGCCTTCGCCGTGGCTAGCAAGGCGCGGCTGCTTCAGGCGCAGGCTGGCATCGGTGACTTAACTGCTGCCCGCGCCGAGCTAGCGGACGCCAGCGCTGAGGAGCGCAACGCCTCCAAGATGCGTATCGCCGAAGCGGTCATCTGCCTCGCGGAGGACGACGCCGAGCAGGCGGCCGAGGTCCTGGCGCCGGTGATCGAAGGCTCAGCCCCGGCGCTCCACCGGCCATCGGCGATCGCCGAGGCAGCAGTGCTCGACGCCGTGGCCCGAGAAGCACTGGGCGACATCCGCGCGGCCGAGGACTCGCTGGAGCGGGCGCTCGACCTCGCCGAGTCGGATGGGATCATCCTGCCGTTTGCGCTCGCACCGGTTGAGAGCCTGCTCGAGCGCCATCCCCGCCACAGAACCTCCCATTCGACGCTGCTCTCGGAGATCACCGACCGACTCTCCGGCTCCTGGACGCCGCGAGGTGAGCCCCAGCCGCTGCGGGAGGAGCTCAGCGAGGCCGAGCTTCGCGTCGTCCGCTACCTGCCCAGCAACCTGAAGGCGCCTGAGATCGCGACCGAGCTGTTCGTCTCTCCCAACACGGTCCGCACCCACATGCGACACATCTACTCCAAGCTCGACGCGCACAGTCGCAAGGAAGCGGTCGCCCGTGCCCGTGAGCTCGGATTGATCTCGTCCGGGTCTCGCCTGCGCTGACTCCTACGAACCCGGCGGCGACGCGAGGGCACTACGGGCCTCCGCGGCCGGCGACGGCTCAGCCCCGGTCCTTGTCACATGTGCACTCATTTCGGCCTCCTCATGTCCGAGGCATCGACCGCCGTTTCTTGGGGCGGACCCTCGATCCGAGGTGAGCGAGCGCTAATCACGCGCTTTGCGTGATCCGCGGTTCGCAGATCACATAGATCGGGTGATGACCGCTCACCCTGCCGGAGCCGTTAATCGGCGGCACCGGCGTCGGGAGCGCGCCGCGCGATCGCAAAGGAGGACGGTGAGCAACTTCAACGATCGGCAGGGCAGAGGACTTTCTCGCCAGGAGGCGGCGGAGCGGCTGATCGACGTGGCCTATGCGCTCGCGGCAGGCGGCAAATTAAGGCTAGACGACGATCAGGAGGTCGACCTGCCCTTCGCCGGGCAGGTGACGCTCGAGCGGCAGAGCACCTCCGGGGGCGGCCGCACCGAGCTCGCGATCAAGCTCAGCTGGTCGGAGGGACCGTGAGATCCCGTCGGGGAACAAGCGTGGGCGGCCTGACTGATCAGCTCCGGGAGTTCCTCGATGCCCACCGCGTGGGGGTCCTCGCGACGGCGAGCAAGGCGGGAAAGCCTCGGCAGTCTGTCGTCTACTACGTCCGCGACGCAGACCGCCTGCT
>DATDJZ010000080.1:0-10816 GCA_036520315.1 Solirubrobacterales bacterium | reverse complement strand
GGAGCTGAACACCGGCTTGTTCTTGGCCCCGCTGTCGACCGAGAAGACGTCGTGTGGTGAGGTGCCCGGGTCCTGGTTCTGGAAGATGGCCGTCGTTCCCCGGTCGATCGTGAAGCTGGCCTTGCCGTAGCTGCAGCACGTGGTCGACGTGGTGATCGCCTCGGAGGCTCCGAGCGCCTGGCCGGCGCCGAAGGCGGCCACGCCGATTACGGCCAGAGCAACGATCACCCGCCGCACGCTGAAACGCTTCCCCTGCACTAGCCGATCAGCCTGAAGCTCGCCTTGGCGGTCGAGGTCTTGCCGAACCTGTCGGTGGCCGTGGCGGTGACGACGATCTTCTGCGGTCCGCGCTGCGCGAGCGCCGTCCTGAGTCGCTTGCGCGCTATCTTCGAGAACCTGAGCTTGATCTTCGTCCTGACCCTGGGATTGAGCGAGATCGTCGACCGCTTGGCGTCGAGTGCCTGGGAGAGGACGTGCGACGCGCCGGAGGCGCCCGCCGACTTCTTCGCACCCTTCACCCTCGCCCGAAGCCGCACCGTGGCCGCCTTGTCGACCGTCTCGCTGACCGCCGCCGCGGCGAGCTTCTGCTTCTTCTTCGCCCTGAGGGTCTGTCGTGGGCTGGACTGCGGCTCCACGCGGAAGGCTCCCCTCATGAACGGATGGATCCGGCAGAAATAGGTGTAGGTCCCGGTCGGCAGATCCTGTGGCGTCTGCCAGGTGTCCCGATTCGTGGCCGGGGCGTTCCCGATGGAGCCCGGGATGCCGTTGAAGCCGAGCTCGCCCGAGTCGAAGGTCACCGGCCCGTTGGCGATCGGGTAGGCGATGCCGGTCGAGGCGGTACAGGGGTCCTTGCAGGCCGTGATCGTGTGGAAGGCGTTGGTGTCCGGAACCGCGTCGTAATTGCGGAAGGTGAGCGCCTGTCCCGGCTCGACCGTCGGCACGCTCGGGCCCGCGCTCGGAACCCCTTGGTACGCGAACTTCTGGATCCCGACCGTGTTGTTCGGCGCCGGCACGCTCGGCAGCCAGAACGGGTCCGGGGCACCCGTCGGGCTGCCGCCGTGGTTGTCGTTCTCAGCCAGGTGGCTGTGGGTCAGGACTTCTTTTTGAGGGATGCACCCAGGTGGGTTGCTTCCGTCTGGGCACGCAGGGTCCTGTGCATCC
This sequence comes from Solirubrobacterales bacterium, assembly GCA_036520315.1. GTDB lineage: Bacteria > Actinomycetota > Thermoleophilia > Solirubrobacterales > 70-9 > DASUPK01. The sequence continues at coordinate 9,655 of DATDJZ010000080.1, read as the reverse complement.
TGAGAGCCCGCGAGGGTCCCGTCGTAGACGGCGACGGGCATGATCCCCATCACCTCGTACCAGTCAGCCCTTTGGGTGTCATAGGTGGCGTGCACGCTCACCCTGTCGCCGGCCTTCACCTGCACGCGCCAGGAAGCCGGCGTCCCGCCCATAGCGACGTCCCACGACACCTCTCCCGCCGGCTCGTAGTAGTGGGCGTCGGAGGTGAAGAGCGTGTTCGTCTCGCCGTTCCGGGTGTCCCGCATCTGCGTGTTGAGGCCGCCGGGGTGCAGGTGCCCGGCAGTGGCGATCAGGGTAACGTTGTGGTTCGGGGTCCAGTTCTGGGCGGCTCCGAGGCAACCATGGCTGTCCTGAGCCCGCCCGTAGATCCCGCAGGGATGGCGGTCCGCCGCGGGCGCCTGATCGGGGAACGTGTAGCGACCGTTCTGGCCGTCCGATCGCAGGGCGTCGAAGACCGGGTAGAGGCTCGGGTTCCCGGCGACGTCCATCCACTTGGTGCGCACGGACTTGATCTGAGCGGCTCCGGCTGTGCCGTCGGGTACAAAGTCGAGCCGCCAGACGACGTAGACCCGGGCTGGCTGGGCGACGAGGTCGTGCAACATGTCGTTAAGGACCCAGGCGTCATCGGGTTCGCTCCGCCAGCCGAACCCCATCGGGAGCTGCTGAATGGTCTTCTCCTCGCCCACGGCGAACTGCGGGCCGTTGTTGACGAGCCAGACGGCGTGGTGCAGATGCAGGACGTCGACCCGCGGAACGGTTCCATCCGCATAGATGAACTCGGGGTCGAAGCGTGTGATGTAGCCCGGCACCTGAGGCCAGAGCTTCTGCCCACTGGCGTCGATCGCCGGTCGGAGCCGGATGACGTTCTGGCCGGGCCTGATGGTGATCGGTCCATAGCAGTAGGTCAGGTGCTTAACGCCGTCGTAGTCGACGTGGGGTACGGCGTCCGGCTTGTCCGCGATCGGCGGGCACTGATTGTCCACTCCCGCCTTGGCCGCCGGTGAGATCACAAGCAGCGCAACGACCGCGCAGCCCAGCGCGGCCAGCCAGTCACGGATCCCGAATCGGGTCGCTGCTTCCATGCACGCATCCCCTCCGAGGCAACTTATTGACCGAGAGTCAACTACCCCACCTTACGAAGGCTTAAACCGCTCCTTGCCTAAAGGGCTAGTTCGGGGCTCCACGTTGGCGATTCAGCGCCTCGTGGATCGAGCGAACGACGAGTGCGCCGTCTCCGACGGCCGACGCCACCCGCTTGGTCGAGCCACTTCGCACGTCCCCGACCGCGAACACGTCCGGCCGGGTGGTCTCCAGAAGCAGGGGTTGAGGATCGTCGCCATTTCGATGCTCGGTGAAGCTCCGATGACCCTGTGCGTCCTCGCCGGTCACGATGAATCCCTTCTCGTCCAGGCCGACCAGGCCGCCGAGATCCTCGGTCCGCGGGGAGGCGCCGATCATGGCGAAGATGCCAGTGACGTCCAGGCGGCGCTCGCTTTGATCCCGGCCGACTACCGTGACCGCCTCGAGCTCATCGCCGCCGTGGAGGGCCTTCACCTCGCATCCCTCCCAGACCTCGATGTTTGAGGCGGCCTGGATGCGATCGATCAGGTAGCGCGACATAGTCGCGGTCAGCGACCGTCGCACGACGAGGTAGATCCGACGGGCGTAGGAGGACAGATTGACCACCGCCTGTCCCGCGGAGTTGCCACCGCCGACCACAACCACGTCCGCGTCCGAGGCCTGGATGGCCTCCAGATGGGTGGCCGCGTAGTAGAGACCCTGACCCTCGAAGCGCTCGGCCCCGTCGGCCGGCAGGCGACGATAGTCGGCGCCCGTGGCGAGTACGACGAAACGGGCGCGCACCTGTTGGCCGTCTTCCAGGACCAGTGGACGCAGGCCGTCGCTCTCGGACTCGGAGAACAGACAGCCCCCGTGCGCGCTGGAGATGACTGCCCCGAACTTCCAAGCCTGGAGGGTCGCCCGCTGCGTCAGGTCTGACCCGGAGAGACCTGTCGGAAAGCCGAGGTAGTTCTCGATCCGAGCGCTGGTTCCGGCTTGCCCACCCGGGGCGAAGCGCTCGATGACCAGGGTGGTGAAGCCCTCCGACGACGCGTAGACGGCGGAGGCCAGTCCCGCCGGCCCCGCCCCGAGCACCACGATGTCGAATGTTCTCTGATCGACTTTGGCGCGCAGGCCGAGCTCGTCAGCGACTTGCGTGAGTGTCGGGGACCGCAGCACGCTGTGGGTGCGGACCAGGACCGGGCACTCCTCCGTCCCTATCCCCAGCCGGTCGAGCAGGGCCCTGCTCTCCTCATCCGTGTCGATGTCGTGCCAGCTGAACGGGATCAGATTGCGCTCGAGCAGCTCACGGATTCCGAAGGTATCTCCCGAGCGCTTTCCGATCAGCAGCTCATTGCCGAGACCCTCCCCTCGCAGCCACTCGCGGCGCGCGATCATGGTGCGCAGGAGCAGGTCGCCCAGTTCCGTGGAACTGGCGACCAGCGTGCGCAGGGCATCGGGAGGTACGGCCAAGACCGAGCTCTCCTCGGCAACGACGCCCTCGGCGATCGTCGGCTCGCCGGTGAACATGGAGATGTCCGCGGCGAACGTTCCGGGATGGCACTGGGTGAAGTAGCGGTCACCCTCGGGTTGGCGGTCGATGACGTCGACGGCTCCCGACAGGATCACGAAGAAGGGCGTATCCCGCTGGCCCTGCTCGAAGAGGACGTCCCCCGGGGAGAGGGACAAGGTCTCGGCATTCTCGGCCAGCTCGTGGATCTGGGCCGCCGTGAGGCGCGGGAACAGCGTGGGATGGTCCGGATCCAGGAAGCCCGGCATCGGGGTCGGTGAGGTGTATTGGCTCACAGTGATTCGACTGTATCCACGCGACCGACTCATCGGCCTGCCGTGCAGGAAAGCCCCGGAGCTAGGGGCCGTGGCCGCGCGGTGAGTGGCCCGCCAGCGCGGGGCGGTGGAGGTGCGGCAGGTGCGCTCGACCCCCGATCAGGAAGGCGGCGATCAGGAAGCCGCCGACCGCGATCGCGGCGTCCACCGCGAACGCGGTCTGAATCCCGTTGACGAAGTCGGCCCCGCCCGTCGCACCGTCGCTCGCACCGATGAAGATCGTCGTGGTCAGTCCAAGCCCCACCGAGCCCCCGGCGATCTGGAACATGTAGATGATCGCGCCGGCCAGGCTGCGCCGCGACTCGGCGCAGGCGGTCACCCCGTCCGTTGTCGCCGTCGGGTAGAAGAGGCCGATCCCGAGGCCGAGGATCGCCATCCCCGGCACGATCGCGCCGAAGCTCTCCTCGTCGGCGAAGATCGCCACCAGGGCCGGCCCGAGGGCGATGCACAGCGAGCCCAGAATCAGCAGCGGCTTGGAGCCGAAGCGGTTATAGAGGTTGCCGGCCACGAAGGAGACCGCGGCGAAGGTGGCCATCATCGGCAGCATGCCGGCGCCTGCGCCGATCGGCGAGTAGCCGAGCACCGAGATCATGTACTGCGGGAGATAGAGCATCGACGCGAAGAAGACCGCGGACATCAGCAGGATCGCCGCGCAGGTGTAGGCGAAGTCGCGGTTTCGGATCACATCCGGGGGGATGAGCGCATGTTCGCCCGCCCGCCGCTCGACCGCCACGAAGGAGGCGATCAGGATGACGAAGACGGCCAGCAGAGCGATGATCCGGGGATCGCCCCACCCCCAGTCGGTGACCTGGTCGAACGCGATCAGCAGTGCGATCAACCCGACCGAGACGGTGACGATGCCGCCATAGTCGATTCGGGTGTCCTCGACCTCGGGGCGGGGCTGGTGGATCTCGCGCCAGGTGACGAAGACCGCGAAGGCCGTGACCGGCACATTGAGGAAGAAGATCCAGCGCCAGCTGAGCAGGTCCGTGAGCGCCCCGCCCAACAGCGGTCCCGCGGCATTGCCGATTCCGGCCGCTCCGAGGATGAATCCGCCCGCCAGCCCGGCGCGCTCCTCGGGCAGGGCTGCGTAGGTCATCCCGAGGATCGCCGGCCACATCAGCGCCCCACCGATCCCCATGAGGACACGCATGGCGATCAGCTCGGCCTCGGTCTGTGCCGCGCCGCCCAGCAACGAGAAGGTGGCGAATATCCCGCTGCCGATGAAGAAGGCCCGGCGCCGGCCGAAGAGATCGGCGAGCCGGCCCCCGGTGACGATCAGCACGCCGAAGATGAGCGCGTAGGCGTTCACGACCCACTGGGCCGTCGTCACGTCCGTCTCAAAGTCCTTCTCGATCTGCGGGATCGCGACGTTGATCGCCGAGAAGTCGTTGGCGATCACGAAGACCGCGATGCCCATCGCGGTCAGAGCCAGCCAGGTGCCCCGATCGATCGGCTTCATCCCGCCGCGGGCTGTGCCTCCGGCAGGACGAACGAGTTGGTCGCGGCATTGGAACCTTCCTCGGCGATGAACACCGGCCGTTCGATCACCGCGCGCAGTCTCTCATTTGACAGCGCCGGTGCGGGGGTGATCCAATCAATATCCGTCCACGCAGGATCTGCGCGTAGGGCGATCGATGGGGAGAGGAGCCGACAAGCACCCGCTCTCGGCGCCGCTGCCATTTGCGGCAATGGTGCTCTGCGTGATCGCCACCTTCCTCGCTCTCGACCATTTCGCCAGTCCCGGCCAGCAGCTGATGCTCGGCGCGGCGACCTGGCTGATACTGATCGCGGCGTGCGCGTCCCTCGGGCCGGAGGACCGGATCAGGGCGCTGCTGGTCGTGCTGGTCGCGACCTGCGCGGAGGTGCTCGGCTCGATCGTGCTCGGGGCCTACACCTACCGGCTGGAGAACCTGCCGGCATTCGTCCCGCCGGGCCATGGGCTCGTCTTCTTGGCGGGGCTCCGCATCAGCCAGTCGGCTCAGGTGCGGCGGAATCCGCGGCTTTTCCTAGGCGCTGTCATCGCGGTCGTGGCGGCCTGGGGGATCGCCGGACTGTTCCTGCTCGGCCGCACGGACGCGCTCGGGGCGATCACGGGAGCGCTCCTGATCTACGTGCTGCTCCGCGGCCGCACCGCGACCCTCTACGCGGGCGTCTTCCTCGTCGTCGGCTTCCTCGAGATCTACGGGACGTCGATCGGCGCCTGGCACTGGGCCGCGACCACGCCCGATACCGCGCTGCCGGCGGGCAACCCCCCGAGCGGAATCGCGGGCGTCTACGTGCTCTTCGACGTCGGCGCGATCGCGCTAGCCCCCCGCCTGCTCGGCGTCTTCAACCGGCTGCGGGTGCTTCCGGCCTAGGAGCGAGGCCGCTGCGCGGCCTCGCAGGTCCGTCACCCGCTCGAGCTCGACGCTCCGAGCGTGGCGCGCGCAACGCGGGCATCCCCGCGGCGAGGTGAGTGGGTTGCGGTCGAACAGCGTCAGGCCGCAGCTGGGACAGGTCAAGTAGGACACGGGAACTCCTCCACGTTTCGGGTGCCTGGGACGGACGAGTTCCTTCCCGGCCGCCTGCCCGTGATCCCGCTGGCCGGCGCGCTGTGCAAGGGCTGCGCCGACAGGTGTTATACCCGCATCGCCAAGAGGCTGAACGAGCGTTACTCGGTAATCAGCCGAAGATGGTCTCGCGCGTGCCCAGCGCCGCCAACACCCGCTCGGCGACGGCCTCGCCGGTGAAGCCGACCTCCTCGCGGAGCAGGGCGGGCTTGCCGTGGGTGACGTAGCGATCCGGGAGCCCCACCCGGAGGATGCGGGCGCGCTCTGAGCCGTCCGCGAAGGCGTCCTCGGCGTGCTCGAGGACGGCAGAGCCGAATCCGCCGGCAAGCACGTTCTCCTCGATCGTGACGAGCAGGTCGTGCTCCGAGGCCAGCCTCTCCACCAGCCCGCCGTCGAGCGGCTTGGCAAAGCGCCCATCGGCAACCGTGGGCTCGAGACCCTTCTCGCGGAGGATCTCCGCCGCCCGCAGGCCTACCTGGGCACCGTAGCCGTAGCCGAGCAAGGCGACGCGCTCGCCGGGCAGCAAGTCCTCGCCCTTGCCGATCTCGATCTCCTTCGGCGACTCGGGCATCGGCGCGCCCTCGGCCGCGCCGCGGGGGTAGCGGAAGGCGATCGGGCCGTCGTCGTGGGCGAGGGCGGTGCGCAGCATGTGGACGAGCATCGCCTCGTCGCGCGGGGCCATCACCACCAGGTTCGGCAGCGGGCGGAGGTAGGAGATGTCGATGAAGCCGTGGTGGGTCGGGCCGTCATCGCCGACCAGGCCCGCCCGGTCCATCGCGAAGACCACGTTCAGCTTCTGGAGGCAGACGTCGTGGACGAGCTGGTCGAAGGCCCGCTGGAGGAAGGTCGAATAGATCGCGCAGACAGGCTTCGCGCCTTGGAGCGCCAGGCCGGCCGCGAAGAGGACGGCGTCCTGCTCGGCGATCCCGACGTCGTAGTACTGCTCCGGCAGCGCCTCGGAGAGCTTGTTGAGGCCGGTCCCGCCCGCCATCGCGGCCGTGATGCCGATCACGCGCGGGTCGCGCCTGGCCTCCTCGACCAGCGCGTCCGCAAACACCGCGGTGTACTGCGGCGGCGACTTGGGCGGCGGCTTCTCGAGCTTCTCGATCTTCTCGGGAGAGTCCGACTCGCTGACCGGGACGACCGGCTTGGCCGCCCCCGGAGGCGAAGCGGAGGAGGCGGCCTTTGTGCTGGGGGCCTCCTTGCGGTCGACGATCGAGCCGGGCTTGGCCGCGTGCCACTTCTCCATCCCGACCAGGCCGCCCTCCTCGGCGGGCTCGAAGCCCTTGCCCTTGACGGTCTGGATGTGCACGACGACCGGGCGGCCGGCGTCGAGGCCCTTCCGCAGGGCGGCGCGGAGTTCCACCACGTCATGACCGTCGATCGGGCCCATGTAAGCGAGGTCGAGCTCCTCGAAGAAGAGCCCGGGCGCGAAGTACGCCTTGATCGCAGACTTGACCTCGGGGCCCAGCCTGTCGATCCGCCTGCCGAGTCCCAACGGCAGCTGGGTGAGCGCCCCCTCGGTGGTCGAGCGGGCCTGGTAGAGGCGCTTGTTGAGCCGCGCGCGCTGGAAGTAGCGGGACATCGCCCCGACGTTGGGCGAAATCGACATCCCATTGTCGTTGACGACGATCACCATCGGCGTCTGCAGGCCGCCCGCGTGGTGGAGGGCCTCGTAGGCGACTCCCCCGGTGAGCGCGCCGTCGCCGATCACGGCGACGACCTTGCCGTCCTCCCCGATCCCTTTGCGCATCGCCTCCTTCAGGCCGACCGCGTAGCCGATCGAGGTCGAGGCGTGCCCGGCGCCCATGATGTCGTGCTCGGACTCGAAGATCGAGCAGAACGGGGCGAGGCCCTCGTACTGGCGGATCGTGTCGAGGCGGTCGCGCCGCCCGGTGAGCACCTTGTGCGGATAGGCCTGATGGCCGACGTCCCAGAGGATCTTGTCCTTCGGGGAGTCGAGCAGGCTGTGCAGCGCGACGGCGAGCTCACAGGTACCGAGGTTGGCGCCGAAGTGGCCGCCGATCTCGCCGATCACGTCGATGATCAGGTCGCGCGTCTCCTGCGCGACCTGCTGGAGCTGCTCGTCGGAGAGGTTCTTGAGATCGGCCGGCGAATCGATCGAATCGATCAGGAGCGGCTCGGTCTCCTTCGCGTCGCTCTCGTTCTTGGCCATCAGGTGTGTCGGGTGTGAATGAAGTCCGTGATCCGAGCCAGATCGTCCGTTTTGGCGTCCGTCTCGGCGAGCGCTTCGCGTGCCTTGCGGTGCGACTCAGAGGCTAGCTCCCTGGCCTCGTCGAGACCGTACGCGCTCACATAGGTGAGCTTGCCGTGTCTCTCGTCGCTGCCGCTCGGCTTCCCGAGCTCCGCGTCCGATCCGGTCACGTCGAGGATGTCGTCGACGATCTGGAACAGGACCCCGAGCTCATCCGCGAAACGGCGGTACGGAATTGTCTCACCTTCGGGCACCTCGCCGATGATCAGGACGGTCGTCACACTCGCGGCGATCAGGCGACCGGTCTTGAGCGCGTGCATCTCCCGCAGGCGGGAGGCGTTGAGGTTCACCGCCGCCTCCCAGTCCCCCCTGGCAGCGGCGTCGAACTCGCTCACGTCGATGTACTGGCCGCCGACCATTCCCGCCACCCCGGCTGCCGTGATCAGCTCCTTGAGCGCTGCCAGCACCGCGGCGGGATGCCCCGTCTGATCCTCCGTGAACACTCGGATCGCCTCGGCGAAGAGCGCGTCTCCCGCGAGGATGGCGATGTTTTCGCCGAACTTGACGTGTGAGGTCGGCATGCCGCGCCGCAGGTCGTCGTCGTCCATCGCGGGCAGGTCGTCGTGGATCAGAGAGTAGGTGTGGATCAGCTCGAGTGCCGCCGCAGCCGGTAGGACCCGCTCGGGAGAGAGGCCGATCGAGCGCGCCGTCGCCAGGGCGAGGACCGGCCTGATCCTCTTGCCGCCCGCGAGCAGCGAGTAGCGCATCGCTTCCTCGAGGCCCTCGGTGGGCGGGATGTGGGAGAAGCGAAGCCGTTCCAGATAGTCCTCGACCCGCTCTCGCAGATCGTCCGGGTACTCGGCCATGGCCTGGTTCAGGGCGTCGACGTATCGGTCGCGGCCCTCAGGGCGGCTTCGACCGCCCTCCCGGCCTCCGACGCGGACTCGGAGGCCTCTCGCACCAATTCTGCGGCGCGTTCCTCGCTCGGACCGGACTCGAGTTCGTTGGCGATCCGTTCCAAGCGAGCCGTTATCGCTTCCAGGTTCGGACCCTGCGCCTCCATTGGCGTCACGGTAGTTGATCGGACGCGCCCCTTGATTCGACGCCCCTCGCGACAGCTCAACCTCGAGTACCTCCGGAGTCCGCTTCCTCGACACAGCCTCTCCCCTAGTCCTCCTCCGTGCGCGGGCAGCATGCCTGCTTGCCGCCCGGCAGCATGCAATTTCGCCGCCGTCATCAGTCGACGGCGCCTCTTTCCTCGAGCGCCGCGCCGAGAATGCCGTTCACGAATCCCGGCGCATCGGTGCCGCAGTACTGCTTGGCCAGCTCGACCGCCTCGTCGATCGCCACCTCGACCGGCACGTCGTCGCTGTGGAGTGCCTCATAGAGCGCCGTCCGCAGAATGCCGCGCTCCAGCGGGGCGATCCGCTCGAGCGCCCACCCCTTCGAGTGCGCGGAGATCAGCGCGTCGAGCTCCGGCCGGTTGGCTTCGACGGACTCGGCCAGCTCGCGGCTGAACGGCTTGGCTCCCTCGAGCAGCTCGTCGAGCGGCCTTCCGGTGACGTCGTGCTGGTAGAGCGCGAAGACAGCCGCGCGCCTCTGATCTGAACGTCTCACGAACTCGAGACTACGCCCGCGAGACGTACTCGCCGCTGCGGGTGTCGACCCTGACCCGCTCGCCCTTCTCGATGAAGAGTGGGACCTGGATGGTGACCCCCGTCTCCAGGGTCGCCGGCTTGTTGCCGCCGCCCGAGGCGGTGTCGCCCTTGAGCCCCGGATCGGTCTGGGAGACGGTCAGGTCCACCGCGCTCGGCGGCTGGGCGCCGGCCGGGCGCTCGTCGACGTACAGCAGGTCGACGTCGGAGTTGGGCGGCACCCAGCTCAGCGCGTCGCCGACGACTGACTTCGGGATCTCGACCTGGTCATAGCTCTGGTTGTCCATGAAGACGGCGGAGTCGCCCGAGTCGTAGAGGAACTGCATCTT
>DATDJZ010000079.1:0-9666 GCA_036520315.1 Solirubrobacterales bacterium | reverse complement strand
GCGATCGCCGTCGCGATGAAGGCGAACAGGTCGGTGACGATGTGCAGGAAAGCGCCCTCCACATTGAGGCTCCGGCGCCCGGTCCCGGCCAGCATCCGCGCCGCGGCGAGGTTGACCACGATGCCGACGAGTGCCACCACGAGCACGATGCCGCCCTCAACGTCCGGCGGCTCGATCAGCCGGCGGATGCCCTCGTAGACGATCAGCACGCCGAGCAGCAGCAGGGTGATGCCGTTCACCTGGGCCGAGAGGATCTCGGCGCGCCTCAGCCCGTAGGTGAAGCTGCCCGCTGGCGGCCGCTCAGCGAGGCGGAGTGCCGCCAACGCCAGCCCGATCGCCACCGCGTCGGTGAGCATGTGGCCGGCGTCCGAGATCAGGGCGAGGGAGGAGGCCAGGATGCCCGCGGCGACCTCGGCGACCATGAAGGCGACGATCAGCGCGAAGGCGCCGCCCAGCCTCCTCGAGTCCGCCTCGGTGAAGGCGTGGGAGTGATCGTGAGCCATCCCCGTGATTACAGCGGGTGGGGAGGACCCAAGGGACAAAAAAAGCGCGCGACCCGGGGCAGGGAGGGGTCGCGCGCGCTGACGAGAGAGGAATCTCGAAAGTGAGCAGCAGTCTCGTCGCGCGGGCAGCCCCCGGTGTGAATATCCGGATACGGTTCGATGCCCATTTATGCGCCATTTGCTTGTGAAAAACCGGTGAACCACGGCGCCCGGCCATCGGGCGCGCCGCGGCCGCCCGTATGATTGCGGGCGACTCGAAGCGGCCTGGGCCTGGGGGTAGGGCCCGGTTCGAGAGAGGGGCTCGATGACAAACCAAGCAAGCATCCGGCTGGCTGTCGTGGACAACGACAGCTCCTTCCTCACGGTGCTGGGGAAGCGGCTCGAGGGAGCGGGCTGGGAGCATCGCGTGCTCGCGGGCAGCGTGCCGATCGAGGAACTGGTGGCGATGAAGCTGAACGCGCTGCTGGTCGACATGTCGGTGCTCGGCCCTCAGGGATGGGAGTTCCTCGAGAAGGTGTGCGGGGCGATCCCGGGGCTCGGCGTGCTCGTCTGCACCTCGCAATCGACCGTCGCGCAGCGTGTCCGCGGCCTCCGTCTCGGAGCCGACGACTGGATCACGAAGCCCTCGCATCCCGAGGAGGTCATGGCGCGGATCGAGGCCGTCGTCCGCCGGCGCAAGCGCGCCGCGGCTCGGGAAGACGTCGGCCCGCTGGTCTCCGGTGAGCTCGAGATCCGACCGGACCAGTACCAGGCCTTCGTCAGCAGGCAGAGCATCGGCCTCACCCGCCGCGAGTTCGAGCTCTTGCAGCTGCTCGCCGAGGCTCACGGCCAGGTGATAGAGCGCGAGGAGATCTACCAGAAGGTCTGGGGCTACGCGATGGCCCACGGCGACCGCTCCGTCGACGTCTTCGTTCGGAAGCTCCGCCAGAAGCTCCAGCGCCACTCCGCGAACTGGCGCTACATCCACACCCACTTCGGGATCGGCTACCGCTTCGATCCGGAGCCCGTCGGGTCCCTTCCCGAGCCGGCGCTGCCCGTCACGGACGAGCCGACAGCGGACGCGGAAGCGCCCTCGGAGGAGGCCGTCGCGGTCGACCTCCGGTCCAGCTAGAGGCTCAGTTACATCCCGTTCACCGGAAGTTCACCCGAACGTAACTATTTTCGGGGAACGAGGGGCGAAGCTCCGGCGCCATGGAAGGCAAGAACGGGGGCGCGACCACGGAAGCGACGATTCCCCTCACCGGCGGGGACCAGACGCCCGTGTACGCCGGGCGCCTGGAGATCAGGCCGGCCGACCACGCTGCGCTGGTCGACGGCCGGCCGCTGGTGCTCACGGTGCGCGAGCTCCAGCTGCTGACGGAACTGGCCCACAACGCCGAGCGGGTGATGACCCGCGAGGAGCTCTACCAGACGGTCTGGGGACGGACCTACAAGAAGAGCGATCGCTCCGTGGACGTCTACGTCGGGAGGCTGCGGGCGAAGCTGAACCGTGCGCTTCCCGGTAGGCGGTTCATCCACACCCACACGGGCATCGGCTACCGGTTCTCGCCGCAGGCGTAAGCGCAGGCCAGAGCTCGCCAAGCAGCCGCCTGGATTTACATCCTTTTTACAACTGAGCCACACCCGCGTAACAAGCTCAACCCTGCCCGTTGACAGGGTCCACCGCCTGTGAAGAGATCCGAGGGGAGGCGCGCCCATTGAGCCGCCGGCCCCTTTCGAACAGCGAAAGAGGAGCGACTCAATGAAGAGGAAGTGGTGGCTCGTTCTAGCCGCCTCGACTGTCCTGGCGCTCACTGCCGCCGCCTGTGGCGGTGATGACGACAACGGCGGAGGCGGAGGAGGAGGTGCGTCCGGCAACATCGCCGGCGCCGGCTCCAGCGCGCAGCAGGCCGCCCAGGAGGCGTGGATCGCCCAGTTCGAGAACGACAATTCGGGCGCCACGATCTCGTATGACCCCATCGGGTCCGGAGGCGGGCGCGACCAGTTCATCGCCGGCGGCCAAACTGCATTCGGCGGCAGCGACTCTCCCTTCGATGAGGAAGAGCTGCCCAAGGCCCAGCAGCGGTGCTCGGGCGAGGGCGGCGAGCTGGTCCAGATCCCGAACTACCTCTCGGCGATCGCGCTCATCTACAACCTCCCCGAGGTCACGGATCTCCAGCTGTCGCCTGAGACGACCGCGAAGATCTTCAAGGGTGAGATCACCAAGTGGAACGACCCGGCGATCGCCGCGGACAACCCCGGCGCGAGCCTGCCCGACACGGACATCACACCGGTTCACCGCTCGGATGAGTCCGGTACCACGGCGAACTTCACGGACTACCTCCATGAGGCCGCCGGGAACGTCTGGACGGATGAGCCCGACAGCAGCTGGCCGCTGAAGGGCGGCGAGGCCGGGGCGCAGACGTCTGGGATGGTTCAGGCCGTCAAGGCCGGAGAGGGCACGATCGGCTATGCCGACGAGAGCCAGGCGCAGGACCTCGGGATCGCCAAGGTCAAGGTCGGCAACACGTTCGTGGCACCGAGCGCCGAGGGAGCGACGAACGATTTCGACCAGTCGCAGAAGGATCCGACGCTCAGCCAGGGCCAGTTCGTGTTCGCCTACACGGTCCAGCGCACGCCGACCGACCCGAGCGCCTATCCGGTCCTGCTGGTCTCGTACCTGATGGGGTGCACGAAGTACAGCGACTCATCCACGACCGATCTGGTCAAGGCGTACTTCGAGTACATCGTCAGCGACGGTGGCCAGCAGCTCGCCGGGCAGCAAGCCGGCTCGGCCCCGATCGGGCCTAACGTCAAGAAGGAGGACGACAAGGCGATCAGCGCGATCGGCGGATAATCGTGACGTGCTCTCAACCAATCGAGAGCAACTGACTCACGGATTGGAGGGTCCCGCGCCACGGCGCGGGGCCCTCCATCCGTCTTTGAACTGATGGAAGCCCATCCCGACACCACAACGGTCGGCGGCCAGATCCTCGCCTCGGCGGGCGGCGGGAGGCGGCGCGCAGGCGACCGGATCTTCTCCAACGCCGCGGTGATCGCCGCCGTGACCGTGCTGGCGATCCTGGGCGGGGTCGCCGTCTTCCTGATCATCAAGTCCGTGCCGGCCATCACCGCCAGCTCCTCCGAGCTGCCGGAGGGGAAGAACCTGGTCGATTACATCGCCCCGCTCGCGTTCGGCACGATCCTCGCGGCGGTGATCGCCGTGATCGTGGCGGTGCCGCTCGCGGTGGCCGTGGCCCTCTTCATCAGCCACATCGCCCCACGCCGGATCGCCAACTCGCTTGCCTACATCGTCGACCTGCTCGCGGCGATCCCCAGCATCGTCTACGGGCTCTGGGGGATCTTCGTCCTCGGTCCCGCGATCGTGCCCGTGCTCGACTGGTTGGCGGACAAGCTCGGCTTCATACCGTTCTTCGAGGGACCCGCCTCCGTGACCGGCAGGACGATGCTCACGGCCGGCCTCGTGCTCGCCGTGATGATCCTGCCGATCGTCTCGGCGGTCGCGCGGGAGGTCTTCGCGCAGACCCCCCGCCGGCTCGAGGAGGGCGCTCTTGCTCTCGGCGCCACCCGCTGGGAGATGATCCGCATGTCCGTCCTCCCCTTCGGCAAGTCCGCGGTGATCAGCGGCTCGATGCTCGGGCTGGGTCGGGCCCTGGGGGAGACGATGGCGGTGACCATCATCCTGTCGGTGTCCGGGGTCGTCTCGATCGACCTGATCAGCCAGGAGAACCCGACCCCGATCGCCGCGAACATCGCCCTCAAATTCCCGGAGTCGTCCGGCCTCAACGTCAACGCGCTGATCGCCTCAGGGCTCGTCCTGTTCGGCATCACCCTGGTGGTCAACGTGATCGCCCGCCTGATCATCTCCCGGACCAACCTGCAATGAGACACGCACGCCGATGAACGAGGCGCCCCGAGAAGACCCGATCGCCGCGGTCGATCCGATCGAGCGGGCGGCCACGGCCGAAGGCGGCCCGCGGGTCTCGGGCGGGACCCTGCCTCCGTGGTTCCTGCAGGCCGTGGTCGGGGGCTCCGCGCTCGTCGCGCTCGCCATCCTGCTCGCCACGGGCAGCTTCACGATCGTCCTCTTCTTCATCGTCACCTTCGTGCTGGCCCTCCCGACCGCCTACATCTGGTCGCGGATGGCCGAGACCCGTCGTCAGGCCGCCGACCGCCTGGTCACCCTGGGGATCGTCGCCGGCTTCGGGGTCGCGGTCGGCCCGCTGATCTCGCTGCTCTACGAGGTGATCAAGCGGGGAGTCAACCGCCTCGACAGCGCGTTCTTCACCGAGTCGGCTCGAGGGGTGATCGGGCCGGGGGGCGGAGCCGAGCACGCGATCATCGGCACGCTGGTGATCACAGGCGTCGCGACCTTGATCTCGGTCCCGATCGGGATCATGGCGGCGATCTACCTGAACGAGTACGGCACCGGCCGGCTCCGCCGGGCGCTCACCTTCTTCGTCGACGTGATGACGGGGATCCCCTCGATCGTCGCGGGGCTGTTCGCGTACGCGCTGTTCGCGATCTTCCTCGGGCCTGGGATCCGGCTCGGCATCATCGGCTCGGTGGCGCTCTGCGTCCTGATGATCCCGATCGTCATTCGGGCCTCGGAGGAGATCTTGAAGATCGTTCCGAACCACCTGCGTGAGGCCGCCTACGCCTTGGGAACCCCGAAGTGGAAGGTGGTGACCCGGATCGTCCTGCCCACCGCGCTCGCGGGACTCGTGACCGCGGTGATGCTGGCCGTGGCCCGCGTGATCGGCGAGACGGCGCCGCTCCTCGTCACCACGGGCGTAATCGACTCCGTCAACTCGAACCCCCTCGACGGCCGGATGCAGAACCTCGCGGTCTACGCTTACAGCGAGTACAAGGATCCGGGGGTCGACGTCCAGGCGTCCTACGACAAGGCCTGGGCCGCTGCGCTCACGCTGATCGCGATCGTGATGATCCTCAGCCTGCTCGCCCGCTGGATCTATCGGCGCTTCGGCACGGACCTACGCTGATCCGAGACGAGACTTCAATGGAGATGGACAGGAGGAAGATGCCCGAGACAGCCGACAAGACCGCCGAGACGCGCAGCACGCCTTTGACGACCGACCTGGCCAAGACGGCCGAGGGGGCCAAGAAGCGTGGCGCCGATAGGGTCGAGCGGATGGCGAAGCGCTTCAACGTCAAGGACCTGAATCTCTACTACGGCAATTTCCACGCTGTCAACGAGGTCTCGATGACGATCGAGCCGAACCAGGTCACCGCCCTGATCGGCTCCTCGGGCTGCGGCAAGACCACCGTCCTGCGGTCTTTGAACCGGATGCACGAGCTGACGCCCGGGGCCCGTGTGGAGGGAAACGTGACGCTGGATGACCAGAACATCTACGCGCCGGACGTGGATCCCGTGCAGGTCCGCAGGCTCGTCGGGATGGTCTTCCAGGCTCCGAACCCGTTTCCCACGATGTCCGTGGCGGAGAACGTCGCCGCCGGGCTGACGCTCAACAGCAAGGGGATCTCGAAGTCCGAGAAGCAGGAAATCGTCGAGCGCTCCCTGCGGAGTGCGCATCTCTGGGAGGAGGTCAAGGATCGTCTCGATCGCCAGGGCTCCGGACTCTCCGGAGGACAGCAGCAGCGGCTCTGCATCGCCCGGGCGATCGCTGTCGAGCCGGAGGTCCTCCTGATGGACGAGCCCTGCTCCGCGCTGGATCCGGTCGCCACCCTGGCGATCGAGGACCTGATCGCGGACCTGAAGAGCCGCTACACGATCGTGATCGTCACCCACAACATGCAGCAGGCCGCCCGCGTCAGCGATACGACCGCTTTCTTCAACCTCGAGGGCGCAGGCAAGCCCGGGCACCTGGTCGAGATGGACGCCACCGAGAAGATGTTCACGACTCCGTCCCAGAAGGAGACGGAGGACTACGTAAGCGGCAGGTTCGGCTGATGCCCGAGGCCAGGCTGCACTATCAGGACGAGCTCGACTCTCTCGAGAGCAACTGCCTCAATGGCCTCGATCTGGTGATCGGTGCGCTCGACCGAACGATGGAGGCGGTCGAGCACCAGGACACGGAGCTGGCGGAGCTTGTGATCGCCGATGACGACCGAATCGACGGCCGCTACCTGGAGGTTCATCAGGCGATCCTGACCCTGCTCGCGACCCAGGCGCCGGTCGCTACCGACCTGCGGTTGATCTCGGCCCTGCTCCACGTCATGCACTCGATCGAGCGAATGGGCGACCAGTGCGTGAACATCTCCAAGGTCATTCCCCTCACCGGTCATGAGGCCCCGGTGCATCAGGAGATGATCGATCGGATCCTGCTGATGGGCAAGCAGGCGCGCACGATGGTCTCCCAGGCCAAGAAGGCCTTCGCGGGCCGCGACGTCGAGCTCGCCCGAGACCTGGTCCGCCAGGACGACCTGATCGACAACCTCAACAAGGAGTGCTTCCAGGTCGCGGTCCAGGTCGGTGACGATGCGGACACCCGCGAGTGGGCGATGACGATGATGCTGGTCGCTCGCGCGATCGAGCGGATCGGCGACAACGCCGTCGACATCGGCGAGCAGGTCGCCTTCGTGGTCACGGGTCTCTTCCGGGAGTTCGAGGACGCTTCGCATCCCGGGCAGGCACCGCTCCCCTCCAGCTGACTAGGCCGCCGCCGGAGCCGGGACGCGGGCGCGCCAGGCCCAGCAGGCGCCCGCGTAGATCAGCACGGCCAGCACCGTGGCGGCGCTGACCACCATCCCCGCGGCGGTGGCGGCGGCGAGATTGGTCGTTCCCACCGCGGCGACCGTGGCCGTCGGACCGGTGCCGACGCCGATTGGCAGCAGGCCGACCGTTCCCATCGTGAAGAGGACCAGGCAGATGTGCGCGGGATCGGTGGGCAGGCCGAACCCCGCCAGCACGATCCAGGTCCGCAGCAGCGCCATGACGGTGAACGCGACGACCACGATCGCCAGCCTGGCGCGCAGGTCGGGCCGCGCGAGCACACCCAGGCCGGCCGCGAAGCGGCTCTGGCGGAAGCGTGCGTAGACGATCCGCAGCGCCACGAGCACGGCCAGGGCGCCCCCGAGCATCGCCCAAGGGACCCAGGTCGGGATCATGCCGACCGCGGTCGAGCCGACCGCCGCCAGCACCGCGGTGGTGCAGACCTCGAACATGAAGATGGGGGCGTCCGCGAGGGCGATCTGAGAGACCTCGGGCGAGTCCTTGCCCCCGAAGCGACGGAGTAGCGCGATTCGGGTCGGCATGGCCGCTTGACCCTGAACCGTCCCGGCCAGGAAGGCGCCGGCGTTGGCCGCATACAGGGTCTGGGAGCTGAGCCTTTCGCCGCCGGCGGCGCGAAGCACGGTCCGCCACGCCTCCGTCCTCAGGGCGAGTGTGAGCAGGTGGGCCATGATCGCCCCGACGATCGCCCACGGCGGAACCGACCGGACGGCGTCGAGCACCGACTCACCTCGCGTGGCGCCGACGAAGACCAGCAGCGCGAGCACCACCACCGGCGACCCAACCGTCCAGGCAATCCGGCTCGCCTGCATCCAGCCGGAGCGGGGTGTCGCGGTCTCGTGCACGCCCCGAGCATCCCGGGCGGACCTAAGGGCAACATGATTGCCCGGCGACCGCTTGGAGGCGTGCATTCCGCCCCAGGATTCTTCAGGGCGGGTTTCACCTTGGCGTTACTCGAAGGTGACCAGTTTGCGAATACCCCGTAACCAGTAATTCGTAGGTGTTGTCACCGCGTTTACATCCCGTACACGGGATCGCAACATCGAGAGTGTCTCCCGCAGAGAGACTGCCGCGCGTCCGTCCGCCTGTGGCGGGTGCAACCAATCGTGAAGGAGCCACTCAAGTGATCAACTCATCTCGATCCGAGCGCGGCTGGCAGGGCAGGCGGCGGATCGCTGTTCTCGTCTCAGTAGCCGGCGTCCTGGGCATTGCCGCCCTGGGCTCGGCCACCACCGCATCGGCTGCGACCGTGGCCAGCTGCAACGCAAAGCTGCAGCCGCAGGGCAAGAGCCAGACCAATGCCAAGCTCAGTTTCGTTTGCGACAACGTGATCCGGACCTACTCGGTCGGGGCAACGGGCAGGGTCAAGAACTACGGCGCCCCCAGCGCGGGCGCCGCGAGCTCGTTCCTGACCTGTGAGGGACTGGGCGCCGGCTTCGGCTGCGGTGTCTCCGACCGTGCCGCTGCAGGGACTCAGGCGCCGGGCACCACGGGGTGGAACACCACGACCCCGGGCGCCTCGACCTCGGCTACCGGGAACCCGACCACGTGTGACGGGTTCAAGCGGACAGAGGGCGATTCAACTGCAGGCATTCCCAACAAGAACGCAGTGGTGACGGGACCCTGTGCGCAGCAGATCGCAGCGGGCACCAAGGTGACCCAGAGCATCAAGCTCGGGGCGAGTCCGTGCGGCAAGAACCCGGTCAAGCTCTTCCTGTTCGTCGGGGGCGAGCCGGATGTGACCTCGTTCCTGGCGCCCGGAACGGGCGGCGGCGGCGGCGAGTCGACCACGGTCGGCGAGTATCTCCAGGCGCCGGTGAAGGTCAACATGAAGGCCTACAAGAACTGCGCGACCTCGGATGAGGCCAAGGCCAAGAAGGGCGCCGAGAAGTCCGCTGCGCCCGCGACCAAGTACCCGGTCTCGTGCAGTGGCTCGGTGACACCCTTCAAGGGTGTGCGCGGGCCTGACGTCGACGTGGCGTTCACCTGCACCCAGAACGTCCGGGCGTTCGCCGTCTACAGCAACGTGCAGATCGACCTGCCCGGCGATGAGCCGATCGTGACCGGAACGAACGGTGGTCAGGTCAACGAGAGCGCGAACCATCAGTGCGAGGGCGACCTCCCGAGCTTCGGCTATGGCTGCGGGACGGTCGACCGTCAGACGACGACGGCCCCATCGGCCGGACCTCCGCCCAACCCCGGCCTGCCCAACGCCAACTCGATCTCGGCAGGCAACACGGCCAACCAGAAGATGGGATTCGACGCGACCCCCTGCACGCGTAAGGGTGAGCCGAAGCCCAAGGTCTGGCTGATCGTGATGGGTGAGCCCACCGTCGGCTCCACCGTCGGTGAGTTCAGCTCCCAGCCCTTCCCGCTGGCCGTGAGCGGCTTCGGGAAGTGCGGGGGAGGCAAGAAGAAGAAGTAAGTACGCATCACTCCTTTCCCAAAGAC
>DATDJZ010000078.1:0-12319 GCA_036520315.1 Solirubrobacterales bacterium | reverse complement strand
GATCCCCGGCGGCAGTACCCGCTCCGCGAAGCCGAACGGGGTCGGCAGCTCGAAGTGGCTGGTCAGGTACGTCACCCAGTAGTTGAAGTAGCCGCAGACGGTCTGGGCGGGGACGATCTTCTGGCCGGCGTCCTGGACGAGATTGAAGGTGTCTCCGAGCCGGGTGAGGCTGGTCAGCGTCGACGGGTCAGCGACCAGCTCGTTGAGCCGCGTCATCACGTCCTCGAGGTCGTGGTTCATCGGGACGGTCCGCGGCAGCACCCTGGAGCCGAGCAGTACCGCCTGGTTGAGGTCCGGCAGCGCGCGACGCAGCTCCGCGACTCCGGGCCGCAACAGCCGCGAGAACTCCGCGAAGTCGGCGAGGAAGGGGCGCTGGACGGGGAGCGAGCGGAGGCCGGCCTCGAGGGCCGGCGGACCGCCCGAGATCGTGTCTCGCAGCGCCTGCGGGTCGGACGAGATCGCACCGAAGGCGATCGCGCCGTTGGTGAACTGCTCCGCGTTGTCCACCGCGACCGGAGCGACGATGCGCGCCGCGTCACCCAGCTCCGGGAAGAAGCGAACGAGCTGGGTGGTCGGATCGGCGAGAGCCTGGGAAACCGGCTTCAGATTCGCGAAGAGCGGGTTGAGGGCGCTGATCGCCTCGTTCAGCGAGGCGCCCCGGGCGGCGAACGCGTCGCCGAAGCCCTGCAGGACGCGCCGGCTGTTCTCGCGGGTGGCGGTGTCGAAGGTGTTGTAGACGTCGTCGAACTCCACCTGCTGCTGGGACTGCGACAGCGGCAGCGTCCCCGCGGCGGGGAGCCCCGTCTGGCTGGTGCCGCGGCTGATCTCCAGGTACTTGAGGCCGAAGGCGGACCGGTAGCGGACCCGGATCGTCGAATCCGCCGGAATCGGATCCGCGCTCTTGTCCAACTTCAGGTTGAGCTTGGCGACCGTCGAGGAGCTCGAGCCGTCCGCGGCCTGGCAGCCGCTGTTCGGCGGCGCAGGCACGGTGTCGATCGACTCGACCACGCCGACCCGGTTTCCGCCGATCCTGACCTCGTTGTTGGGGCCGAGGCGAGCCGCGTCGCAGATCTCCGCCGAGACGCTGTAGGTGGGCACGAACGGCAGCCCGTTGTTCGCGTTGTACGCGAGGAAGACCGCGACGATGATGATCAGCGTCGTGATCGCCCCGACCATCGTGGGCGACGCCGCCAGCGACCCGACTCTTCCGCGTCCGTTCATTGTCCGAGGAGGAAGTCGAGGAGGTCGTTGGTTGGCGAGCCGCTCGACCCGGTCGCGTTCGGGTCGGGGACCTGGGGAAGCTGGGGCAGCTGCGGCAGCTGCGGCAGGTTCAGCAGGTCCTGGAGCTTCTGGACCGTCTCATTGGTCGCCTTGCCCGGGTCCTTGACGGTGTCGAGGAGCTTGTCGAGCTGCTTCTGCTGCTGCTTCTGCTGCGGCGTCTGCGGCTGGGCGGAGTGGGACGGCAGGGGCGACTGGGGCTGCGGCTGGGACGGGTTCGTCTTCAGCGCGGTCAGTGCGGCGTGTGTGTGGATCGCCGGGTCGCAGATCGAGGGAACCGTGCTGCCGTTCGGGCAGACGGAGGCGTCGTAGCGAGGCAGGTTGCCGAACAGCCCGCTGGGCTGGCGCGCGTAGTTGATGCCCGGCTGGCGGTCACCGAGGATCCCGGCGCACTCCGCGAAGTCGGCCGGATTCGTGGTCGAGCCGCCACCCTTCGCAGGGAGCTCGGGACCGGTCTGATAGCCGCACTGCGAGGGCGCGCCGGGCGCCGCCACCAGCGTGATGCCGAGTGCGTGACCCAGCTTGTCGAACAGGTTCAGCGAGTTGGTCTGGATGTAGGCGTAGTTGAGGAGACCCTCCATGCCGGTGAAGCCCGGGTTGCCGCCGTTCGGGTCCGATCCCGTCGGGGCGTTCCCCCACTTGCAGGTGACGGTCTGGTCGCCGTGGAGGGTCGTGCCGAGCTTCTGGTCGAGCTGCTGCACCCGCCGGTCCGCCTCGCCCGGCTGCTCGCGGAGGTCCCAGCGAGCGCAGGTATCCTCCTCGACGGCCTGACTCGGGTCGTCGATCGACTCCAGGAACTTGGCGACCTGGTCCGCCGCTGGGAAGGCCTTCGTGCTGGTCTGGTTGAGGGCGGCGATCTCCTCGTTCGAGTTGGCGAGGGCGGACTTGCCGACGTGGGCGGCGCCGCCCAGAGAGGTCAGCGACTGCTGGGCGCCGTTGTTGAAGCTCGGCAGGTTCTTGCCCAGTTTGTTGAGGCCTGGAGCCGCGGCGTGGAGGTCGGTGAGCAGCGGGGTGCCGTAGGTGGCGAGCTTGCCGAGCTGGGCCATCGTCGGCTTGAGCTCGAAGAGGAAGTCGTCGAGCAGGTCGAAGTTCTTGGCCAGGTCGTCGGAGCGCTCCGCCGAGATCGCCGCGGTCCGCCCCGCGTTGTCGATGAAGTGGACGACGTCCTCACGGCGGTTGGTGAGCTGGGCGAAGATCGCGTCCGCGTTCGTGTTGAGCTCGGCGATCGTCCGGTTCTGGTTGCCGAGGATGTTGAGGACCTGCTTGAGCTGCTGGAGGGCGGGGGCACCGGCGCGAATCGCGGCGTTCAGGTTCTCGGCGTTGCCGTCCAAGGCCGTCCCGAACTCGTTGATCAGCAGCGTCAGGCGATCCTTGAACGGCTCGCGCAGGGTGTTCTGGGCGAGGTCGGGCTGGACGGTGGTCTTGTTCCGGGCCGCGGGGATCGGCCCGGTGAGAGGCTGCGTCGAGCTGCCCGGCTGACAGTCGAGGAAGTACTCGGCGATCAGGGACTGGGGCTCCGCGGAGCAGCTCGCGTCGGCCTTGAACTCCGGGAACTTCGAGTCCTCCTCGACGGTCACCATCGCGGTCTTCTGTGGAGTGATGTCGAGGTCCGTGATCGTGCCCGCCTTCGCACCTGCGACCCGGAGCTCCGAGCCCTTGACCAGGCCGAAGGCGTTGAACAGCTCGACCTGGTAGGTCCGGCCGTCGTCGGCGCCGGCGACGGTCACCGCAGTCCCGGCGAGGCCGGCGAACAACGCGAGTGTCACCGCGATCCGCCTCATGGCCCGATCGGGCTCTCGTTGGGATCGCAGTCGACGGTGCCCCCCTGAGTGAGCTGCTCCTCGCTCAGACCCCGCTCATTGGAGCCGGGGCAGCGCCGCAGGAACTTCGCGCCGAGCGCGTTGTAGAGGTCGTCGCCGTTGAGCGCGCTGCAGAGGGAGCCGAGGATCTCGAGAGCGCCGCAGACGTTCACCCCCGGAACGGCGGGCGAGAACGCGTTCAGGGTGGTGGAGATCCGCCCAATGCCCCCGAAGGCGTCGGGGAATCCGGAGTGACCGAAGTCGTCGAACCAGCCGGTGAGCTCCGGGCTGTAAGCGCGCAGCGTGGAGACCTGGTCCAGCGAGTCGCGCAGGGCGTCCGCGGAGGCTGGCAAAGTGCCGGGCCGCGAGGCGCCGTTGCGATTGACTGGGCCCACGCCGGTCTCCGCCAACGGGTCCTGCAGGCGGGTCAACTCGATCAGGTCGTTGGCGGCCCCGGGCGCCTTGACGATCCCGTTCACACCGCGAACCGTGGGCACCGCGTCGCGTGCGAAGCCGCGGAGGCGCTTGGCGAAGGGCTGGAGCTTGCGCGCGACCGGGCGCGTGTAATCGATCAGGGGCTGAACGTCGTCGAGCGCGGCGCGCAGGTTGACCGCGGTCGTGTTGAACTGCCGCATGAAGTCCGGCAGCTGGCCGACCGCGGAGGCGAGCGAGGATTGCTGCTCGCCGATGGTGCCCAGCATCCCGTTCAGGTTCGCGACCAGCTGGGAGATCTCGGGGCCCTTCTGGTCGAGCGTGGAGGTCAGGCCGGCGGCGTCGACGACCAGGCCCTCGAGGTTCGCCTGATCCGAGTTGAGCTCGCCGAAGACGCGCCGGGAGGTCGAGAGGAACGGGTTGAGGTAGTGGAAGCCGCGGTTCGCCTTGGCCCCGACCGCGTCATAGCCGCGGGCGAAGCCCTGGATCACCTGCTTCAGGTGGTCGACCGTGGGCTTGTTCAGCGTGTTGAAGAGCTGGTCGAGGTCGACCTCGGAGGTGGTGTTGGCCTGGGCGATCGTGCCGCCGGAGGAGATCGACTTCCCGTCGGGCTGGGCGGGGAGGTCGAGGTCTACGTAGCGGTTGGCGATCCCCGAGAGCGACTGGGAGCGGATCGTGGCGTGCGTGCCGTCGGGGAGCGGCGCATACGCCGAGTCCGAGATCTCCATCTTGACCAGGGCCTGACCGTCGTCCGAGAGGGAGATCTGCTTGACCGAGCCGACCGGGACGCCGGCGACGTTGACGTTGTTGCCGGTGACCAGCTGGGAGGCGTTCTCGAACTGGGCGGTGACCGTGTAGGAGGAGCCGCCGGTGAGGACGAGCAGCAGGACCACGACGACCGCGCCGAGCAGCGCAAGGACCGCAGCAATGCGACCGACGACGCTTGTTTTTGGCACTGGTTCCTCTACTTACCCGTAGCCCGTCAACCCGTGGCGCCGCGCCGGGGTACCCCGCCCAGGCACGAAACGCCCACGTAGTCTTCCATCCCCACTTTTGGGGTGTCAAAGGGGAACCGTCGCCTGTGAGGCGCCGGATTCGGCATTCCAAGGCGGTTTGCGATCCGCCCGTCGTTGAGTTGACGTTAAGCGGCGCGCCGCCTGGACTAGGCTGGGACGGTGAACGACGCGGGGGAACGCCTCGACTACGACTGGATCGTGGTGGGGTCCGGTTTCGGCGGATCCGTCGCTGCGCTGCGCCTGGCGGAGAAGGGCTACCGCGTCGCCGTTCTGGAGTGCGGTCGCCGCTACCGCGATCAGGATTTCGCTGAGTCGACCTGGAACTTCCGCCGCTACTACTGGATGCCGAAGATCGGGCTGCGCGGCATCTTCCGGATGACCGTCTTCAAGGACGTGTTCATCGTTTCGGGCTCCGGCGTCGGCGGCGGCAGCCTCGGGTACGCGAACACGCTCTACCGGGCGAGGCCCGCGTTCTTTCGCGACCCGCAGTGGGATCAGCTCGGGGAATGGGAGTCTGCGTTGGAGCCCCACTACGAGGCCGCCGAACACATGCTGGGCGTGACCGACTACCCACTGGAGGGCCCCGCCGACCTTCTCCTGAAGGAGTACAGCGAGGAGATCGGCGTGGCCGACACCCACAAGCAAACCCGAGTGGGAGCGTTCTTCGGCGAGCCGGGCAAGGAGGTTCCAGACCCCTACTTCGGGGGCGAAGGACCGCCGCGATCGGGCTGCATCGGCTGCGGCAGCTGCATGGTTGGCTGCCGGTACAACGCCAAGAACACGCTGGTGAAGAACTACCTCTGGTTCGCCGAGAAGCGGGGGGTCGAGATCCTGCCAGAGCGGCAGGTGACCGACATCAGCCCGATCGGTGGACCAGCCGCCGACGGATCCGACGGCTACGAGGTCACCAGCGAGCGATCCGGCGCCTGGCTGCGAAAGCAGCGCTCAACGCTCACCGCCCGCGGCGTGGTGATCGCCGCCGGCGCGCTCGGGACCAACAAGCTGCTGGCGAATTGCCGGCACCGCGGTTCCCTGCCGCGGATCTCATCCCGCCTCGGAGAGCTCGTCCGGACCAACAGCGAGTCGATCAATGCCGTGACGGCCTCGAGCGACGAGCGGGACTTCGCCAAGTCCGTTGCGATCAGCTCGAGCATCTACCCGGACCCCAATACCCACGTCGAGGTGGTCACCTACGGTCGCCGCGCCGACTCGATGAGCTATCTGTTCACGCTGCTCACCGGCCGGGGGACGAAGCTGACCCGGCCCGTGCTCTGGCTCGGCCAGATCCTCCGACACCCGCTTCGTTTCCTCCGCCTGCTCTGGCCGTTCAGATGGTCTCGCCGCACCGTGATCCTGCTGGTGATGCAGACGCTCGACAACGCGATCCGGCTGCAGCCGAGGCGGCGCCTGCTCGGGCGGGGCGTCCGACTGCAGACCGAGCAGGACCCTGAGAAGCCCAATCCCACCTTCATTCCCGCCGCCGATCACGTGACGCGCTGGATGGCCGAGCGGACCGGCGGCGTCGCCCAGAGCGGGTTCAACGAAGCGCTCTTCAACATCCCAACGACCGCGCACATCCTCGGCGGCGCCGCGATCGGCGCCGACGCCCAGCACGGCGTGGTCGACACCCGCAACCGGGTCTTCGGCTACGAGAACCTGATGGTCTGCGACGGCGCGGCGGTCCCCGCCAACCCAGGTGTGAACCCCAGCCTGACGATCACCGCACTGGCGGAGCACGCCATGGGGCAGGTCCCCGCGAAGGAGGACCAGGCGCCTGACGTTTCTCGCTTAGCTGGCCGAGCCGAAGTTCTCTGACGCCTTCGCCCAGTTGACGACGTTCCACCAGGCGTCGATGTAGTCCGGGCGCTTGTTCTGGTACTTGAGGTAGTACGCGTGCTCCCAGACGTCGACGCCGACGATCGGCGTGTTGCCGTCGGACACCGGAGAGTTCTGGTTGGGCGTCGAGACCACGGCCAGCCCGGAGCCGTCGTGGATCAGCCAGGCCCAGCCTGAGCCGAACTGGTTGACTCCCGCGTTCTTGAACTCCTCCTGGAACTCAGAGAAGGAGCCGAACTTCTCGTTGATCGCGTCGGCCAGGTCGCCCTCGGGCTCTCCCCCGCCATCCGGGCTCATGATCTCCCAGAAGAAGCTGTGGTTCGAGTGGCCGCCGGCGTTGTTCCGGACCGCGGTCTCCTTGTCGCCAAGCTTGTCGAGGTTCTGCAGGACCTCGTTGACGTCCTTGTCCGCCCACTCGCTGCCTTCGAGGGCGGCATTCGCCTTGTCGACGTAAGCCTGGTGGTGCTTGTCATGGTGGACGCGCATCGTCTGCTCGTCGATGTGTGGCTCGAGCGCGTTGTACTCATAGGGAAGGTCGGGAACCTCGTAAGCCATCTGACCTCCTTCGGTCTCGATGAGGGATGGGCTCGGGCTTCTAATCTAACGGTCGTGCACAGCGGCCCGCCCGGCGGAGGAACCTGGACCGGCGTCGCCGTGACGTTGGGAGGCCTTCTGGTGGGGGTAGCCGTGGCATTGGCAGTGCCGTCGCTGCGGGATGCCGTCGGGGACGCATTCCACGGCGACACCGCCCAGGTTCGCCACGACCTCGGCGGAAGCGCGGTGGGCCCGCTGCTCGTGCTCTGGCTGGCGATGGTGCACGTGATCGTCTGGTACCCGGCGGAGATCCTGGACGCGGCGGCGGGCTACGTCTTCGGGTTCGGCGTCGGCTTCCTGCTGATGATGGGAGCCTGGCTGCTCTCCGGGCTCGCCTCGTATGCGGTGGGCAGGCATTTCGCCAGGCCTCTGCTCTACCGCCTGGCAGGTGTGGAGCGCTTCCAGCGAATCGAGCGCCTGATCGATCGCGGTGGGGCCGTCGCCCTGCTCGGCGTGCGCCTGGTTCCGATCGTGCCCTTCAGCCTGATGGGCTACGTCTGCGGCGCAGCCCGGGTCCCGCTCTGGCGCTTCACCTGGACCACTGTGGTCGGCTACGCCCCGATCACGGCGTACTTCACCTACGTCGGCAGCCGACTTGAGGGTTTCTCCGCCGAGGACCCGATCCTCTGGATCGGTGCCGCGGTCCTGCTGCTGTGCATGCTGGGCATCCGCTATCTGCTCCCGAGGGCCGGCCAGGACCACGACGAGGCGCCAAGGCCCGAGGCGCGTCCCGAGCCGGAGAAGAGCTAGCCGGCCAGACGGCTTTATCCTTCTTGCCTCTCGGGGCGTGGCGCAGCCTGGTAGCGCGCACCGTTCGGGTCGGTGAGGTCCCCGGTTCAAATCCGGGCGCCCCGATTTCCTCAACCTCACTTCGGCGGCAGGACCCGGAACTTCCTGACCGCCGGCGAGGGATCCACGCCGCCGGCGCCGATCGCTCTCACCTGCAGCTTGTGCTTGCCCGGCCGCAGCTTCGGCGTCGTGAATGGGGAGGCACACGCCACGAACTGGCGCTTGTCGAGCTTGCACTGGAAGCTCGCGCTCGGATCGTTGGAGCTGAAGCGGAACTTAGGCCGCGCCTTGCGCGTCTTCTTCGGCCCCTTGTTGATGGTCGTCTCCGGCGCCGTGGGTGTCGGTTGAGGCTGGGGCACCAGGACCGAGAACGAGCGCGTGGCGACCGACGAGTTGCCGGCGGCGTCGCTCGCGCGGACCCTGAACGTGTAGAAGCCGTCGGCCAGCGGGCTCGAGGGCGTGTCGCTGTTACCCGGGCCGGAGCAGGCGCTGAAGCTCGCGGTACCGGTGTCAAGCGAGCACCGGAAGGTGACCGGCCCGACCGCGTCGCTGCCGCTGAAGGTGAAGGTGGGCGTCTGATCGGCGGTGGTCCCGGTCGGCCCCGAGTTCACGCTCACCTGGGGCGGTATCGAGTCCTCGACGTAGGTCGCCGCCGTCGTCGAGCAGGCGGACGGGACGTTCGCCACGCTGGTTGCCTTCGCGTAGAAGTCGGTGGAGGTGTTGTCGGCGACGCTCACCGGGATTCCGGGGGAGGCGAAGGCGGTCGCCGAGTCCGTCACGAGAGGTGGGTCTGTGCAGGTCGGGTCATCGGCGTAGATGCTGACGTCGGAGCCGCAGTCCGCGCCGGACCCGAAGACGGTCGGGCTGTTGTTGTTTGCCGGCGACGGAGGGCTCGTCGCCTGTGGACTGGGCGTGGCCGCGGGGGTCGCGTCGCTGCCGACGATCAGGGCGTGCGAGCAGGTGGTGGACTGCCCGTCGGGATTGGTGATCGTGATGGGGGCGAAGCCGGGGGTCGCGCCGGAGGTGTCGAGGTCGAGCGTCAGATGGGTGGGATCAGTGAGCGTCACGCTGTTGACCACGACGCCGTTGCCGACCGTCGCGGAGAGGTGCTCGTAATCCGGATACGGCGGACCGAAATCGGTCGTGTCGAAGAATCCGGCTCCCGCCGTCGGAATGCCGGTGATCGCCACCGGCTGGGGATCGGTGTCGATCAGAACCGAATTCGGCGAGGCGTCGGCCGGGACCGCCGGGGGCGGCGCCTTCAGCTGGATGACCCGGACGCCCCAGACGTTCTGGGCCGAGGTGTACTCCTGAAAGGTCCAGAAGGTCTGATCGTCGGTGGGATCGACGACGGTCTGCGAGAAGTCGCCCCATCTGCGGGGGGCCGATGCTCCGAGGTTGTAGCCGTTGTTGCTCGACTGGATCACGTCGAACGCCTGGGTGGTGTTAAGGGGATCGCTCGCCAGCCGCCCCGAACCGGCCACCTCGGCCCGGCGGCCGTTGCCCGCCGTGCTGGTGTTCAGCGAGGCGTGGCCCTGGCCGTTCATCGCGATCGAGGGCATCCAGAAGTAGCGCGGGTTGGAGGCGGCGGTGTCGAACAACGTCCCCGACTGGACGAGTGTCGGCGGATCGGGCGGTCCCAGGTCTCCGAGCTGGTACCAACGAGCGGCGTCTCGATCGCCGTTGGCGCTGCCGATCCCGCTCGCATTGACCCGGATGTTGTGCGCCGTCCAGAGGGAATCCGTGCCGTCGGGTCCCCGGGCGATCATCGCCTCGAAGAGGCGGTCATCGAGGGCATCGAGGCCTCCGGTGGTCCCCTGGGCCGGGACGGGCAGCGGTTGGGCGGTCACAGGGATCGGAACGACGAGGTTGGGGGAGATCCCCGGCGTACCGCCAGGGTCGGTGATCCGGCGAACGTCGATGCGGTTTGCGATCTGGTTGTCCGGCCCGACGACGTAGCCCTCAGCGACATTCGGATTGGCGGTGGTGGCGGGCTGCGGGCTGTCGGGGCCCTGCCCCACCGCATTGGCCAGGGTGCGGAACCCCGTCACGAAGATCGGATTCATCATGCCGCTGATCACGCTCGACTTGCGGATCACGTAGACGCTGGTCCCGGCGAAGCTGCCGGAGCTCGACGTGAACTCGTTTACCCCCACATAGATCGCGTTGTTGTCGACCGCGAGCTGCGGGTAGTCGGCGAACCGCGCGGGCCCCGGGGGGAGCGGATCGGACTGGTCGAATGAGAAGTAGTCGAAGCTGCTCTGGTTCGTCAGCGTCGGCCCGTCGCTGACCGCGATCATCACCCGGTTGTCAGTGCTCTGGACGTTGATCCCCGAGATGATCCAGCGCTGGGAGAGCCGGTCGTACTCGACCCCGGGATCGGTGACCTGCCTGTTATCTCTGACCGGAGCCCAGAACGCCAGGTCGGTCACGTCGAGGTTGGGGTCGGGCGTTCCCTGCTTGTCATAGAGCTTCATGCGGCCATTGACGAAGACGAGGACCTGGGTCGGTCCGACCGCGCCCATCGAGTCCGGCGGGATGAAGCCCGAGACGTTGCTGTCCGCGCCCAGGAATGAGGTGCCCTCCGAGAGGGAGGACCTGGGCCCGATCGCCGACCGACCGATCCGGGCCTGAGGGGCCGGCGTCGCCGCCCGCCTGGACGGTCCCGTCTCCTCGCCGGGCTCTGGCTTCTCACGGATGTCGGTCTCCACCGGCGCGTCCCCGGCAGCGGCCTTGAGGACGAGATGCTCCCCCTCGGCCTCCGCGCCGCCGGCCGCTTCCTCCTCGCCGGCGGGCTCGCCCTGCTCTTCAGAGCCCTCGCCCGCCTCCCCGGTCGTGGCCTCGCCCTCCTCCCCCGCCGCCTGCTCGCCGGCGGCCTCCTCACGCGCGGCCTCGGCCGTGGCCGCCTCGCGCTCGAGCCGGCGTTCGATCTCCGGATGCTGGTCCAGGTGCCGCTGCTGGGCGGCGATCCAGGCGACGCTCCGCGTCACCGGTGAGTTGCCATTGAACGGCTTCCCCTCGGTTATCTCCGCCGCCCCCTCGCCCCCCGACCCCGACCGAACCAGCGCCACCAGGAGGGCCGCCAGCGCGACGATCAGGAGTCCCGCCAGGACCGTCCGACGCTTCATGCGGAGGGCAGTCTAGTGGGCAGTAGGGCGGCCCAGCACGGGTGCGGGCGGTCGCCGTCGCTGCTTCAGCTTCACCGTGAACGTCCTGTTCGCCGGCTCTCCCCCGCTCGGGGAGAAGGTCAGCGTCGGGCTGACGGCGACCTTGCCGGTCTTCTCGAGCTTCCGCTTCTTGGCCCCCGCGGTAGCGATATTGAACTGGATGGTCCCCGCGACGGCGACGTTCTTCGGGTGCCGCTTCTTCAGTCCCTTGCCCGCGATCGTCACCACGCCGGGATTGGAGACATTCACCATCACGGTCGCCGTCCCCTGCTTGCGGTCGCGCGTGATGGCCGCCACCGCGAAGTCGTTGGAGGGGACGAGGACGGCCGAGAGGTTGAGCCGGACGTCATTCAGGGCGGTGAAGCTGCCGGAGGCGCCAAGGGCGACGCTGCCGCTGCGCGTCAGCACCCCATCGCCGATCTGGGAGAAGGTGCACGAGTTCGGATCCCCGCTCTCGTTGACTCCGATCATGTCCCCGGACCGGACCGCGATGTTGACCGGAACCGTGTTGAGACCCGAGGTGAGGTCGTGCGGCGGCGCACGGGCGATGACCTGGAAAACGTCCGGGTCGCTCGTCCGGCGGAAGATCTTGAAGACGTAGGTCGCGTCAGCGCCGGATGACCTGGTCGACCACGAGGTGATCGTGCCCGCCTGCCGCGCGATGTAGAGATTGCCGCCGGTGATGCCCGGTTGGAGAAAGTCGGCCGTGGACGAGCACTGAGCCGGGGGCGCGGTCGCCGGGAGCTGGCCGAGCGTCACGGCCGCCCCGGCCGGCGCGGCAGGCAGCGTCGCCGCAAGGGCGGCGAGCGTGAGCGCGGCGGCGGTCAGCCACCGGGCATGGCATCGGTTGGCTCTGCTCACGGGCCGGTGCTCCACTTTGGTTCGGACCCTCCCCGGTCCCGGGAGAGATTAGAGGGTCAGATGGCGCTAGCCATGGACCGCGGCCCGCACCCGTGGGTCGACCCTGGGCGAGAGGCGCCGCTCGTGCCGGCCCGCCTCGGCGACGTCGCCGCCACCGACACCGGCGGAGGTGGCGATCTCGAAGAGAACACCCGAGGGCTCCCGGAAGTAGATCGAGTGCCGGCGGCCGCGGTCGATCACCGGCGTGGCCACGCAGCCCATCCCGATTACCCGCTGGCGCCATGCCGCCAGCGATCCGTCGGCCGCCCAGGCGACGTGATGGATGGTCCCGGCGCCCAGTCGGCCCCGCTCCAGCGGGGGAGGGTCGAAGGCGAACTCCGTGCCCCGCACCCCCTCGCCGACGGCATAGCTGTCGGCGCCGGTCACCCTGAAGCCGAGCCTGCCGGCCAGGATGTCGGCGCTCGGCACGCTCGCCCGTCCGTAGGCCCTCACCCCGGCGAGCCGGAGAATCGCGTGCTGGTGTGGGATCGCGCTCGAGCCCAGTGCG
>DATDJZ010000077.1:0-16665 GCA_036520315.1 Solirubrobacterales bacterium | reverse complement strand
GCCTACCTCGATCTGAACGACCTCCTCAAGGAGCTCCTCGACCGGGTCACGGACATCCTCGCCGCGGACACCGCGGCCGTTCTCCTGCTCGAGGAGGGCGGCAGGACGCTGGCGGCGCGCGCCGCGAAGGGACTCGAGGAGGAGGTGGAGCGGGGCTTTCGCCTCCCGATCGGTCGTGGGTTCGCCGGCCGCGTCGCCTTCACCCGGGAGCCGGTGGTGATCGAGAACCTGGACCGGTCCGAGATCCAGCCGGTCAATCCGCTGTTCCGGGAGAAGGGCGTCCGCTCGCTGCTGGGCGTTCCCCTGGTGGTCGAGGCTGAGGTGATCGGGGTTCTGCACGTCGGCTCGCTCACCCAGCGGGAGTTCCACGATGCCGACATTGAGGTGCTCCAGCTGGTCGCCGACCGCGTCGCGCTCTCCATCGAGCGCTCTCGGCTCATGGTCCAGGGCCAGATCGCGGAGACGCTCCAGCGCAGCCTCCTACCCCGGACGCTGCCGCGGGTCCCCGGGCTGAGGATGGCGGGGCGGTACCTGCCCGCCGCCGATGAGTCCGCGGTCGGCGGCGACTGGTACGACGTGATCGAGCTCCGTGGGCATCGCATCGGCTTCGTTATCGGGGACGTCGCCGGTCACGGAATGGCGGCCGCCACCTTCATGGGCCAGCTGCGCAGCGCGATTCGCGCGTACGCCCTCGACACCGAGGGCCCGGCCGAGGTGATCACGAAGCTGGCGGAGTTCTCGGATCGCATGCACTCGCGGATGGCCACGGTGATCTACGCGACCCTCAACCTGAACACGTGGGAGGTGCGCTTCGCGCGCGCAGGTCATCCGTATCCGCTGCTGCTCCACTCCGACGGGACCTCTGAGTTCCTCGCCGATCGGGGCGGCCCGCCGCTCGGCACGGTCGGTGGTCACAAATATGAAGAGGAGGGGGTGACCCTCGCGGCCGGGGAGACTCTGCTCCTCTACACCGACGGCCTGATCGAGCGGCGCGGCAAAAAGCTCGCCGAGGGTGAGGCGAACCTCACCAGGGTCGCGACCTCCGCGCCCGACGAGCCCGAGCTCAAGTGCCAGGCGATCACCACGGAGCTCACGCAGGACATCACGATCGCCGACGACATCGCGGTGCTCGCCGTGCAGACGGTTGGCCTCAACCAGCTCCTCGAGGTGGAGGTGCCGGCGGAGCCCGCCCAACTCGCGACCGCCCGCCACCTGGTGCGTCGCTGGGTGGAGGCCAACGACGGCACCGACGACGACTGCGCCGCCTTCGCGATCGCCGTCTCCGAGGCCTGCGCCAATTCGGTCGAGCACGCCTATGGCCCAGGGGACGCAACGATCGAGCTGCGCGCCTCGCTGCTGGACGGTGTGGCGAGCGTCACCATCGGCGACCGCGGCCAGTGGCGTGAACCCCGGGGTGACAATCGGGGGAGAGGCATCCTCATCATGCGCGAGTTCATGGATGATGTTTCGATCGACACCTCGGAGCAGGGCACCACGGTTGATCTTCGGCGGCGGCTCAGAGAGGGGAGTTGATGCCCGAGCTCGCCCGGCTCTCGCTCGAGAGCCAGGGAGACGTCGAGCTTGCCCGCGTCGCCGGCGAGGTCGACGCATCGAACGTCGCCGACCTCAGCCAGCGGCTGCTCGCCGCGGTGCCGAACCAGGCGCGTGCCCTGGTCCTCGACCTGAGCGAGACCAGCTACATCGACAGCTCGGGAATCAGCCTGATCTTCGACGCGGCTGCCCGACTCCGAAATCGCCACCAGGAGCTCCGGCTGGTGGTCACCCCACGCTCATTCGTCGGCGAGGTGCTCGCCGCGGTCTCCATGGAGCGGTCGGTCGCGATCGATCCGGCGCTCGACGATGCCCTGCGGGCCGTCGGGGACTCGGACTCGAGCGACTCGGAAGCCAGCTAGGCGGTGTCGCCGTACGTGGGCTTGCCGGTGCTTTCGATGACGCTCAGCGTGTAGCGCCCGATCTGGAGCTCGTCGCCGTCGGTCAGGGGGCTCCAGTCCACAGGCTCGCCGTTCACGCAAATGCCGTTCATCGAGCGGTCGTCGAGGACGCGCAACTCGCCCTCGGGGGTCTGCACGACCACCGCGTGCCGGCGAGAGACCGTCGGATCGTCGAGCCGGATGTCCGCCGTGCGGCTCCGGCCGATCCGCGACCAGCCGTCCGAAAGCTCGATCAGGCGTGTTCGTCCATCCGCGAACATGGCGAGGTACTTACCGGGATCGGTGATCGTCTCGCGTACGCCGTCGAGCCAGTGCGTCGGCCTGGCGGCCGGGCGCGTGACGGCGACGCTCCTGAGCGTGGGCTGCTCGAAGAGCGAGGAGCGGCGAAAATCGGTACCGCCGCAGTTGGGGCACCGCGGAATCGACTCGGACGGCTCGAACGAGACCGGGAAGGAGCATCCCTGGCAAACGAAGGATCCGACGCCTCCAGCGGTTTCTCCCGCGTGGTGGACGTCGTCCGCGCTCTGTCCGATCAGGGCCATTCGGAGGGGTCGAATGATCCTACCCCCAGTACTGCGTATTGGCTAGTGAGTTTTGTCCAGGTAGTACGGAAAGTCCAGGTTTTCCAGGCATCATTTTGTACGGGTCCTGACGGAAGTGGGGAGGGGCCCACCCGTCTAGAATCGCGCGCCCGTGGGGCCGATCACCATCACCACGTCCATCGACGCCCCGCGTGAACGTGTCTTCGACCTGATCTGCGATCTGGGCGCTCGCCCTAGCTGGATCGACCACTTCGCCAGCGAGTACCGGGTGGAGCGAATCCAAGCCGCCGGCCTCGGCGCGGGAGCGCGGTTCCGGGTCGACGCCCCGGCGGGGGTTCGCTACATGGAGACGGTGATCGCGGAGACCGATCGCCCCTACCGCGTTGTCGAGCACGCACGCGGCGGACGACTCGACCGCGTCTCCATGCGCCTGGTCTGGGAGCTGGAAGCCGGTCCGACCACGAACGTGACGCTCACCTTCTGGACCGTGCCGCCCTCGATGTTCGATCGGATCCGGGAGCTCGGACGCGAGCGCTGGTGGCGTCGGCGGCTGACCAAGGCGCTCGCCCGCATGCGGGACCTGGTCGAGTCCGGTGCCTCTGTGCCCCGAATCGAGGTCGCCGGGACCGATCGCGTCCCGACCACCGCTGGATAGACTGCGCGCCCTCATGCGCCCTGGCTACAAGGGAGCCCTGGCCCTCGCGCTCATGCTCGCCCTCGCGCTCGTGGGCCTTGCGGGCTGCGGCAACGACCTCAGCAAGGAGGCGGACGAGGGCGTCCCGATCAAGCTCGGCGACCTCGAGATCAACGTGCAGGAGACCCGCTTCCTCAATCCTTCCCAGCCGGACGACAAGGAATATCTCGAGGGTCAGCAGCTGCCGGCGCCGGCCGGCAAGTCGTATCTCGGCGTCTTCCTGACGATCGACAACAAGGGCGACGACCCGGTCAGGCTCCCCACGAACGCGCAGGTGAGTGTCACCGATACGACGGGCGCCGCCTATGAGTCGATCCCAAGCCACACTCCATTCGCAGCGCCGCTGGGCAGCGAGCTGCCCGCCGGGGCGGACCTCCCGACACCCGACACGGCTGCCCAGAGCGGGCCGGTCCAGGGGTCCCTGGTCCTCTTTCTGGTCGACGAGGGCGTGAACGAGAACCGGCCGCTGAAGCTCGAGATCGAGTTCGAGGGCGAGACCGGCGAGATCACGCTCGATATCTAGGGCGGGCGACGTCGGTTCCCACGGCGAGGCTGGAGCCCTGCAGGTAGCCCGCCCGCCTGATGCGGAACGAGAGACAGTCCTGCGATGAGGAAGACCCAGCTCCAGGCGCTGCTCGTGATCGGCGGCCTCGGCGCCGCGTTGGCGCTGATCCAGCTGCTCGGCGTGGCGGGCGGCCTCGTCGGCGTGGGACTGATGGTCTTCTCGACGATCCTGACCGCCTCCGCCGCACCCGAACCGGGCGCGCGCGGGCTCAACTGGTGGGCCCTGCTCGCCGGGGGAACGGCGCTCGCCCTGATCGGGGTCCCCCTCGGCCTGGCGCTGGAGGCCCCCGGCGGCCTGCTCACCGCGATCGGCGGCGGAATGGCGATCGTCGGGGTCGCGTTCGGGTATCCGGCTTAGCAGCCTGGTGGCCGCGATCTGATGGCGAAGCCGTCTACTTCAGCGCTGCGGTGAGGATGTTGGCCGCGATCGGCGCGGCGGTGGTGCCGCCGTCACCCGAGGCGTCGATCAGCATCACCGCGACCGCGAGCTTCGGGTGCCGGGCCGGGGCGAAGCAGATGAACCAGCCGTCGATCAGCTGATTTTCGCTCGCCTCGCCGGGAGCAGCCGGCGGCGCGCCCGGCTTCGGTCCGAGCTCGGCGGTCCCGGTCTTGCCGGCCACCTGGATTCCCGGGATGTCCGCGGCGACGCCC
The DNA here is from genome assembly GCA_036520315.1 of Solirubrobacterales bacterium. GTDB lineage: Bacteria > Actinomycetota > Thermoleophilia > Solirubrobacterales > 70-9 > DASUPK01. Next base: position 12,262 of record DATDJZ010000077.1, on the reverse strand, counting down.
GTGCCCGAGGTGACTACGGCGCGCATCAGGCCGGTGAGGACCTTGGCGTTCTCCTTCGACGTCACCGTCACGGGTTTCGCGTCGCTCTTCAGAGCGGGGTCCTTGACGATCGAGGTCGGGCTGCGCTCGCCGTCGTTGGCGACGGTCTGGGCCACCGAAGCCATCCCGAGCGGGGTTGCGAGCACCCGCCCCTGCCCAAAGGCCGTGACGGACAGCTCCGTGTGGCTCGTGTCCTGGCTGAAGTCGGTGGGCATCGTCATGCCGTTCGGATCCGCCCGCGCGGTCGCCGCGGCGTTGTAGAGGCTCGGCTTCTGGTTCCACCCGTAACTCTCGGAAGTCTTTACCAGACGCTCGGCACCCACCTTGACGCCGAGAGGAGCGAAGACCGTGTTGCACGAATGCGCGAAGGACTGGACGAAGGTCCCCCCGCAGACCTCGTCGTGAGCGTTGTGGACGACGCGCGCGCCGTTCTGCGGATCCGGGTTGATCTCGCTGACCGCCGGGAAAGTGTCGCTGAGCTTCACGTCGTGACCATCTAGTGCCGCGGTCGTGGTGACGACCTTGAAGATCGATCCCGGAGGCTGCGGAGAGGAGTACGCAGATCCCGCCAGGGCCAGCACGTCACCGTTGCGCGCGTTGAGCACGACCGCGCCGCCCGACTGGCCCCCGAGTGCGTTCACGGTGATCGTCTGCAGCCGGGGGTCGATCGTCGTCCTCACCGGCTGGCCGGGAGTCCCCTGCGCGGTGGCCAGGACCCGGCCCTGAGCCGATCGCGGCACGTTGAGCTGCGGGCTGCTCGCCTTCACGGCCAGCAGCTGCCCGCTCGGCGTACCCGAGAGTCGCGGGTTGAAGGCGTATTCGAGGCCGCTGATCCCGGTGCTCTCGTCAGTCGGGTAGCCGGCGCTCTCCAGTTTCCCCTCCTGGTCCGAGTCCGGCGCACCCGTTTCTCCTGCGACGTCGATCGCGTCCGAGCCGAGTGGGGATGTGCGGTTGTCGGCGGCACCCGTTGCAAGCGGGACGTGGTGCTTGGCCATTATCGGCGCCCGTCTGCCGAGCTCGAGGCGGCGGCCGACCTGCTCGCCGGGCGCCAGGCCCGGGAAGGTGAGCTGCGGGGCCCAGGCGACCTTGCCGCCGTCTAGCGGGAGCCGCACGATGCCGTCGACCCTGCCGAAGAGCCTGGTTCGCACGCCGACCTTGACGTCGACGACGTCGGTGCCGTTGACGCTCTTGGGGCCGTCGGAATCGCCCGGGTCGATCGCGGTGGCGGTCGCGACCTCCTGGGCTGCGCGGTATGCGCTGGCGAGCTCGGCCGCCGAGTACCGCGCCTGGGCCGAATCGGAGAGCTCGTCGTGCATCGACTTGAAGTCCTGATGGGCCCAGTCGTCCGCGAAGCGCTTCGCCATGTCCTGCTCGGGACTGCCGGCGGCGCTGATCACGCCGAAGACGAAGGCGATGATCGCCACTACCCCGAGGGGGAGGGCCCTCTGGCGGAGGCGGCGCTGACGCTCTGAGAGCGGACCCCGTTGGGTGCGTGGCACCCGGGACGGCCGGCGCGGCGGTGGAGTCTCCCGTCCTCGCTGCCGTGACCGTGTCACGGGGGGATTCACGCGGGCAAAGGTAGTGCGTTGTGCGCTTGTATTCGGGAAACCGTGACCGGCCTCGACTGGCTGATCATTGTCTTCTCCCTGGCCATGGCCGCCTGGGGCTATCAGCAGGGGCTGATCGTAGGGGTGCTCAGTCTCGGCGGCCTCGCGGTCGGAGCTTTTCTCGGCAGCCGGCTCGGGCCCGCTCTGCTGCCGGACGGGTCACACTCGCCCTACGCCCCGGCCACGGCGCTCGCGGGTGCACTGCTGGTCGGCGGGATCGTCGCCGTCTCGATGGAGGGCGTTGCGATCGGCGCGCGCCGGCGCCTGCTCGGGGTGGCCGGTCGCCGGCGAGGGGTGGCGATCGCCGAATCCTCGGGCGGTGCGGTGCTGTTGGTGGCCCTGGCGCTCGGGCTCGCCTGGCTGTTCGGGGCGGTCGCTCTCAACGCTCCGGGGGCGAAGGGGCTGCGACAGGCCGTCCAGCAGTCGGCGATCCTGCAAGCCCTCAACGACGCCTTTCCGCCGTCGAGCGGGCTGATCAACGCGCTCAACCGGATCGACCCTCGGCTCGCGATCCAGGGCCCGAGCCCCGATGTCGCGGCTCCGGATTCCAAGATCGCGCGGGATCCCGAGGTGAGGACCGCATCGGGCAGCGTGGTGCGGGTGCTCGGCACGGCCTGCGGCCTCGGGGTCGAGGGTTCCGGTTGGGTGGCGGCGCCCGGCTTCGTGGTGACCAACGCCCATGTGGTGGCTGGCGAGACCGACACCACGGTGACTCCCGCCGGCACCGATTCCGCGCTGGACGCGACCGCCGTCCACTACGACCCCACCAATGACCTGGCGCTGCTGCGGGTGAGCGGGCTGGACGACACCCCGCTAGCGTTCGCGTCCGCCGTGGAAAGGGGGACGCCGGGCGCTGTCGTCGGCTACCCGGAGAACGGCCCGCTGACGATCACCCCGGCCCGTGTGGGCGCGACGGGTCCGGTCATCACGCAGGACTCCTACGGCCTCGGGCCGGTGACGCGCCAGCTGACGGCACTCCGCGGCGAGGTCCACAGCGGCAACTCCGGCGGCCCGCTGGTCGACGGCGAGGGCGAGGTGATGGGCACGGTCTTCGCGGCCACGACGCAGGGGAAGCCGGGCGGGTACGCCGTGCCGAACGGGGTGGTGGCGAGCGCGCTCGGTGACTCGACGGGCGCCGTGAGCACCGGGCCCTGCACGCGGTAGATGCGAGGGTGCGCGTAAGCGCAACCCGTTCGGTGCTGGCCGGTCTCTTACCATCGGTAAGCTCTAGCTGAGGTGAGATCTGAAGCCGGCGCGGGCCGCGCGAACCCAGCGGCCAAGCCAAAACAGGTGTGTCCACACTTCCATGGCGCCGTCGAGCTGATCGGACGGCGCTGGGCCGGCGCGATCCTCTACGCGCTCACCGGCGGCCCACTCCACTTCGCGGAGCTCAAGGAGGCCGTGCCCGGGATGTCGGATCGCCTTCTCTCTCACCGGCTCAAGGAGCTCGAGGAGGCCGGCCTCGTCAGGCGAGAGGTCCAGGAGGCCGGCAAGCGTGTCCGGGTGAGCTATGAGCTCACCCAGAAGGGGCATTCACTGGAGCCGGTGATAGGCGGCCTCCGCGACTGGGCCCGCCACTGGCACCGCGCCTAACCCGCGACTAGTCGACTTTCCCGGCTAATTGCCGGGTAAATCGACGAAATCCGGATCACCAGGCCCTGGGGTTCCCATCCGGGATGCGGTCGACGACCAGCGTCGCCGGTACGCGCTCGACTGGGTACGGAGTCGTCGCCAGGTAGTGCTCCAACTCCGTCCTCCCCAGCCCCTTGAATCCTTGCTCGACGGCTGAGGCATAGGTGTCGAGGATCACGGCGTCCTCGGGCGGCTCGGGAGCGAAATGGAACGGCTTGGCCGTGTAGGTGACGATGCGGTCAGTCAGATCGTCACCCTCGACCGACCCGGTGACGTCGACACGGTCGTAGCGGATCTCGCGAATGTCGAGCCGGTCGAGCTCGGCCTCGGTCAGCTCTATCAGGACGCCGTTGACGGGTCCCGCCTCGTCCTCTCCCTCCTCGACGTTGAGGCCGAGGATCCACTCGGGGCGCCAGCCGCCGTCGCACTCGAAGGTCTTCTCGCAGGTCAGGTTGTCGCGGCGCTGGGAAAAGCGCCTGCGCCAGTGGTGGAGCCGGACCGGTCGGAGCTCGCCGGCAGGCCGGCCCAGGGTCATCGAGGCGCTCTCGTCGAGGACGAGGGAGCCGTAGCCGAACAGCCCGAGGCGACTCATCCGCCCTCCAGCAGCGTGAGCTGAGGTTCGCCTGAGTCCGGCGGCTCGGTGCGGCCAGGCTCGACCGGCGGATCCGGGTCATCGCGCATCTGGGCCGCGGTGCCGTGGCTGCAGAGACGCTCGCGCGCCGGGCAGTCCGCACAGAGCGCCTTGTGGGGATGGGCGGTGACCTCGAAAAGCCCCGCCGCGAGCCGCTCGAGCAGGCTCTCGACCCGCTCCCGTGCCGCCCCCAGCCCGGCCTCGTCGAAGCTCTCCCTCACCGGCTCGTCGGGCCGTCCCAGGAACACGTAGGCGGTCTCGACGGGGGCGCCGCGAGCGGCGGCAGCCAGCGCGTAGAGGTCGCGCTGGATCGAGTAGCGGGTGACGATCTGCCTCGGCTCGCGGCCTGCGAGGCGGTCCGTCTTGTAGTCGACGACCAGCACCGAGCCGTCGGGGCGCACCGCGAGCAGATCGATCGAGCCGCGGATCAGGGTGCCGCCGGCGGAGAGCACGAAGGGACCCTCGGGGCTGACCATGGCGTCGGCGATCTCCTCTAGGAGCGGTGTGGAGAGGAAGGCCTTGACGAGCGCGAGCACCTGTGCCTTCGCCTCGTCGTCCTCGAGCCCCTGCTCCCGGAGGGCCGCCGCCACTCGCTCATCGCTCGGCTCGCGCCAGCGGTTGCGGGCGCTCCACTCGAGCAGCGAGTGGACGGCGAGCCCAGGACCGAAGCGCCTCCGGACCTCGGGACCGGCCTGCTCGCCGACGGCGACGACCTCGGGCTCGCCGATCCCGAGGACGCGCTCGACGTAGAAGCGGTAGCCGCAGTTCTCGAAGGCCGAGAGGGCCGAGTAGGAGAGGCCGCCGATCAAGGCGGGCGGGACCTCCGGCCGCCCCAACGGCGGCTCGGCGTCGCCGCTCGCTTCCTCGGGCGCTGCCGGCTCCCGGCGGGTGAGGAGCTCGGCGCCGACGCCGGGTCCCGGCCGGTTGACGCTGAGGCGCAGGCGTCCGGCCGGGTATCCCTCGCCCGCGGGCGGGATCTCGACCACCCGTTCAGTCGGATCCCCGTCGAGCAGTGACCGGATCAGCTGCAGCGCGATCGGCTTGCGGTTGATGCGAGGGTCCTCCGAGCGGAGCGAGGAGGAACCCGTGAGGTGCTGGTTCTTCAGGGCATTCGGGTTGAACGTCCCGCTGAGCAGCAGGCGGCGCTTCGCGCGGGTGCTAGCCACATAGACGAGCCGGGCCTCCTCCTCGGCATCGCGCTCGGCGGCGAGTTCGGCGAGCTCGTGGTAATCGTGCAACCGCTCGCCGGGACGTCCCAGGCGCCCCAGCTGAACGCCCACCCTGGCGAGCTCCGGTCCCTCGGGGCCCTCCTCGCCGGGCTCAACTCGCAGGGGGTTCCAGCCGAGCTGCAGGTTGCGGCCGAGATCGGCGACAGCGACGACTTCGAACTCGAGCCCCTTCGCGGCGTGCACGGTCATCACCCGCACCCCGGCATGTCCCTCCGCCCGGGTCGCGGCCTCGGCCTCGCGGTCGCGGCTCGTTGCCCGCGAGTCCAGGTACTCCAGGAAGCTCCCTAGGTCCGGCCCCTCACTCACCTCGAACTCGCGCGCCAGCCGCATCAACTTGCGGACGTTCGCCCAGCGGGCGTCGCCATCGACTCGGCTGAGCGTCGCCAGGTCGTAGTCGAAGGCCGAGGCTGTCCGTTCGATCAATGTCTCCAGCCCGCCCTCGGTCGAGCGCTCTCGCAGCTCGCCCAGGACGGTTGCGAAGCGGCCGAGCCGCTCGAGCTCCTCCGGCGGGATCAGCGCGGCCGCCTCGGCGTCGCCGCGACTCGGTGCGCCGGTCTCGACTAGATCACGAACGAGCGGCCAGATGTGGCCGAGTCGCTCGCGCTCCTTCTCGTCGCGCCAGGTGGCCGCTCGCCGGAGCAACCAGAGCGTGTCCGGGAGGACGGCGCATGCCGGGGAGGCGAGCGCCCCGAAGAGAGCCTCGTCATCGAGCGGGTTGGCGATCACCGCTAGCAGGCAACGCAGATCGTCGATCTGCTGCTGGGACCAGAAGCCTCGCCCGCCGACGACGTAGGGATCCAGGCCGGCGTCCTTGAGGGCCCGCTCGACCGCGGCTACGTGGGTGAAGGCACGCATCAGCACGACGATCTCGGACGGGTCCACCTCCTCCTCATCCACCAGCCGCCGGAGCCTGCCGGCGAGGCTCCGCGCCTCCGCCACCTTGGACGCCGAGCTCGGGTCGTCAGGCAGGCGCGGCAGAGCGGTCTCCTCGGCCTCCCACCCCTTCCTGTCGTCGACCGTCAGGAGGAGCTCCACCGCCGGGTCGCTCGCAGCCTCCTCCTCGACGAACGCCGTCAGCGGCTCGAAGCCGTCGAGCAGTCCCCGGCCGAGCTCGTTGGTGGCCGCGACGAGGCCGGGCGTCGCCCGGAAGTTCCCGGTCAGTGGCAGCGCCTCTCCGTTCGGCTCCTCGCCCTCGGCGAAACGGCGATGCTCCCGACGGTAGACCTGGACGTCCGCGTGCCGGAAGCCGTAGATCGACTGGAACTCGTCGCCGACCAGAAAGAGCCGCGTGGCCGGGCCGCGCAGCTGCTCGATCAGCCGCAACTGGAGGCCGTTGGTGTCCTGGAACTCGTCGACCATCAGATGGTCGAACTGGTCGCGGTAGCGGTCTCGGAGTGCTTCTGACGCACTGAGCAGTTCGACGGTCTTCAGCTGGAGGTCCTCGAAGTCGAGGGCGGCGCGCTCTTCCTTGAGCTGCTCGTAGCGCGCGCCGAAGCGGGTGACCAGCTCGCGGAGCTGCTCGTAGGCGGGGCCCAAGACGTGGGCGGCCACCACCGCCTGAGCTCGCTTGAGGACCTTCGTGTAGCGCTCGCAGGCCTCGCCCTTGAAAGGCTTCGCCTTCGAGGTGATCTCCAGGCCGCGCAGGCTCTCGAGCAGCTCGTCATCGGGGGGCAGCGCCGGGTCGAGCTCCGCCGCCGAGGCGATGCGCTCGCGGCTCGACACGCCCTTGCCGTTCGCTTCCTCGCATTCGACGTGCGCCTCGCGGGCGGCCTCGATCAAGGCGGCGAGCGCGGCCTCGGTGTCTGGCGCCGCCAGCTCCGGCAGGGCGGGGTCTGGGTCGCCGTGGCTGCGCAACTCGTCGTAGGCACCGCGCGTCATCTCGAGGAGCGTCCGGCGGCGGTTTGCGGCGGCCAGCTCGAGCGCCTCGGGCTCACCCGACTCGACCATCTCCCCGAGCGCCGTATCGAAGGCGCGCACGGCGAGCCGCTCAGCCTCGGCCTCGTCCACGACGCGGAAGCGGGGATCGATGCCGGCGGCGGCGGGGTGGGAGGCGAGCAGCCGGCGGCAGAACCCGTGAATGGTCGAGATCCAGGCCCGGTCGGTCGCCTCCAGCGCCTCGCGCAGGGACTCCAGCCTCTCGCCCTCCGCGTCGAGGATCCGCGCCGAGAGCTCGTCCCGGATCCGGCGGCGCAGCTGGTCCGCCGCCCGCTCGGTGAAGGTGAAGGCGAGGATGCGCTCGACGCCGCCGTCGAGCGCCGCAGCGCAGAAGCGATCGACCAGGACGCTGGTCTTCCCGGTCCCAGCACCGGCGCGCAGGAAGATGTCGCGCTCGCGGTTTTCGACGGCCGCGGCCTGCTGTTCGGTCCGCTCTCGGGTCACTCCTCCTCACCCTCCTCGGACCAGGGCTCCTCCTCCGGGAGCCCGCGCTCGCGGCGGCAGATCGGCTGGAAGCTGCACCAGTCCGGGCAGCTGCCGCCCAGCGGGTCGCGGATCACCTTCCCGGAGTGGATCGAGGCGATGATCTCCTCCGCCTTGTCCCTGGCCTCGTCGAGCGCGCCCTCGAAGGACTCGTCGTCCAGCTGGTCGTTGGGGCGGGGGTCGAGGCCGGCCAGCTCATCGGCGAGCTCCTTACGCAGCAGCCCCTTCGGGGTGCGGTCTCCGGTTCCCCCCAGGGGGCGGTAGAGGCCTCCCGCCAGCTCGTGCTTCCAGAGCTCGCGCGCGGCGAGCATGTAGAGCTGCAGCTGGAGCTTGCCGCGCTTCTCGAGCATCGCGGCGCCGCCCTCCACCTTGGCGCCGGTCTTGTAGTCCTGGACCAGGGCCTCCCCGTTCGGCCCGAGGTCGATCCGGTCAATTTGGCCGTGGACGCCGCCGCCGGCGAATTGCAGGGCTCCCTTCTCGGAATCCTCGAAGCCGAAGGACGCCTCGGTGTGGGCAGGTTTGAAGGCGGTGTCGGTCGCGGCCTCGTCGGCGAGGAACGCCAGCACCAGGCCCTCGACGCGCCGGAGTGCCGCGGCGGTATCCGCCCGCTCGCGGGGCAGGCGCTCGGCCCCGATCTCGGTGATCAGCTCCCGAGCGCGCCGCCGCCACAGATGGAGAGACTTCGGTGTGGGGCGAGGCTCGGGCCCGGGCGGCTCCTCGTAGAGGGACTCCAGCACCTGGTGGGCGATCGAGCCGCTGATCAGCGGCTCGTCCACGGGCCCGATTCGCTGGGGGCTCAGCTCGTGGCCGATGAACCAGCGATAGGGGCAGAGGGCGTACTCCTCGAGGGTCGACGGCCCGAAGAGCCCGATCTCCCGCATCCGGGCGATCACCGGTTCGAGTTGGAGCGGTCCCGGTCGGAGCCGGCCGTTCTCGGTGCGCGGCCCCACGGCGGCCTTCGCCCGGTCGAGCTCCCGGGGGCTGGGGGCCGAGCCGAGGTCGAAGACGGACTCCGCCAGGCCGCGGCCGCCCGCCTCCGCAACGATCGCCTCGTCCCGCTCCTCGAGTCCCTCGGGCAGCTCCGGCGCCAGCAGTTCCCGAACCTCGTCGACGTAGGGCGAACGGGAGGTCGCGCCGCCTTCGTCGTCCGCGCTGCGCCAGGAGAGCCAGAGGCGCTGCTTTGGACGTGAGAGACAGACCGAGAACAGGTAGCGGTCCTCGACCTCCGCCTTCTTTCTCTCCGGCAGGCCCAGTGCCCGGCGGCCATCGTCGGAGAGCAGCGGACCGCCCGTGTCGCGCCGCGGGAAGTCGCCGTCCTGCATGGAGCAGACGAACAGGTGAGCCACCCGGCGAGCGCGGGCGCGGTAGGGGCTTATCACGCGGACCCTGCCCTCGGTGGGCCCGCGCCAGATCGGCACTTCCAGCTCCGAGACGGCGGCGATCACGTCCTGCGGGGAGTGGCGGAGGCCGAGCTCCGCCAGATCCGTGAGCGCCTTCTCGATCTCGGCCCCGGATCGCAGCTCCAACGCCCTGTCCTCGTTCGCGACCGCTCCCTGACGTCTGATCGCGGACTCGGCGATCCAGCGGGCCTGCTTCCCCGCCTCGCGCAGAAGCGCCGCGCCCGATCCCGCGTCGCGGAGCTTGGTGACCTCCCGAAGTTCCCGATCCACATTCTCGGTGTCGGGCCGCCAGGCCTCGAGCGCCTCGTCGGTCGTGCGCATGCGCCCGCGCAGCAGGCGGCGCTCGAACCAATCGACGCGCGACGGGGACGCCACACCGGGGGTGCGCAGGTAGGCGAGCAGCTCGGATGCCCCACCGCCTCCCACGGCCGCCCGAAGCAGGGCGATCAGGCCCGCCCCGGTGGCGGTTCGGGTCGCCGCCAGATCGGCCTGCACCGCGACCGGGATGCGGAAGCGGGTCAGCACGCGGCGGTAGAGAGGCCCCGCCGAGCGCGGGTCGCGAAGCACGATCGCGATCTCTCCGGGGGCGACGCCGTCGTCCAGGAGCCGCGCCACCTCGGTGCCCACCGCCTCCACCTCCGCGAGCTCTCCCGCCGAGGCCAGCAGCGCGACTCCGCCGTCGTTTTCGACAGGCTCGCCGCCGTCCCGCTCGCCGAAGCGGCGCTCGACCTCGAAGAGCGTTGTGCTCTGCGTAAAGCGAGGCTCGGCCTCAAAGCGCTCGATCGTGGCCCCCTCGAAGTCCCTGAGCTCCGCGAACAGGGCGCCGCGAGCGAGGGTCAGCGAGTCGCGGTCCTCCCAGGGAAGGGCGACGGTCACGTCAGCGCTGGCCGACAGCTCGCGGACCAGCTCCAGCTGCTCGACCGTCAGGTCGTCGAACCCGTAGAGGAAGACCGGCCGGGCTCCCCATGCGTCGGGCCGCTCGCGGAGCGCGGAGGTGGCGGCGGCCGCGAGGGAATGGTCATCGTGGAGCCCGAGCTCCTCTCGAAGCGTCCGGTAGGACTCATACAGCGAGGCGATCTCCAGCTCGTAGCTGCCCTCCTCGGCCGCCCGCTCGCGCAGCGCCAGTGGGTCGACGAGTGCGGCTTGGAGCTCCGAGACGAGCTCCTCCAGTGCGGCCGGGAATCCCGGCCGCCTCGACGAGGCCGCGAGGATCGTCAGCTCCGTCCGCGACGCCGCTTCCCTGGCGACACGGAGTCGCTGGGTTCGGCTCAAGGCCGGGCCGGCGGGCGCGTCCGTCGCCCGAGCTACCAGGCTGAAGAGCTGGTCGAAGGTCCCCACCGTCGCGCCGATCACCACCTCGCCGTCGCGCGTGAGCTCCTCCTCGAAGCGCTCCACGTCGTCCACCGTCGGGACCACGAGCACCGGGTCGCGGGCCGCCGCGGCCCTGAAGGCCGCCAGGGTCTTGCCGGTTCGGCCCGAGTTCGGGGGGCCGACGATCAGTCTCACACCCATGTGGCCAGCATAGGCGCGGCCGCGGCGCGGCTCAGGGGTCGAAGACCGGTTTTCGCAGTCCGGTTTCGGCCCGCTTGTACGTTCTATCTGTAGATGACCGCAGAGGCGATCTACGAGCGGCACTCCGCTGGATTGATACGCAGGCTCGAGCGAATGCTCGGTTCGCGCGAGTCTGCCGAGGACGTCGCCCAGGAGGCGTTTCTCAGGCTCTGGCAGCGGGCCCCTGCGGGCCTCGGCGACGCCCAGCAGGCATCCTGGCTCAACCGAACGGCCACCAATCTCGCGCTCGACGAACTCCGTCGCGGCCGGGTGCGCGACCACGGTCGCCTCGAGGACGAAGCGATAGCCGCGCTTGCCGCCGACGGCGCCGAAGCCCTCGCGGTGCGCGAGTCCCTCGCCCGGCTTTCCGCCCATGAGCGGCTGCTCGTGCTGCTGCGCTTCCAGGCCGGTCTCTCACACGCGGAGATCGCTGAGACGATGGCGATCACCGCCGAGGCGGCGCGCAAGCGGGTGGCCCGCGCACGGCGGGCGTTCGCCGACGCCTACCTCGGGCTGATACCGCACGAGGCGCCGGTCGTCCTGCTTCACGCGCGCGACGATCCGGCTCCCTACGTGAGCTGGCTCGAGCGCGAGGGGGCGGAGGTGCGGATACTGCGGCCCGGTGCAATCGAGCCCCAGATCGCGCTGGCCGACGCGATCGTGACGGGCGGCAGCGTTGTCGACGTGCACCCCGCGCTGTACCGCGAGGCGCCGCGAGCTCCACTGAAGGCGCCCGACCTTCGCAAGGACCTGCGTGACCTCCGCGTCATCCGCGCGGCGATCGAGGCGAGCCTCCCGTTCGTCGGGATCTGTCAGGGCCTCCAGCTCATGAACATCGCCCTGGGTGGCAGCCTCTCCCAGGACATCAACGCCGACGGCCTCACTCGCCGCAGTCACTGGGGCATCCAGCACCGGATCGAGACCCGCCCCGGCACGCTCGCGCGCCGGGTGCTGGGGCGGGGCGGGGTGATCTCTTCCGAGCACCACCAGGCGGCGCGACGGATAGGACGCGGCATCCGCGGAACCTCGCGCTCGGACGACTCGATCTTCGAGTGCCTCGAACTGGAGGGAGGCTTCGCGATCGGCACCCAGTGGCATCCGGAGCATCCGGAGTCCGGGCGCACGGGTCGTCGTCTCGCGGCGGCCCTGGTCGACGAAGCCGGTCGCCGCACCACTGAGCGGTCGCGAGCGGGGGCGCGATGAGTGATCTCACCCTGCGGATCTGCGGCGAGGTGGACCATCCGGCGCTCCAGCGGGTGGCCGAGCGGGACAGCGCCGTGGTGCCCGGCGGCCGCCTGCTCGCGGTGGAGGCCAGCGGTCAGATTCTCGCCGCGATCTCCCTCGAGACCGGCGCGGTGATCGCCGATCCCTTCCAGCGGACCGGCGACGCGGTCGACCTCCTGCGCCGGCGGGCGGCGCAACTCACACGGGCCCATGGGCCTGGCGGGCCGAGGCCCCTCCCGCGGCTGCAGCGTGGGGCCGGAGGCCCTGCCGCCCCCGCCGAGACCTGATCCGGACCTCCCTCATTGGTCCTTGGGGCCGGGGTTTCCCCATAACGCGGGGAAACCAGGACCGGGTTTTTTCCGCCGGGCGCGAGTCTAAGTTGGCCTCAGATCAGGAGTCCAGGAGGCCGACCGAGATGACACTTTGCTTCGTAGACCCAGCCGACGCCATCAGAGCGATCGCCGACTCAGTCGGCCGTGAGGCCCGCCGCCAGCTCCTCGGCGAGGCGGTACGAGCCTGGGTGGACGAGAT
>DATDJZ010000076.1:0-7646 GCA_036520315.1 Solirubrobacterales bacterium | reverse complement strand
GGGTCGCCCGGCGGAGCCCTCCGACGCCGCCGGCCCCGTCATGTTCCTCTGCTCGCAGTACTCCAACTTCATCCAGGGTCAGGTGATCAACGTCACCGGAGGACAGTTCACCGGCATGTACTCCTGACAGGCGTCGGATGGACGCGGATCACCGCGACACAACCAAGCGCTCACCATCGAGCAGACCTGGGTGATCGCCGCCGGGCGACGCAGCTAGAGGGACGGAGGCTGGGGTGGTCCCGCGCAGGTCCGAGCGACCGCCCGCTTCGCGCGGCTTAGCTTTCGCCGGAGCATCGCCCTGCGGGGCCCTTTCCCGGCACCCCCCAGCCTGGTCTGGACGGCGATGCGCCGCAACTTCGCCGCCCTGCAGCGCTGGTTCGGGTAGTAGAGCGCCAGTCCCGTGTCGCTTCCCTGGGCGGCGTCGCGCCCGAACATCTGCGTCGCGGTGATGCCCCCGCGGCCCGATGGGAATCCGGGTGCCACCCCGAGGCCGGTGGCGACATACGAGCCGAGCAGGTTGGCGTTATGGCCCGGGCTCGATCGCCAGAGCGAGAAGACGGAGATCGCCGTTCCTTGGCCGCTCGCCGCGATGTTCTCGCCGACGAACGGGCTGTAGCCTGCCGCCGCTGCGCGATCGCCTGGATCGGAGCCCTCCGGCGTCGTGTGGGAGAAGTAGCCGCGCGCGACCATGTCGGCGCTGTGTGCGCGCGCCGCCTCATTCAGGCGAGGATCGGTCTCGAGAAGGCGGAGGCCGGCCCCAACGCGAACGGCGTTGGCCAGGCAGAGCAGGGAGCGCTCCACACGCGCTTGGTTCGAGGAACTGAGGGCCTCGTCCTGATAGAGGCAACCCTCGGCCGCCGCCGTCCCCTGGCCCGCGATCATCGACACCGACACGGCGACGATCGCCGCGATCGCCCACCGCGCGTGTCCGGCTCCGGCTCCCATCCGGGGCCGAAAGGCTAGGGCTTCTCGCGGCGCTCCTCGGCGAGCGGCTCGCCCTCCTCTCGGGCAGCGTCACCTGGAGGCCAGCTGCGGAACCAGTTGTCCCGCGCCCCATCCAGGGTGATCACGCACCCCGAGAAGAAGTCACCGGCGGGCGAGGCGAGGTAGGCCATCAGCCAGGCCATCTCGTCTTCGGTCCCTAGGCGTCCCAGCGGCACCGTGTCGGCGACGTTGTCGACGATCTGCTTTGGGTACTTGGTGCGGAGCGTCTCGGTGTCGAACTGGCCGATGGCGACCGCGACCAGGCGGGTGCCGAACCGCGCCCACTCCACCGAGAGCGTCCGCGTCATGTTCTCGACGGCGGCGCGGGCCGCGCCGGTGTGGACCATCCCCGGAAAGCCCATGTGCGGCGAGACGGTGATGCTGATCACCTTGCCCTCACCCTGCGGGATGAACGCCTTGGTTGCCGCGGCGTGGGTCATCTGCCAGGTCCCCTGCACGTTGAGCTCGATCACCGTCCGGAAGCCCTTCGGTGTGATCGCCTCGGCGGGGCTGAGGAACTGCCCGCCGGCGTTGTTGACCAGAACGTCGATTCGGCCGTGCCGCTCGACCACGCCGTCCATGAATCCGTCGACGGCCTCGGTGTCGCGAATGTCGAGTGCCTCGAACTCGGCCTTGCCACCGCGCGCGGTCACCTCCTCGACCATGCCCTCCAGCGGCTCGGTCCGCCGGCCGCAGCCGATCACGGTGGCGCCCAGGCCAGTCAGCTCCAGCACGGTTGCCCGGCCCAGCCCCGTCCCGGCGCCCGAGACCACGCAGAGGAGCCCGTCGAGCAAACCGGGCGCGAAGATGCGCGAGCTAGTCCCCTCGGCCATCGCGCCTGAGCATATGGCCAGGGGGAATGAAACCGCCCACTGTGCCTGCGGTACCGGATTAGGCTGGCGCAGTGAGGGTGAACGCGGAGCCAACTCCGCTGCGAGAGCCGCTCGCCGACGGAACCGACGGCGCCACGGTGGTGATCGAGCCGCTCAACACGGGCGAGGCGCTCTGGCCCGCGTCCTTCTTCGATCGCAAGGGAACGGGTCTGCTCTCCCGCATGCGGGCGCTCGGGATCGGCTCCTCGCCGGATACATGGGAGTCAAGACCGGTTCCGGCCTACCTGGTCCGGCATCCGAGCCTCGGGAACATCCTGATCGACACCGGCCTCCATCCTTCGGTCGCCAGGAACCCCCGCGACAACCTCGGACGTTTCTCGGGCCGCCACTACAAGGTGGAGGAGGGCCGCGACATCATCTCCCAGCTCCGCGATCGGGGGTTGGCCCACTCCGACATCGCCTTCGTGGTTCTCACCCACCTCCATGAGGACCACGCCTCCGCGATCGAGGCGTTCCCGGAGGCTCAATTCGTGCTCAGCGGGACCGAATGGGAGGAGGCGACCAGCGGCTCCTTTCCGCTGCTGCGCGGCTATCACCCCTCGCACTACGACTTCGCCTTCGAGTACTACACGGTGGACTTCGACGCCGACTTCATCGAGTCATACGGCCCATTCGGCCGGAGCTTCGACCTCTTCGGGGACGGCTCCGTGCGCCTCGCCTACACCCCCGGGCACAGCGCGGGGCACGTCTCGGTGATCCTGCGGCTGCCTCGGCGCGACTTCGTCGTCATCGGCGACGCCGCCTATGACTGGAAGCAGTTCGAGGGCCGGGCGGAGCCGACGATGATGGCCGACGAGCACAACTGGCGCCGCTCCCTCCGCGAGCTGCAGGCCTACCGGCGCACCTACCCGTACGCGCTCATGGTCCCCGGCCACGACCCGGAGTTCTGGGAGAAGCTCGAGCCGCGCTACGAGGAGTAGCGATTGATGCGAGGGCGCGCCGCTAGGCGCGACCCGTTTCATGAGGGGGCGAGGGCGTGGTCGCCGGCAGGCCCTCGCGCAGACGCCGAAGCACGTCGCGCCGGCCGTTCTCCTCGAGGTCGACGTACATCGCGCGGACGCGGTCGAAGATCTGGTTGGCGACCTGCTGCTGCTGATCGCGGTCCGGAGCGGCGTTGACCGGGAACGTGACCGGCTCGCCGTACTGGATCGTCACCTTCGGGAAGCGGAATCGCCTCCAGCCACGCACATTGGCCGAGCCGTGGATCGCCACGGGAATGACCGGGGCGCCGGTCTCGAGCGCGATCTTGCCGATCCCGCGCTTGGGCTCCCCCAGGTCGCCCGTCCTGGAACGGCCGCCCTCCGCGTACATCAGCAGTGTGCCGCCCCTCTCGAGGATGGTGTCGGCGGTGATGAAGGCCTCCTCGTCGTGATGACCCCGCCTCACAGGGAAGACGCCGCCGCGCTTGAAGATGAACTTGATCGCCGGATTGGTGAAGAGCTGCGACTTCGCCATGAACTGCACCTTTCGCTGCAGGTAGACGGCGGCGAAGAAGTGATCCCACTGGCTGAAGTGGTTGGGGGCGAGGATCACCGGACCGGTCTGCGGGATGTTCTCGACGCCGATCGCCCGAGCCCGGTAGATGAGGATGGTCGGGATGGTGAGGATCGTGCGGCAGAAGTCGTAGATCCAGCCGACGCCCCGCCGCGCGCTGAGGTGGTACTGCGTGAACATCTCGGCTGGCCGGGGGTCCTTGTAGACCTGCGGCTTCATGTCGCTGGGATTCACCTTGGGCATATCTCTCAAAAAACGCCGTCAGGGACGGCGTAGGTGCTGATTCCTACCCGTTCTGCGCGGCCAGGTTACGCCTGCTCCCCTCTACTCCAGCCGCGCGAGCGGTTCAGGGCCTCCCGCCAGCGCCCGAGCAGTGCCTCCCGCTTGGCCTCCTCCATCCGCGGCTCGTAGCGCGCCGCCTCGCGCCACATCTCGCGGACCTGCTCCGGGGTCCACAGCCCGGTCGCGATCCCGGCCAGGTACGCGGCCCCGAGCGAGGTGGTCTCCGCCACCTCGGGGACGATCACCGGGGCGCCGAGGACGTCCGCCTGGAACTGCATGAGCCAGGCGTTTGAGACCGCGCCGCCGTCGGCCTTCAACGACGGCACGCTCTCGCCCGAGGCCGCCTCCTGCGCGCGGACCGCGTCGACCGTCTGGTAGGCGATCGACTCGAGGGCGGCCCTGGCGAGATGCGCGCGGCGCGTGCCGCGGGTGAGTCCCACGATCGTCCCCCTGGCATAGGGATCCCAGTGCGGAGAGCCGAGCCCGGTCAGGGCGGGGACGAAATAGACGTCGTCGTTAGAGTCGAGGGAGGCGGCCAGTGCCTCGCTCTCGGACGCCTCGCCGATGATCCCGAGACCGTCCCGAAGCCACTGCACCGCGGCCCCGGTGACGAAGACGGCGGCCTCGAGCGCGTAGTCGACCTGATCCCCGAGGCCCCAGGCGACGGTGGTGAGCAGCCCCTCCCCCGGCTCGGGCGCGTCGCGGCCCGTGTTGAGGAGGACGAAGCTCCCGGTGCCGTAGGTGTTCTTCGTCTCGCCCGGCATCTGGCAGGCCTGCCCGAAGAGCGCCGCCTGCTGATCACCCGCGATGCCGGCCACCGGCACCCCGCCGCCGAACACCGAGGTCGTGCCGTAGATCTGAGCCGAGGGCACCGGTTCGGGCAGCGACCCCGCGTCCACCCCGAGCAGGTCACAGAGCTCACCGTCCCAGACGAGCTTGCGGATGTCGAACAGCATCGTCCGCGAGGCGTTCGAGTAGTCGATCAGGTGATGACCGGTGAGCTTGAAAACGAGCCAGGAGTCGATCGTGCCGAACACGGTCCCCTCGGGCAGATCCCCGTTTCGGATCAGCCATTCGATCTTCGTCCCGGAGAAGTAGGGGTCGATCACCAGCCCGGTCCGCTCCCGGACAAGGTCCTCGTGCCCCTGCTCGCGGAGCTCGTCACAGCGGGCGGCAGTGCGCCGGTCCTGCCACACCAGCGCGCGGTGGACCGGCTCCCCGGTCTTCGGGTCCCAGGCGACCACCGTCTCGCGCTGGTTGGTGATCCCGATCCCCCGCAGATCCGGTCCCTCAACCGCCGCCTCCGCGAGGGCGCCGACGGCGACCCTCCTGGTCACCTCCCAGATCTCGTCCGCGTCGTGCTCGACCCAGCCCGGCCGCGGGAAGTGCTGCTCGAACTCGCTGTAGGCGCGCCCCCTCGGCCGCCCCTCGTCGTCGAAGACGATGCAGGTCGTCCCGGTGGTCCCCTGGTCGATCGCCAGGATCATCGGGCCGGGACGCTATCTGGCACGCGCCCGCGCGGCTCGGCGGATGTCGCGCAGCTGCCCTGCGCGGTGGAGAAACCCCGCGGGCGTGCGCCCTGTCACCCGGTGCTCGAGCGGAAGCTCGATCTCACTGACGCGCAATCCGGCTCTGACTGCGTCGATCGTCATGCCCGTCTCCATCCCCCAGCCCTCCGCGAACGGGAGCAGCCCCCGCAGAGTGAGGAGCCGCATCGCGCGCTGGCCCGAGAGGGGCGCGGCCAGCTGAGCGCCGCAGGATCGCTCGACCGCTCTGCGCGCGTAGCCGAGCGCCGCGCCGAAGCCCCCACCCCGCGGCTCGGTGAAGGCCGCCACCGCCAGGTCACACTCCTCGCCGTCGACCGCATCCATCAGCGCCGTCAGGCGCCCGGCGCCGGCCCCGAGATCCGCATCGCACAGCAGAACGGTCGTCCGATCGTCGAACTCCCCGGCTACCGCTTCAGCTGCCGCGCTCACGTTCGCGCCCTTGCCGTGCGGCCGCCCCCGGCTGATCACCCAGGCGGCCTTCCGCATCGCAATCTCGGCCGTGCCGTCGGACGAGGCGTCGTCGGCGACCAGCAGCCGAGCGCCGGGGAGTGATTCTCTGAGGGCGTCGAGCGTCCCGCCGATCCGCTCACCCTCGTTCCGGGCCGCAACGATTGCCACCCGCCCCGCCGTGCTTTGCCGCATCACCGCCGGATATTGTCCCGGCCGCGTGGCGGACGTAGAGGCCCACATCACGGGAACCGTCTGGAAGGTCGAGGTCGCGGTGGGCGACCAGGTCGATGACGGCGATACGGTGGTCATCCTCGAGTCGATGAAGATGGAGATGCCGGTCGAGGTCGAGGACGCGGGCAAGGTCGCCGAGATCCGCGTTGAGGAGGGCCAGTCGGTCTCCGAGGGCGACGTGCTGGTCGTCCTCGAATAGCCTCAGCGCGCATGACGGAGGAACTCGCAGGAGGAAAGCTCCTGCTGGACGAGCCCGCCGAGGCGGTCGCGCGGCTGACGCTCAATCGGCCCGACGCGCGAAACGCGCTCGATCACGACACCCTCAACGCGATCGCCGAGGTGATGCCCGATCTCGACCGCGGCATCGAGCTTCGCTGCGTGATCCTGACGGGCGCGGGCGGCATCTTCTCCGCCGGATACGACATCGGCGGTTTCTCGGAGGACGAGTTCGAGACCGAGGCCGAGTCCCTAGTCGCCCACCCCTTCACGCGCGGACTGGACGCCGTCGCAGCGCACCCGTGGCCGGTCCTCTGCGCGATCAACGGCCACGCCCTCGGTGGGGCCCTCGAGCTCACCCTCTGCTGCGACCTGCGGATCTGCGCACGCGGCGCCAAACTGGGCATGCCGCCCGCGAAGCTGGGCCTGATCTATGGCCACACCGGGCTGGAGCGCTTCATCGACGCGATCGGCGTGCCCCGAACCAAGGAGCTCTTCCTGACCGGCGACAACGTGACGGCGGAACGCGCTGAGCAGATCGGCCTGGTCAACCAGCTGGCTGGCGACGATGAGCTCGAGTCAGCGGCGGTCGAGCTGGCGGCCGGGATCGCGGCCAACGCACCGCTCTCGATGCGGGGTAACAAGCACGCGATCGACACCCTCAACTCCCATGCCCGGTTGACGCCGGAACAGGAGCGCGAGCTGATCGAGCTGCGCGAGTCCTGCTTCCGCTCCGAGGATTTCCGCGAGGGGGTCGCCGCCTTCGCGGAGAAGCGCAAGCCGATCTGGAAGGGGCGCTAGCCCGCCTCGGCGGGCTCGGGGATGGTGTGCTCGCCGGTCTCCTCGCGCAGTCGGCCACCGGCGCGGGCGGTGGACGGCCACCAGATCTTGTCCCCAATCACCTCGACGGCGGCCGGGACCATGATCGTTCGGACGATGAAGGTGTCGAGCAGGATGCCCAGCGCAACCATGAAGCCGAGGTCGAAGGTGAAGCTCACTGGGAGCGTCATCAGCACCGAGAAGGTCCCGGCGAGGATCACCCCGGCGCTGGTGATCACGGGTCCGGTTGCGGAGAGAGCCCGCAGCATGCCCTCGCGGGTGCCGTAGCGGCGGGCTTCCTCGCGCACCCGAGCCATCAGGAAGATCGTGTAGTCGATCCCCAAGGCGACCAGGAAGATGAACGCGAAGATCGGGATCGAGGAATCGAAGCCGGCGTCCCCGACCACGAAGCGGATGAACAGGATCGAGACCCCGAGGGTGCAGGCGAAGGAGAGCACGACGCTCGCGAGCAAGACGAGCGGCGCGACCAGCGCCTGCAGCAGGATCGCCAGGATGATCGCCATCACCACCAGGGCGAGCGGGGCGATGATCTCGAGGTCGTGCTGGTTCGCCTGGTCGACGTCGTAGTTGATCGCGCTCGTGCCGCCCACCAGGACCGTCGCGTTCGGGACATTCGCGACCGCCTCTCGTATGCGAGGCACGATGTCCAGGCCTGACTTGTCCAAGGGGTCCTTGCTCAACACCGCCTCGACCTCCCCGATCTGGCCGT
>DATDJZ010000075.1:0-4473 GCA_036520315.1 Solirubrobacterales bacterium | reverse complement strand
TGACCGCGCGGCGGCTGAAGCGCCTCCCCCCGGGGGACCGGGCATGCCCCACAGCGAAGGTGGGAAGCTCGTCTGGCACGACGAGTTCAACGAGGCGAGGTGTCCGAGCAGGGCGAAGTGGAGCTTCGAGCACGGCTTCGTTCGCAACGGAGAGCTCCAGTGGTACCAGCCGGGAAATGCCTCCTGCCACGACGGCGTGCTGGTCCTCGAGGCGCGACGCCAAGAGAAGCGAAATCCCGACTACCGGCCTGGAAGCACCCACTGGCGGCAGAATCGCCGCGTCGCGGACTACACATCGGCATCGCTCGCGAGCAGGTACTCCTTCACCTACGGCCGCGCCGAGGCTCTGATCCGGATTGACCCTCGCCAGGGAAGCTGGCCCGCCTTCTGGACGCTCGGCGGCTCTTTCCGACGTGACCCCAAAGCCTGGCCCGCGCCCGGTGAAGTCGACATCATGGAGTACTACCGGAACCTGGTCCTGGCGAATGTGTGCAACCCGAAACCGACCTGGTGCGGCTGGTCGAGCACTAGGCAGTCACTTGCCGGCCTCGGTGGCCAGGCATGGGCAAATCGGTTCCATCTCTGGGCGATGGACTGGAACGCCCGGTGGATCGACCTCTTCCTGGATGGCAAGCTGGTCCACCGCTTCCCCGTGGCAGATGCGGTACACGGCAGAACCGGGAATCCCTATCTCCACCGGCCGGCCTTCCTGCTTCTCAGCCAGGCGATCGGCGGAGCCAATGGCGGCGATCCCACCAACACGGAGTTCCCGGTACGGCTCGAGGTCAAGTACGTCCGCGTCTACCAGCGCGCCCACCACGACCGAAGCCGTTCAGCGAACTAGCGACGGGGCGGCCGGCCGGCGTCGGGGGCCGGCCGCCCTGTCACTTCACGACGCGGTACTTGAGGTGCGCGACCCCGGGGGCCTCGACCGCGCGGAGCTGTTCAAGTCTTGTCTCCGGCCCGACGCCCTCGAAGAGGCGTGAGCCGGAGCCGAGCAGGATCGGGACTACGTGCAGCTCGAGCTCGTCGACCACGCCCGCCGCCAGGTACTCATTGATGATCTCGGCGCCTCCCCCGAGGAAGACGTCCTTCCCGGCAGCCGCCTCCTTGGCCTGCTCGAGCGCCGACTCGATCCCGTCGGTGACGAAGGTGAAGGTGGTATCGGAGAGCGTCAGCGGCTCGCGCTCGTGGTGGGTGAGGACGAAGACCGGCTTGTGAAAGGGCGGGTCCTCTCCCCACCAACCGGGCCATGGATCGTCCCCCCAGGGGCCGCCGTCGGGGGGGCCGAACATGCCGCGCCCCATGATCTCGGCGCCGACGTTGGCCTTCGCCTCCTCGACCACCTCGCTGCTGGCGTTGACCTCGCCTCCCTCCCTGCCGTGGGGTTCGCGCCACGCTTTCAGGGCGACAACCCAGTCGTGCAGCTCCTCCCCGCCCACGCCGAGCGGGTTCTCCGCGCTCTGATTCGGGCCGGCGACGAAGCCGTCCAGCGAAACCGAGATGTCAAATCTCACCTTGCTCATGTCTCTATAGACGGGCCTCGCTCCGAGAACTCATCGCTCCCATTCAATCGAGGCCTGGCGGACTACGGCATCAAGCCCGGAGCCGCTCGAAGAGCATCGCCAGGATGCGGGCCGTCGCTCCCCAGATCATCTTGTCGGCCACCAGGTACGTGTCCGTCTTGATCGGCACCCCGCGTCTCACCAGTCGCCGCCTCTCATAGCCGGCGGCGAGATCTTCGAGCGAAGCGACCAGGACGCTCTCGACCTCGGTGGGGTTGGGCTCGAAGCGCATCCCCTCCTCGATCAGGCCCACGAAGGGCGTGATCTTGTAGTTGGTGACGAAGGTGCCGATCGGCGGGAGGGCTCCGACGACCTCGACGTTGTCGGGGGACAGGCCGATCTCCTCGTCGGCCTCGCGCAGGGCGGTCTGCATCAGCTCCTCGCCGGCGTCCCGCCGCCCGCCGGGGAAGGAGATCTCCCCGGCATGGCGCTTCAGGTCCGAGCGGCGCTCGGTGAGCACCAGGCCGGGGTTCTCCGGCCAGCCGTGCATCGGCACGAGCACCGCCGCCTCCGTGCGGCCGTGTGCCTCGAGCTCGGCGGCCTCGGCCGGGTCGAGCAGCACCTCCCGCAGATCAGATGATGATCTGGACCGTTCCGCCATCGACGCTCCAGGCGGCGCCGGAGGTATACGAGGCGTGCTCGGAGCAGAGGAAGACGATCGCCCCGGCGATCTCCTCGGGCTCGGCAAGTCGGCCGATCGGGCGCTTCGACCCGGCCGCGTCAAGAGCCTGCTCGCGGGTCTCGTGGCCACCCAGCTGCTTCGATTGGTCGAGGAGGCCGCCCTCATCCATCCAGAGCTCGGACTTGACCGGCCCGGGGCAGATCGCGTTGATCAGGACACCGTGGGGCGCGTAGCGGTCGGCGTAGAGGCGGGAGAGGGAGAGCTCGGCAGCCTTCGCCACCGAGTACTCGGGCATGGAGGCCGACGGGCGCTTGCCGGCCGTGCTCGAGACGTTGACGATCCGGCCCCAGCCCCGTTCCCGCATGGACGGGGCGGCCGCCCGCATCAGGCGCATCGGCGCCATCACGTTCAGCTCCCAGGCCGCGTACCAGTCCTCGTCCGGGACATCGTCGAGATCGCGCCACCGCGCGGTGCCGGCGTTGTTGACCAGGACGTCGATTTGGCCGAGACGGCCGTGGGCCTCGCCGATGATCCGCTGCGCCGCCTCGGGATCTGCCACGTCGGCGATCAGCGATTCCGCCCGGCCGCCGGCCGCCTCCCCCGCCGCGGCGCATTCGTCCGCCGCCTCGATCAGCTGCTGCTCGGAGCGGGCAACGAGGAGCACGTCCGCTCCCTCCGCGCAGAGCATCCGGGCGGTGGCGCGGCCGATGCCGCGGCTGGCGCCGGTCACCACGCAGGCGCGACCGCTGAGGCCGAGGTCCACGCCTCAGTCCTCGTCCTCGGCTTCCTCGATGAACTCCAGGGAGTCGTGGATCACGACTTCCTGGGCCTTGAGCGCCTTGTGCACCGGGCACTTCCCGGCGATGATGAGCAGGCGCTCGCGGCTCTCCTCGCTCAGCTCCGCCCCGAGGGTGATCGTCACGTCGAAGGTGGGAGGGTCATCCGCGGTGGCCTCGGTGAAATCGACGGCTACCTCTACGGTGCCGAGGCCCCACTGCTTGCGCTCGGCGTACATCTGGATCGTGATCGCCGTGCAGCTGCCCAGGGAGGCCGCGAGCAGCTCGGAGGGTGCGGGCCCCTGATCGGTGCCGCCCTTGGCCTCCGGCTCGTCGACGATCAGGCGATGCTGGCGAATTTCCACCTCGTGCTCGTAGCCGCTCCGCCGGCGGACGACGACATGCTTCGTCAAGCCCCGCTCCTGCCCTCGAAGATCTCCGGGTTCGGTTCGTCCACGAAGCGCGCCAGGGCGAAGGCGAGGTCGGAGGCGCGGTTGATGTAGCGGAGGACGACGTCGGAGGCAAGGCCGTCCGAGTCGCGCAGCTCGACCACCCGCCGCTCCGCACGGCGGATCGCGGATCGGGCCACGTCCAGGGCTGCCGACAGCTCGGTGCCCCCCGGGATGACGAAGTGGGGCGGGAGCTCGACCTGGCCCATGTAGCGGTCGATGTCGGCCTCGACCGCACCGACCATCTCCTCGCTGATCCGGCTGACGCCGCCCTCGAGTCGCTCAGCGGCCTCCGGAGCGGTGGCGAGCTCGGCACCCGCGACGAAGAGGTTCCGCTGCAGGGCGAGGATCGTGTCGTGGACATCTGCCTGGTCCTCCCCCTTGCAGAGGGATCGCGCCAGGCCGAGCGCGGAGTTGGCCTCATCGAGCGACCCGTAGGCCTCGGTCCGCACGTCGGTCTTGAGCACGCGCCCGCCGTACCAGAGGCTCGTCGTGCCGTCGTCGCCCTTGCGCGTGTAGATCTTGACCACTGCGGCGACCTTATCGCCCCGCTTGGTTGGGCTAGGCGAGCGGGTTGAAGACCAGACCGGTGAGGAGCTTCGGGAAGAAGTAGGTGGACTTCGGGGGCATGGTCTCGCCGGCGGCGGCGACCTCGGGGACCTGGTCGACGGGCGTGGGCCGGAGCAGGAAGGCCGCCTGATAGTCGCCGGCGTCGAGCTTTGCCATGGCCTCATCGATGCTGGGCGTGTAGCCGATGCCGCGCTTGGCGGCGATGTCCTCGGTGCTCATTCCGAGGATTCCCTTGAGGACCAGTTCCTCGAGGATCGCGGCGTCGAGCGTCCGATAGGCCTCGGAGTGCCCGGCAAGCCCCTCATCGAGCGCCGGGTTGGAGGCGAGCCGCAGCCGGTAGGCGCGCTTGAAGTGAGAGTCGATGTATCCGAATACCCCTACCCCCTCGATCCCGGCGGGGTCGAGCTGGTCCGCGGGGACCTCCTCGACCTCGAACAGCTCCCTGATTCCGGTGCCGAGCGCCTCCTGCTTCGCCGGGTCGTCGGCGAGCC
>DATDJZ010000074.1:0-6634 GCA_036520315.1 Solirubrobacterales bacterium | reverse complement strand
CGGGACCCCACCGGCGATTCCGGAGATCGCGGTGCCCGAGTCGAGCCCTGCGATGGTGACCGTGTAACGCCCGACTGCGTCTCGATGGATGTGGATCGCGTCATCCGCCGCGCTTGCGCAGTCGAAGCCGGAGACGTCCATGTCCGGGTTGGCATCCGTCAGGGGCGCGGTGTCAATCACCGCCGAGGCCTTCAGCCAGCCGAGCTGGCAGTGGCCCGGAGCGACGCCGCCGAGCTTCTTGGCGTTCGCCGCGTTCATTGCGTTGACGGCGTTCGTCGCGTTCGTTGCGTTCGGCGCCACGGCGTCGGGCGACAGCTTGGGCGTCGTGACGGCGCCATTGGCCAGCTTCTCGCTGGTCACCGCGCCGGCCCTGATGTTCTTCGCCTTGACGCTGTTCGGCTTCAGCTTCGCGGTCGCGTAGCCGATGCCCCCCATCGCCGCGAACAGGGCGACGAAGGCGACGATCAGCGCCGGGGTGGGCCGGAGGCGCCTGAGGCGCTTGGTGCTGAGGTGCTTGGTTCTCATGTCGAGCTCCTTGGGTCGATTTGCAAACCCGAGGACGGCCCCAGCCCGTATTTATTCCGTGGGTCCTTGGAATAGATCGATCGCTCGCGCGTCTTCATGGGTGGAGCACGCATGAACGGTGATCGATCGCACAGAGACCTCGACGAGCGGACCCGCCATGAGTTGGCATCTCTCGCGGATGGCTCGCTCGAGGGCCACCCGCGGGCGGAGCTCGAGGCTCGGCTCGCCGCTTCTCCCACCCTGCGCGCGGCCTTCGAGCGCCAGCGCGCCGGTGCCGCCGCGCTCCGCGGGCTCAGCCTGGAGGCGCCCATGTCTCTCAGGACGCGGATCGCGACCGAGGCCGAGACCTCGCCGCGCCGCGCAAGCCGACCGCGCTTCGCCGTAGGCGGTGCGCTGGCCGGAGCAGCGGCGGCGGCCATAGCCGTTGTCCTCATCCTGTCGGCAGGCTCCGACGAGCCCACCGTCGTAGAGGCGGCACGGCTCGCGCCGCGGCCACCCACCGCCCCGGTGGCCGTCGAGCCATCGAACCCCAAGCTGCTCGCCGCAGGCGTCGAGGGTGTCCCCTTCCCGAACCTCTCGAAGGAGTTCGGCTGGCGGCAGGCCGGGATCCGCTCGGACCGGTTGGGCGACCGCGAGGCGCGGACCGTCCTCTACGAGCACGACGGGAAGCGAATCGCCTACACGATCGTCTCCGGGGACGGGATCGCCGCGCCGAGCGACGCCAGCACCACCAGGCGAAACGGGGTCACGCTGCACGCCCTCGGCGATCGGGGCCGCCGGGTGGTCACCTGGTGGCGGAACGGCCGGACCTGCCTGCTCTCCGCGTCAGGTGTGGGCAACCGCGAGCTACTCAAGCTGGCTTCCTGGAAGGGCGACGGGGCGGTGCCGTTCTGACTGCGATCACCGTCCAGAGGGAGGAGCGCCGGCTTGATCCCGAGGTTGCCGGGGACCACATCGACACGCTGTTTCGGGCGGCGTGCGCGATGTGCGGCTCCCGCGACCTCGCCGAGGAACTGGTCCAGGAGACCTACGTCAAGGTCCTCGCCCGCCCTCGGTTCCTGCGCCGCGACGACGATCTCGGCTATCTCGTCAAGGCATTGAGAAACGTCTGGTACAGCCATCTCCGTGACGAGCGCACCCGGCGCGCCACGACGGATCCCCGCGAGCAGGTCCCCGACGAACTGGCTGCGCGGAGCGCGGAGGGCGACCCGGAGTCCTCGCTGGAGGCGACCGAGGTGCTCGATGCCGTCGCGGAGCTTGCGCGCCCGTACCGAGAGGCAGTTGCGGCAGTGGACGTCGCCGGTCTCAGCTACGCCGAGGCCGCGCAGGCGCTGGGAGTGCGGCAGGGAACGATCATGAGCCGCGTGTATCGGGGGCGCGAGCAGGTTGCTCGGGCGGTTGGGGCGGGCTGACCTCCTCCCCGCCGTCCCGATCCACCGGCTCCATCTCGCCCGTGTCGGGGTCGACGGCGGTGAATTCGCCGGTCTCAGGATCCACGACCGAGAACGTTCCGGTGTCGAGCTCGCGGATGACGCCCTCCTCCACCTCGGGGTCAACCGGCGCTTCCCCGATCTGGGCGAGTCCGAGCCTTCGGCGCCACTGCCTGTTGCGCACCTTGAGCAGCTTGAGGATCTCGAGCGCGGCGAGCAGGCGGAAGCTCGCGATCGCGGCGGCGAGCAGGCAGGCCGCCATCACCACCGTCCAGAGGGGGTCGAAGTTGCCGTGGTTGTCCGTGTAGGGGACGAAGCGAAGGGCCAGCGCCAGCCCCGCGAGGATCAGGGTCCAGGCGTAGAGGTAGGCGATCGTGCGCCGCTGGCTGAAGCCGATCCGGGCCATCCGGTGGTGGAAGTGCTCGGTGTCGGCGCGGTAGATCGGCCGGCCGTACTTGACCCGCTTGGCGACGACGAAGCCCGTGTCGAGGATGGGGACGGCGAGGATGGCCAGCGGGAATAAGAGGGCGACGACCGCGTTGGTCTTCAGCGCTCCCTGGATGGTGATCACGGCCATCAGGTAGCCCAGGAGGTTCGAGCCCGTGTCCCCCATGAAACTGGTTGCGGGCGGGAAGCCATGCCGGAGGAAACCAAGCGAGGCGCCGGCGGTCACCGCTGCCAGCACGCCGGCCGCGTTCCGGTCGAGCGAGAGGGCGATTACGGCGAGTGCGGCGGCCGAGATCAAGCAGACACCGGCGGCGAGCCCGTCGACGCCGTCGATCAGGTTGATCACGTTCGCCACCGCGACGATGCCGAACACGGTCAACACCTGGCCGAGGTCGATGGCCCCGATTCCCGGGGGATCGAGCAGCTGGATGGAGGCCGGATCGACCCGCCCGAGGAAGGGCAGGGTGAAGGTGTCGACGGTCACCCCGGAGGCGACCGGGATGATCGCCGCCGCGATCTGTCCGAGGAGCTTGAGGCCGGCGGGGAGGTCGACCAGGTCATCGATTACGCCGACCGCGGTGATCACGATGGCGCCGACCAGGATCGAGCGCGTCTCCTGATCCCACGGCAGGAAGATCGTGCCCCCGATCAGCACCGCCACCAGCACCGCGATGCCGCCGAGCTTTGGCGTTGCGACCTCGTGCAGGCTGCGCTCGTTGGGGACGTCCATCGCCCCGATCCCGCGGGCCAGCGACTCAGTCGCCGGGACCAGTGCCCAGACCGCGGCGCCGGCGAAGATGAAGCCGAAGAGGGCGTCGATCGTGTCGGGCATCAGCCGGCCTTGCCGATCGAAGCTTCCGCTGATGCCGGCTCGCGCGCGTACCGGTCGAACCAGAGCGTGAAGTTGAGGAGTCCCCAGATCTGCCGGCTGAGGTCCTCCCTGCCGGAGATGTGGTCGTCGAGGACGCGCGAGACGCCGCCGGGATCGAGATAGCCCTGCCGCTCGATGGTCTCGGGTGAGAGGACGTCGCGGGCGAATGGCCCGAGGTCTCCCCGGAGCCACGCCGCCACCGGGATAGAGAAGCCCTGCTTGCGGCCGCGGATGATCTCGCGCGGCAGCAGCGGCGCCACGGCGCGGCGCAGCAGCCGCTTCTTGGAGAAGCCCCGCACCTTCTGCTTCGTCTCCAGGGCGAGCGCGAGCTCGGCGACGACCGGGTCGAGGAACGGCACGCGCGCCTCGAGGGAGTGGGCCATGCTGGCGCGGTCGGTCTTCACCAGCAGGTCGTCGACCAGGTAGATGCCGAGGTCGAGGTCCTGGAGGCGCGCCAGCTCCTGGGCGCCCTCGGTCTCCGCGTAGCGCGCCCGGTAGACGTCGAGCGGATCGGTGGTCCGCGGCGAGCTCAGCAGCTCGTCCTGCGCGTTCGCGGAGAAGATCTCCCTCCAGGCGTGGTGGCGCTCGACGGGCGGCAGGTGCGCGCCGCGTACGAAGCGCTTGGCCTTGTAGTCGAAGCTCACCTTCCCCGATGAGCTCGGCAGCCGCTCGACCAGGGGCCGCAGCAATGGAGCGGCCCTGCCGACCCGCGGCGCGAGCCGGTCGGCGACGTAGGTGTAGTAACCGCCGAACAGCTCGTCGCCGCCCTCGCCCGAGAGCACCACCTTGACGGTGTCCGAAGCCAGCTGCGAGACCAGATAGGTGGGGAGCGCCGAGGAGTCCCCGAAGGGCTCGTCGAAGGCCTCGACCAGGCGGGGCAGCAGGTCGACGGCATCCGGGCGCAGGACGAGCTCGTGATGGTCGGTGCCGTAGCGCTTGGCGACGAGACGGGCCAGCTCGAGCTCGTCGAACGACTGCTCCTCGAACCCGATCGAGAAGGTGCTCACCCGGTAGCCGCTCTCCGCCGCCGCCAGCGCCGTCAGGGCCGCCGAGTCGATGCCTCCCGAGAGCAGCACGCCGACAGGCACGTCCGAGACCAGGTGCGCCCGCACGGAGTCCCGCAGCCGCCCGCGCAGCTCCTCGGCGAGGGCCTCGTCGCCTTCGGTGCGCACCTGATCCGCCGACACCGGAGTCGGCCTGGCATAGCGGTGCAACTCGACCTCTCCCGCCTCGGCGAGCAGCGTGTGGCCCGCCGGCAGCTTCCGCGCCTCGCTGAAGATCGTCAGCGGCGCCGGGATCGAGTTGAAGGCGAGGAAGGCCTCCAGGGCCTCCGGGTCGATCTCGCGCGAGAAGCCGGGTTGCCGAATCAGCGCCTTGAGCTCGGAGGCGAAGGAGAGCTGGCCGCGGGCGACGCGGTAATAGAGGGGCTTGATCCCGAAACGGTCCCGCGCCAGGACGAGGCGGCCGTGACGGGCGTCCCAGATCGCGATCGCGAACATCCCGCGCAGCTCCTCCACGAATGCCGGCCCGCGCTCCTCATACAGGTGGACGAGGACCTCGGTGTCGCTGTGGGTGGAGAAGGTGTGGCCGCGGCCGCGGAGCTCCTCCATCAGCTCGCGGTAGTTGTAGATCTCGCCGTTCTGGATCACCTGGATCCGGCCGTCCTCGTTGCCGATCGGCTGATCGCCGCCCGCCAGGTCGATGATCGAGAGGCGGCGCATCGCCAGGCCGCAGGGGCCATCGATCACGCTTCCATCCGAGTCGGGGCCGCGGTGGACCAGCGTCTCGTTCATCGCGGTCAGCGCCGCGGGATCCGGGGCGGTGGCCCCGTCCAGGCTGACGAGACCGCATATCCCGCACATGCGGGGAAGACTAGAGAGCGCCCGGGATCACTCGCGGGGGCGCGAGTGTGTCGTCTACTTCTTCTTCTTCGGCTTGGCGTTCGCCTTCAGCCAGGCCTTCGCCTCGACCGCGGTGTCGTCGGTGAGGTTGCCGAGCGCGATGTTGGCGTCTACCAGGTGCAGTCCCCACGTCGCATCGGGTACGGCGTGCAGGGTCGGGGCGCCGGCGACCGGGCTGATCTGCAGCACGTGTGCGTTATTGGACGGGTCGCAGGCGCCGGCGTAGGCCTGGGCCTGGAACCAGGGCGTGGTCGCCCCGGTCGGCCTGGGCTCGCCGACAGCCTGAGTCGCGATGCCGATCGTCGTCCCGGGCGCGAACGGCTGGGTCGGGAAGACCGAGGTCAGCAGCGCCGAGCCGCCGCCGAGCGCCGCCGGATTCGTGCAGAGCACGTCGCCGGTCGTCGGCAGGCCGGCCGGCGTGAAGTCGGTCGGGCGACCGAATCTCGAGTCGGGCGGCACCGGCGCGTTGAAGGTGGAGAACGCGATCGCGCAACCGAACTGCTTCGCCTTGCTGCAGCCTGGAACGTGCTTGAAGTCCCCGCCGACGGTGCGGCCCGGCGCGACCGTCACGTTGCCGCCGAGCAGGATCGCTGAGATCAGCCGCTTCCGCACCTTCTTCTTCGGATCAACGACCTGGTGGATCAGCTCGCGCAGCACGAAGGTGCCCTGGGAGTGGCCGATCAGGACCACACCCCGACCCTGGTTGTACTTGCGCAGGTAGGTCTTCCAGGCGGCGAGCACGTCGTTGAACGCGAGCTGCTGAGCGTCGGGCGGGAGGGCAGTGCCGCTGAAAAGCGCCTGCAGCGTGATCTGGCGGTACATCGGCGCGAAGACGCGGCAGTGCAGGCTGTATCGCGCCGCCTGATAGAGCGCGATCGAGCGCTCCTCCGGATCAATGGAGAGATCCGAGTTGATGCTCTTGTCGTCGCTGACCGTCGGATAGACGTAGAAGCAATCGAACTTCCGCTTGCGATCTGCCGTGGGGGTCGTGGTGCCGACTGCCTGGCCCGTGGGCGAGACCACGGTGGTCGCGAACCCGGGCTCGCAGGGGTTATCGGGGATCCCCGGCTTGCACAACCAGGTCGTCGTGTCCTTGACCTTCTTGGGCTTCTTGGCGGCGCCCGCCGGGGGAGCCAGCAGGCAGCCCAGCGCGAGCGCCAGCCCGATCACGATCGCGAACCTGCGGAACACCCAGCGTCCCTCCTCCATCGGCTCACACAGCCTATTACAGGATTGATACACGACGTCGGCTATGTCCCGTACGGGCCCTCTACCGGTTGCGGCCGCTGAGGGTCAGCCGGATGATCCTGGCCATCGTCGCGCCGAGCACCCTGAGGTAGAGGCGGATCGAGCGGTCGGCGATGTACTCGAGGTCGTGGATCAGCTTGTCCTCCCAGGAGTCCTCACGGGTGATCCTGGTCTGGGCGAAGCCGGTGACACCCGGCCTGACGACGAGGCGC
>DATDJZ010000073.1:0-3300 GCA_036520315.1 Solirubrobacterales bacterium | reverse complement strand
GTAGTTACGCGCAGGACTCTCGCCTGCGCCAGTGTTCGGGAGTGTCCCCTGACATCTCGCCGTGCTGGGTCCCCGCCGATGAAGGTGGCTGGAACCCGCCTCGCGTTGGGTCTAGGTGTCCGCGTGTCTGCAACGCAGCGGTCGCACCGCGGTTAGCTGATTCGTGCCGGAAGCTGATCGAGGGCGGTGCGGAGGAACGCGTCGCGGCGCTCCGTGACGGCCGCGGCGTCCAGCGGGCTACCGTCGTCGGCGAACCCCGGCCAGCCTTGCATCACGGTCGGCGTGTTGAGCGCGGCGACGGCGTCCCAGTAGGGCACTGCGGTTGCCGCCCGTCCGGCCTGTCGCTGCCAGCCCTCCAACACATGGGCTGGCGCGTCCTGGCCGTACTGAAGGGCCGTCTGCATCCGAAGGCTGCCGAGGTCGACTCCCGGATCACCGACTCCGGCCGTCTTCCAATCGATCAGCGCGACGCAACGGTCGCCCTCCCACAGCATGTTGCCGCCCCAGACGTCGCCATGCACGAACACCGACACGGCCGCGGGCACGCGATGCGACCTGACCCGCTCGTCGGCCCGATGCAAGAGAGGCGTCGTCGGCATCCAACCCCGCCGGCGTTCGGTGGCGCGATCGTCGACGGCAATCGGCCGGGGACGGTACGGCAGGTCGGCCTGTGACTCCAAGAGGACGGCGTTGACCCTCGCGATTGCGGCTCCGGCTTCCCGGAGGCGGACGGCAGAAACCATCGGCGGGAGATCGCTGCTGCCGGACAGGAAGGTTTCCAGGGTAGCCACGGTTCCGCTGGCCGTCCCGTCGAGATCGGCGGCGATCAGGCGCGGCGCGACCAGGCCATGGGCCTCGGCCAGCCGAAGGGCCCGGGCGTTGGTGATCACCATGCCGTCGGTGATCCAGCGCGGCACCGAGACCTTCAGGATTAGGTCAGTGGCGCCGGTCGACGTCCCTTCGACTCGGAGGCGGAAGGTGCCAGAGGGACGGTGGGTGCTGCGGGAGGGGTTCTCGACCGAAAGGACGCGCATCCCGCCGACCACTCCGGCCACCCAGCGCAGAACCTGCTCGCTGGGCAACGCTGCTGTGTGCGCTCCCCCCATCGCCACCCATGAGACGCTCAATCGCAGCAAAGCTTATCCCGCGATGAGCCAACCACGATCAAGCGGTGCGCTGACGACATTGCATGGGCCAGCGTTCGCGAATGTCCCCTGACGAGCAGAGGTCTCACCCGCAGTGCCGTTCTTCCGGACTGGGTCGTTACTTCAGTCGGATGCGATAACGGACTTCAAGGACAGGGATGTCGAAGGACTCGACTGGCTTCTCGGCACTGTCGGGACACGAGCCCCCGAGCTCGTAGAACCTCCGTGCGCGCAGATTGTTCGCATGAACCCAGAGAATCGCCTCGGCAAAGCCGGCCGGGTCTAGGCGAGATGACGAACGAGGAAGTCGGCGGATCGATCCGCTATGGGGTCGGGATCGACGCCGAAGAACACGTGATCGGCTCCTTCGATCCACTCCACCTCGCTGGTAGCACCGACTGTCTGCAGCGCCTCATGCATCAGTGCGCTCTGTTCAGGCGGTAGGAGGCCGTCCTCGAGGCCGTGTACCAGCAGGATCGGCGCTGCGCCCGGGTGAACGTGGGTGACGGGACTCGCAAACGCGGCATCCTCGCGGCGATCCCGGGTAGGGCCGCCGATCAGGAGTGCTTCCGGCGACGTCGGATCGGGCGAACCGGTCCGGTCCGACCCCGGCCCCAAGGCCAAGAAGTCGGTGTCCGGGTACCAAGCCACACCGGCCACGACGTCCGACGAGCAGCCCGTGACGCCAACCGTGCCGTCGAGCCGTTCGTCGTTGCCGTTGAGGGCGATGAAGGCCGCGAGGTGACCTCCCGCGGACTCACCCCATACACCGATGGCTTCACCGTTCACGCCTACGTGCTCACCGAATTGACGCAGCCACCGGACGGAGGCCTTGACGTCATGAAGGCACGCTGGGAAGAGGGCTTCGCCGCTGAAGCGGTATTCCACCAGAGCAACAGCGACGCCTCGCTCGATCAAGGCCCGACAGGCCGGCTCGGTCACCGCGCCGTGGAGTCGCGAGCCGAAGAGAAAGGCGCCGCCGTGGATCCACACCACCACCGGTACCGGGCCGCTGGGGGCCGGTGGCAGCAGGAGGTCCATTCGGAGTGGCCGGAAGCCCATGACCCTCGCGTACTCAATGTCGGCGTAACGGGTGCCGCCGGTTGAGACGTCCGGCCTGGGCGGGGCTATTTCGTCCGGCGCGGCATACGGACCCGGGGGACCTGGTCGCTCCTTGAGCTGCATGCCTGAAAACGTATCGCTCGTCGTTGCCGGGAGAACGGCGATCAGCGATTCGCGACGTAACGACTCTCGATATCGACTCGCGATCTTCGGCGACCGAATACTGGAGACACCGTCTCTTGTCCCTTACCCATCTCCGTAGCGGCTTGGTTCGACGCGCGCGGATTTGGCCTCGTGTTGTCTCAGGAGGGCGCGGTTTGGTGGGCGAGGCTCACACCCAAGGCAAATCCAGAGTCAGTCATCGACCGTTACGGCAAGGGAGACACGCCGGTCGCTGCGGCGCAGCGGGCGCGCGAACGGTACGAGCACGAGCAGTAGTCGCATGGGCGAGCGTCCTCTCCCTAGGTCCCTCGTAGTCGGGTATTACCGCTACTCCGTAGTTGAGGAGAGAAACCTCGCCTGCGCCAGTGTTCGCGATTCACGCCTGAAGGGAAGCTGCCAATTCGTGGTAGTCGGCAACCTCATCTACGGCACTTGGGCTCATGCATCGGTCGCTGTGCACAAGCGGGCGAGAATGGGTCGAGATGCACGGGTCAGACGTTGTACGTGCCGTAGGTGCAGCCATGGAGGTCGCCTCAGGGCTGGATTTGGCAGCCGCCGACGCGAGCGTTCTTCACAATTCGAACAAGCTCGCTTTGCGCTTGCTGCCTTGCGACGTCGTTGCCCGAGTGGCATTCGCCGGACTTGAGGCGTTCCAGGCCGAACTTGAGATTGCACGACGGCTTACTGAGATCGAGGTCCCCGTGGCGAGTCTTGAGCCCCGAGTGGAACCGCGTGTCTATGAGCGGCACGGGTTCGTGGTCACGTTCTGGACCTACTACGAACAGGCATCTCAGGAGGTCTCACCAGCCGACTACGCGAAGGCGCTTGAGCGGTTGCATGCCGGTATGGCGAAGGTCGATGTCACTGTGCCGCACTTCTCGGACCGAGTCGCGGAAGCTCAACAACTCGTTGCGAGCCCGGACCGAACTCC
>DATDJZ010000072.1:0-43484 GCA_036520315.1 Solirubrobacterales bacterium | reverse complement strand
GCTCACTGCGATTTGCGATCTCGACCGCCTCCTGCGCCGAGGAGATCTTGGCGATCGGCGCCACCGGACCGAAGGTCTCAGCCTGCATGATCCGCATCTCCTGGCTCACGTTCGTGAGAATCGTGGCCGGGTAGTAGAGATCCTCCTCAGGTCCGAACTGGACGATGTCGGCACCCTTGCTGCGGGCGTCCTCGACGTGCTCCACCACGCGCGCCAGGGTCGCCTCGGTGCAGAGCGGTCCCATCTGCGTCTCCTCCTCGGCCGGGTCGCCGATCCTGAGCGCCCGTGCACGCCCGGTGAGCTTCTCGACGAACTCGTCGTAGACCGCCTCGTGGACGAGCAGGCGCTCGGCCGAGGTGCAGACCTGACCGGTGTAGTAGAAGCAGCCGTTCATCGCTCCGTCGACGGCAGCGTCGACGTCGGCGTCGGCCAGGATGATGAAGGGTCCGTCGCCTCCGAGCTCGAGCAGATGAGGCTTGAGCGGCGCGGAGCGAGCGATCAGCTCACCGGTCGCGGTGGAGCCGGTGAAGAAAATCCCGTCGACGCCCTCGTGCTCGACGATCGCGGCGCCGACGTCACCGTAGCCCTGAACCAGATTGACCACTCCGGGCGGCAGACCGGCCTCCTCGAAGAGCTCGACCACCATTGCACAGCTCGTGGCCGCGAACTCGGACGGCTTCCAAACCGCCGTGTTGCCCGCGGCGATGATGTGGGCCATCGCGATCGAGCCGATGTCGGTCGGGAAGTTGTACGGAGTGATCGATCCGATCACACCGAGGGGGCGATGTCCCAGCACCAGCCGCTTGTTGTTGGTCTGCTCTTGTGTCGAGGGCAGCGACAGGCCTCGATGGCGAAGGACCTCTCCGGCGGCCTTGTCATAGGAGGGGGCCGCGTACTCGTAGACTTCCTCACGGCTGTCGGTGATCGTCTTGCCGATCTCGGCGCACACCATCCGGGCGATCGACTCGGCGTTGTCGCGGAAGACCTCGGTGATCCTGCGGAGAATCTTGGCTCGGTCGATCAAGGGCATCCCCGCCCAGTCCGGTTGCGCGCGCCGAGCCGCCGCGACGGCCCGATCGACATCAGAGGAATCGCATCGGGCGACGGTGTTGATCACTTCGCGTGAATGCGGCGAGCGAACCTCGAAGGTGCCGGCGCTCCCTGCAACCCAGTCACCACCGATAAGTGCACGGTCGGGCGCTTTGCTCATCAAGGCCATGGAGACTCCTTAGGTTCGATTCGCCTACCGCTGACGCAGCGTGGGCCTGATCGCGAGCTTCGCGCACAAGCGGCCTGCTTGCGATCAGACTTCACACAGTGTTGGTGCCTCTGCATAGATCACCACACGATCTGACTCACGCCGTGCGAAGTACCTAAGCAGATGGGTGGCGTCTTTGCCGGCTGCTCATTTGCCTGCCGAGCACCTGGAGCCACAGGCTGGCGGATTTGCAACTAGAGCACCCCGGGAGATCCCAGCTGCTCGGGCCAGCACCCCGGCGGCGTGTTGCCCTCTCGGTTGCCCAAAGGCTCATTTGAGCTCGCCGGTCGTCAATCCAAGACGCAGAAAAGCCCGCATTAGCGGGTTCCTGAAACGCGCCCGACAGGATTCGAACCTGTGACCTTCGGTTTCGTAGACCGACGCTCTATCCGACTGAGCTACGGGCGCGTGCGCGCCCTAGCGTAGCGACGGCTCGCGGAGCTCAGCCGCCCAGTTCGACCTCGGGGATGTAGCGCTCGACGTGCCGAGTCATGGTCTCGCGCACCCACTGCTGCTCGCCGGAATCCGCCATCCGGTAGCGGCCGATCAGCATCTTCTGGTCGTCGAGTGGTAGACCGGAGATCTCCCAGCTCACCGCCAGGTACTCGAAGAGCATCTCGTTGCGGCGCGCCCAGACGTCGTCCGCGGAGGCCGCGTCCTTGCGATGAGACTTGTTGAGCTTCCGGATCGTCCTCGCGCTCAGGGACTGGCGGAGCGTGAGGACGTTGCCCTCGGGATCGGTGTAGTCGACCGTCTGGACGGCTTCGCGCTTGCGCCTCGGCATGAGGAAAGGATGACAAGCCGGACCCGAATAGCCTTCCGGCGTCTCGGATCCGATCAACATCGCGGACCTGGAAGCGCTCGCGGAGGAGAAGCTCGAGCCGGGGGCGCACGGCTACTTCGCCGGCGGCGCCGGGGACGAGCGCACCCTCCGCCGAAACGCGGCGGCCTTCGAGGGCTGGGAGCTCCGTCCCCGCGTGTTGGTCGACGTCTCGGAGATCTCGACCAGCACGACCGTGCTGGGCGCGGAGCTGGAGATGCCGATCCTGGTCGCGCCGCTCGCCTTCCAGCTGCTCGCCCATCCCGACGGCGAGCAGGGCATGGCGCGCGCCGCCCGCGCCGCGGGGACGGTGCTCTGCCTCTCCTCGCTGACCAGCACTCGGCCGGCCGAGGTCGCCATGGCGGCGCCGGACGGGAAGCGCTGGATGCAGGTCTATCTATTCCGTGACCGGGGGATGACGCGGGCGATGGTCGAGGAGGCCGCGGAGTCCGGCTACGAGGCCCTGCTGCTCACGGTCGACGCCCCGTACGCAGGCCGGCGCGAGCGTGACCTGCGCAGCGACTTTCAGGTCCCGGCCGAGATCAGGGCGCCGGCTATCGAAGGCGCCGTCGGACACCGCAGCCTGACCACGGCCGAGGTCTTCGCCCTCGTCGACCCCTCGATCACCTGGTCCGACCTCGAGCAGCTCTGCGGCGAGTTCGACCTCCCGATCCTGGTCAAGGGCCTGATCACCGGCGAGGACGCGGCGCTGGCGGTCGAGCACGGTGCCGCCGGCGTGGTGGTTTCCAACCACGGCGGGCGCCAGCTCGACAACGCACCGGCGACGATCGACGCCCTGCCCGAGGTCGTCGAGGCCGTCGATGGGCGAATTCCGGTCCTACTCGACGGCGGCGTGCGGCGGGGAACTGATGTCGCGGTCGCGCTCGCGATCGGCGCGCAGGCGGTGCTGGTCGGCCGTCCGGCGCTCTGGGGCCTGGCGCTCGATGGAGAGGCGGGGGCCCGGCTCGCCCTCGAGCTGCTCGCCGAGGAGCTGCGGCTGGCGCTCGCCTTGCTCGGCGCGCCCAACCCGGCCGCCCTCACTCCTGATCACGCGCAGCGCAGGACCACTGCCTGAGTTGAGACGCGAGCGGAGAGGGAGGGATTCGAACCCTCGAGAGAGCTATTAGCCCCCTACTCGCTTAGCAGGCGAGTGCCTTCAGCCGCTCGGCCACCTCTCCGGGGGCGGCGGTCGCCGCGGCGACCACGCGGCCCGATTGTAGGCTGGATCCCGATGACACCCGCGGACGAGAGCCGGGCTGCAACGGTCGAGGAGACGCACCCGCT
The DNA here is from genome assembly GCA_036520315.1 of Solirubrobacterales bacterium. GTDB lineage: Bacteria > Actinomycetota > Thermoleophilia > Solirubrobacterales > 70-9 > DASUPK01. Next base: position 40,122 of record DATDJZ010000072.1, on the reverse strand, counting down.
CTCGGCGATCGACACGCCCACGCCCCTTCCTCTCCCCACCCCGGTGGAGGCCTACGAGCGCTTCGAGGCGGTCTTCTCCGAGGTCCAGGCGCCCTTCGCCTTCCTCGACCTCGATGCGGTCTGGGCGAACGCGGCGGACATGCTTCGCCGCTCGCGGGGCAAACCGATCCGGGTCGCGAGCAAGTCGGTCCGCTCGCGACCGGTGCTGTCGCGGCTGCTCGATCTCGATCCCGGCTTCCAGGGCATCCTCGGCTTCACCCTGCCCGAGGCGATCTGGCTCTGGGAACAGGGCTTCCGAGACCTCGTCGTCGCCTATCCGACGACCGACCGCGCCTGCCTGACCCGCCTCGCCCGCATCACCGCTGAGGATCCGGCCGAGGCCCCGGTTGTGATGGTCGACAGCACCGAGCACCTGGACCTGATCGAGGAGGCGGCGGGCTCCTTCGTCGCGCCGGTGCGGGTCGCAATGGACATCGACCTCTCCTGGTGGCCGCTCCGCGGCCGCCTCAAGGTCGGCCCCAAGCGCTCCCCGATCAGGACCGCCGAGCAGGCGGTCGACCTAGCCCAGGAGATCGACCGGCGCGAGCGCACCAGGCTGGTCGGCCTGATGGCGTACGAGGGCCAGATCGCGGGCGTGGGCGACAACGTGCCACGCAAGGCGCTCACCAACCTGCTGATCCGGAGGATGCAATCGGCCTCCGCGAAGGACGTGGAGGAGCGCCGCGCCGAGATCGTCACCGCTCTCTCCGAGGTCGCTCAGCTCGAGTTCGTGAACGGCGGTGGCACCGGATCGATCGAGCTGACCTCCTCAGAGTGGGCCGTCACGGAGATCGCTGCCGGCTCGGGGTTCTTCGCGCCGATCCTCTTCGACCATTACCGCGCCTTCACGCTCCGACCGGCGGCGATGTTCGCCCTGCCCATCGTCAGGCGCCCGGGGCCCGGCGTCGCGACCGCCCTGGGGGGCGGCTATCTCGCCTCGGGCGTGGGGGCCAAGGACCGGATGCCGGTGCCCCACCTGCCCGCCGGCCTGCGCCTCGATCCCTACGAGGGCGCCGGAGAGGTCCAGACGCCCGTGCGCGGCTCCGCGGCCGACCGCCTCCGAATCGGCGACCGGGTCTATCTCCGGCACGTCAAGGCGGGCGAGCTCTGCGAGCGGTTCAACAAGCTCTATCTCGTCACCGGAATGACCATCCGCGACGAGGTCCCCACCTATCGCGGGGAAGGCAAGAGCTTCCTGTAGCAATACGTCCAATACCGAATAACGGTCTTTCCCGCGCCCAGGGGTGAGTCGTACCTTCGACGTCTCGCCAAGGCGGGCCGGGCCGCTATTTGGGGGGTATAACCAGGGGGGGAAAGAGGAGACGATTGCACCGCGTGCGAGCCGCTGGCCGCGAGAAGCCCGATCCGGGCTGGTCTCGTTCGATTGCGCCTGACATAGAACCGGGGCGGTTCTTCGAGGGAGAGGACGTCAACCGGCGCACGACGCCGTTCTTCCTGGGGGCGATCCTGCCCTTCGTCCTGTTGCCCTTCGCGGCCACCTCGGTCACCGACCCGCGGGTGCTGGTCGCAGCGGCGACCAGCGCGGTTCTGATCGCCGCCGTCCTCGGCCTCCCCTGGGCTCGGCTCCCGGTCTGGACCCAGGCCGTACCGCTGCTCGCCTATTTCGTCGTCGTGGGACTGCTCCGGGACGCGAGCGAGGGCTCGACGAGCATCTTCGATCCGCTGGTGGCGCTGCCGGTGGTGTGGTTCGCGATCTACGGCACGGGACGGGAGCTGGCGGTGTCGATCGTCGCCATGGCGCTCACCCTGACCCTGCCGGTCCTGATCGGAGAGCCGCATACCGACACCGGCGACCAGTTCCTACGCGCGCTGTTCGCGGTCGCTCTCGCCGCCGCGGTTGGGACGGCAGTCCAGCTCGTCGTGCACGCCCTGCGCCGGGCCAACCGCGAGTCGAGATCCATCCTCGAGACCTCACAGGAGGCCTTCATCTCGATCGACGAGGACGGCCTGATCAGGGAGTGGAATCCGCAGGCCGAGCGGCTCTTCGGCTGGGGCCGGGACGAGGTCGTCGGCCGGCCCGTCGTCCAGACGATCATTCCCCGTCGACACCGAGACGCCCACCTGAGGGGAATCGCCCGCTTCCTCTCCTCGGGGGCGGTGGAGATGATGGCGAGGCGCCTCGAGGTCGAGGGACTGCGCCGCGACGGAACCGAAATCCCGATTGAGCTCTCCATCTCGGCCCTGCGCGAGGGGGAGGGGTGGCACTTCCACGCCTTCGTTCGAGACATCAGCGCCCGTCAGGCGACCGAGGCCGCGCTGCGGGAGGCCGAGGAGCGCTTCCGCAAGGCGTTCGACGACAGCCGAGTCGGGATGGCGCTGATCGCGCTCGACGGCAGCTTCCAGCGCGTCAACCGAGCACTCTGCGAGATCTGCGGGCGGACCGAAAACGTCCTGCTCGGCCAGCGGTTCGGCGACATCATCTACCCCGGCGAGCGGGAGCGCGAGGTCGAGGCACTGCGCGAGGTGGCCGACGGTGAGAGCTACGGGTACCGCGGCGAGACCCGCTGCGAGCACGCAGGCGGGCATCCGATCTGGATCTCCCTGACGGTCTCCCCCGTCTATGACAGCCAGGGGATCCTCAGCTATTTGATCGCGCAGATGGAGGACATCTCCGAGCGCAAGGAATCCGAGGAGCGGCTCACCCGCCAGGCCCTCCACGACTCGCTCACCGGCCTCCCCAACAGGACCCTGTTCGCCGACAGGGTCCGGATGGCGACCACCCGCCGCGGCGCCCAGGGGTTCGCGATCATCTACCTCGACCTCGACGGCTTCAAGCTCGTCAACGACACCCTCGGGCACGCGGCTGGCGACAACGTGCTGATCGAGGTCGCGCGCCGCCTCGAGCGACTGCTGCGGGCCGGGGATACGCTGGCGCGGCTCGGCGGCGACGAGTTCGCGCTGCTCTGCGAGGGCGTCGGCCAGGGAGAGGCAAGAGCGATCGCCGACCGGGTGATCGGTGCCCTGACCGAGCCGATCGTCGTCCAGGACAGAGAGATCGTCCAGGCCGCGAGCATCGGGATCTCGCTCTACGGGCCGGGCGTGAGTGTGGAGGAACCCGACGTGATGCTCGGCGAGGCGGACATGGCCATGTACCGGGCGAAGGCGGCGGGCAAGTCCCGCTACGCGCTCTTCGAGAGTTGGATGCGCGAGGGCGACACCGACCGCGCCAGTCTCGAGCGGGAGCTCCGCGACGCGCTCCTGCACGACGAGATCGTCGTCCACTATCAGCCGGAGGTCGACCTGATCAGCGGCGCGATCACCGGGGCCGAAGCGCTGGTGCGCTGGCGCCACCCGGAGCGCGGCCTGCTCGAGCCCGCCCAGTTCCTGTTCGTCGCCGAGACCAGCGACCTGATCGCGGACCTGGACGACGTCGTGCTCCGCGAGGCCTGCAGGCAGGGGGCGATCTGGCGCGCCGAGATGCCGCAGGGCAAGCACTTCAACGTCTCGGTGAACATCAGCGAGCGCCGCCTGGCCGACCCCGACCTGAGCGGAAAGATCGCGCAGGCGATCGCCGACGCCCGGCTCCCTGCCTCTTCCCTCTGCCTCGAGATCAACGAGCGAGCCGTGATGGACAGGCGCGCGGCAGCCCTCAGCGCGCTCCCCGATCTCAGGGAGCTCGGCATCCGGCTGCTGATCGACGACTTCGGGGTCGCGATCTCGTCATTCGGCAGCCTCAAGCGCTTGCCCCGCCTGAACGCGATCAAGATCGACGCATCGTTCATCGCCGGGCTTGGCCGCTCTCCGGAGGACTCGGCCGGGGTGGCGGCGATCATCGGCCTCGCCCATGGACTGAAGCTGACCGCGACCGCGGAGGGGATCGAGCGCGACGAGCAGCTGCGCGAGCTCCAGGCCCTCCACTGCGACCGGGGGCAGGGCTACTACTTCGCGCGCCCGCAGGCTCCCGAGGCGCTCGCCGAGGTGCTCAAGTCGGCGCGGCTTGGAGAGCTGATCTCGTAGCCGGCGGGCCCAGAACGCGGTCCATGTACTGGTTGCGGAAGCTGCCCTCCGGGTCGAGGCGGGCACGGGCCGCGAGGAAGTCCTCCCAGCGGGGATAGCGCTCGGCCAGCGTCGCGGCGGTCTGGAAGTGGCGCTTGCCCCAGTGCGGCCGGCCACCGTAGGAGTCCATGATCGCCTCGACGGAGCGGAAGTAGCTCTCCCAGGCCATCCCCCGGTACTGATGGACGGCGATGTAGCAGCTGTCCCGATCGTGGGCCGGACTGAGCATCGAGTCGTCGCCCGCCACGAACCGCACCTCGATCGGGAAGCCGACGGGCGGGTCCGCCCGCTCGGCCGCCTCGAGCACTCGCGGGATCGCCTCGGCCGCGTGCTGGCGCGGGATCGCGTACTCCATCTCGGTGAAGCGGACCATCCGCCGGCTCGCAAAGACCCGGTAGCTCCGATCCATCTTCACGCCCCTCGCCAGCTGCGAGGAGGCGAGGCGCGACAGCCTCGGGATCTGGGAGGGGAACCGGCGCCCGGCCCTGACCATCGCCCCCATCGCCCAGTTCTCGAGGATCACCTCCTGGCCGAATTCGATGGCGGGATGGCGCGGATCGGGGGGCTCGTCGGTGCGCTCGCTCCGGCGGAGCAGAGCGACATCGGTATGGGGGAAGACGTAGAACTCGAAGTGATCGGAGCCGTCGGCCAGATCCTGGAGCCGCTCGAGCGTCTCGCTCAGGGGTAGCGGCGAGTCCGTGCGGCGGATCGAGAATGCGGGCACGGTGCGGAGCGTCACCGTGGCGATCACGCCGAGCGCCCCCAGTCCCACCCGCACGGCGGCCAGCAGCTCGGGCTCGGACGTCGGGGAGACCTCGAGCAAGGTGCCGTCGGACAGCACCAGCTCCATCGCCTCGACCATCGAGGAGAGGTTGCGGAAGCGGGACCCAGTGCCGTGCGTGCCGGTGGCGACCGCGCCGGAGATGGTCTGCTTGTCGATGTCGCCGAGGTTCTCGAGGGCGATCCCATGCCCCCAGATCAGCTCGCTGAGCTCCCGCATCCCGATGCCGGCCTCGACCTTGACCAGGCCGGCGTCGCGCTCGACCTCCAGCACGCGCGTGAGCCCGCCCATCTCGAACAACACCCCGCCAGTACACGCCGCGTCGGTGAAGGAGTGGCCCGAGCCAACGGCGCGGACCGTCAGTCCCGCCTCGCCTGCCCGCTTGACCGCCTCGATCAGGTTGCCACGGTCGCGGGGCCGCTCGATCCGCGCCGGGACGCAGCGCTGGTCGCCCGTCCAGTTCCGCCACTCAGGCATGGGTGGAGCCTAGATAGAGGCGCTCATGGGAGCATGCGCGCATGGGGAGAGTGCCGTCGTACGACCCGCTGACGCCCAAGGGACCCTGGCTGAACACGCTCTCGTGGGCCGCGCGGCAGCGGCCGGTGAACCTGGTTCCTGGTCAATGTCGGCAACAAGATCGATCCCCACCTGATGCGCGCCACCGGCGGGCGGGTGAAGAGCACCGTCAACGCCCCGACGGTCCTGCTCACCCACACCGGTGCGCGGAGCGGCACAAAGCGCACCACGCCGCTCGCCTATTTCACGGAACGCGAGGACGTGATCCTGATCGCCTCCCGAGGCGGCAACCGCCATCACCCGGCCTGGTACCACAACGTCGCCGCCAATCCTGAGGTCGAGCTCTGGAGCAGGGCGGCGGCGGCCGCTACCTGGCCAGGGAGGCGGAAGGCCCCGAACGGCAGCGGCTCTGGGACCTCGCGACCGACTTCTATCCGGGCTTCGCGCGCTACCAGGAGAGGGCCGGCGACCGGGTCATTCCGGTGGTCGTCTGCGCCCCGCAGGACTGACCCGGATAATCCGGGTGTCAGCTGCGTATCAGCGGAGGGGGAGGGATTCGAACCCCCGGACCGGGAGGACCCGGTCAACAGCTTTCAAGGCTGCCGCAATCAACCAGACTCTGCCACCCCTCCGAGTCGATGCTCGGCACATGGAGTCACCGAGCGTCGCCCAGCATGACATTCCTTGATGAGGAACTCATCGCCGTCCGGGCGCAAGACGTAGAGCCAATCGTAGGCGCCCTCAGGCAGCAACTTCGTGACATATCCCCTGGAATTCGAATGTATCCGGCGGAGATCTACCTCAGACGTCGAGACGAACTTGCACTGGACGCGATACAGACAGCGCCCGTCATCAACGATGAGGTCATAGAACGCAGATTCGGTCAGCGGGATTGAGACGTCGTAGCCCATCTGCGTGAAGGTGGCGACGGCTCGCGAGGTTGCGATGTCGCCCTTCCGCTGTGTCGCCCGCATTCGCGAACCATGAGCCCCAAAAGCATGTCTCGTTTAGCCCTGGTGCAACAAAGTTGAATCAAAGCTACGCCGAAAGAGCTCTGAAAAACGTCGCCCGAGACCCGCTAACGAAGCTTGACCCCCGTCAGGTCGATCGTGCCGATCTCGTCCCCCGTGACGAAATCGTTGCCGGCGGCGCCGGACTCGTTCGGGAAGGTCTGGTTGAGGAGCGGAGCCGCGAGGTCCGCGAGCCGCACCGTCGCCCCCGTCACGTTGAGTGTCTTGGTGGCGGGATCGACCGACCTGGTGCCGGTCGAGAAGTCGATCGTGGCGAGCGGCGCGCGCGGCAGGGTGGTGCCGCTGGGCAGGGTCGGAATCGACCTCATCGTGTTCAGGTCGAAGGCGACGCTCAGATCGGTGCTGATCAGCTGCGTGCCGTTCGGAGGAGCGGCGGACGGGCATGCCGCCGGGGTGAGCACGCCGGGCAGCGTGCTGTTCTTGGTGATCGTCTGCCCACCGCCGGTGATCACCTCGCCGGCGCTGAAGTCGGGGGCGGCCGACCCCCCCGTCACCGGGAAGTCGAAGTCCGCCACCGACTGGGTGGCTGGAGCGATCGGGGCGACTCCGCCACTCAGCGGCTCGATGCAGTGGTCCGGAAGCTTGCTGGCGAAGGCGCCACTGAGGTTCGTGTGGAGCGTGAGCGTCCCGGTGCCTGGGACCACCTCGACCGAGCGGGGATCGGTGACGATCGAGACGACCGTGCCGAGCGCCTGGCCGCCCTTGACCTTGCGGCCCGCCGACTTCTTCGCGCCCTTGCGCTTCTTCTTCGGCGTGAAGGCCCGGTTGAGCGCCTTGGCACCCCGTCCGGTGATCTTCGCGCCGATGTTGGAGATCGTCGCGCCCCAGCCGGTGCGGGCCACCGTTCCGCCCGAGAGGGTCCCGAAGTTGGCGACGAAGTCCTTGTTGACCTTCGTAGTGATGCTCCCCTGACCACCGTTGGCGCCCAGCGTGAGCGTGGTGATTTTCACCGGCGTCTTGCTCCTGCCGCGCTTCGCCTTGAAGCCGCCGACCACCTGCACCGTCCCCGAGCCGTCGACCGGGTCGACGGCCCCGCCTGTGATCGGCATCGTGATGGTCTTCGGCTTGAGCTTCAGCCCGCGCGAGTTCTGCAGCTGGATGACGACGGATCCGCCCTTGAGCTCATCCTGTCCGGCCACCGCGGTGCCGGAGAACGCGAAGATCGCTCCCGCGAGGGCCACGACTGCGGCGATCAGGCCGTGCCGAGACCCCAGCTCGCGTTTATCCCAGAACCTCGCCATCCCGTGCGAAGAAGCTACTCAACCCTCAAAGGATTTGCGCCGATTGCCGATGAATGTCTCCTCGGCGCCCGAATCGACCTTGGCTTTGCCTGCACGGCTGCAACGAGGAGCTTCGCCGCGGGGGAGGCAGCCAGTTCGACCCTGAGGTCGCCGCCTCACTCGAGCGGGTGCTGCCGACCGCGGCCACCGAGCAGTTCGCTATGCCTCAGCCGATCGAGTCCCGCTCCGCCACGAGCAACGTCTGAACGGCCCGGCCGAGCTGGCCGCGCTCGTCGAGTAGCTGAGTGTCGGCCATCCCCACTCCGTTCTCCTCCGGGAACGTCTCGGCGTTGAGGCAGACCCACTCCCCCGCGGGCAGGCGGCGGAGATGCACGCTCAGATCGACATTGATGAACAGGTAGCGGCGCCAGTCCAGGGCACTGCTCACGCCGTTGCCCGAATCCGCGGCAATCAGGACCCGCTGAAGGGGGCTGGGTCGCTCCTCCGGCACCAGCGGCACCGCCATCCGCATCCAGACCGTGGCCGGTCCGACTTCCATGAACGCCCCTCTCACGAACCGGTACTCCATCGCGGTGTGGTACCCGACGTCGTAGCCGGTGGGGAAGAACTCTCGCGGCTCGCCGGCGGCGGGTGGAGGGAGCCGGCGGGTCGAGGTCTCGGGAGGGTCGATCGAAACCGTCTCCGTTCTCAGCCGCCAGCCTCCCGCGCGCATCAGCGGATCGCCGGCCTCGTCGGAGAGGATCGCCTCGAACATCTCGACCCGTTTGCCCGGCCGCACGATTCGGGCCTCAACGCGCACCGGTCCGATCGGCACCGAGCGAAGGACCTCGTAGGTGATCCGGCCGACCTGGGCGGGGGGGCCGCCCTCCTCGCCGATCCGGCCACCGCCGAGCCGCTCCACCTCGCGTCCGATCAGGGCTGCGGGAGCGCCGGCGTGCTGCGCCTCCGGGTCCCAGGGGCCGCGCGTGAGCTCGGTGGCGGCGTAGAGATCCCCCTGGGATACGTAGAACGAGTCGGGCACAGCGGGATCCTAGGGCTGGTGGGAGTAACGGAGCCCCGGCTCGACGGACTGTATGAGTGACCGGGATAACCTGGTCAGGCACACACGGAAGCGAGGTAGAGACTTGGAGAAGGTCAAGAAGAGCGAGCAGGAGTGGCGCGAGGAGCTCACCCCCGAGCAGTACGAGGTGGTCCGCAACAAGGGCACCGAGGCGCCGTTCACGAGCGAGCTCAATGACGTCAAGGAGCCGGGGCAGTTCGTCTGCGTGGCCTGCGGACAGCCGCTGTTCGACTCGGAGAACAAGTTCGACTCCGGGACGGGCTGGCCGAGCTTCGACCGGCCGACGGGCGACGAGAACGTCGAGACGGAGGCGGACAACAGCCTCTTCATGAGGCGCACCGAGGTCCTCTGTTCGCGCTGCGACGCGCACCTCGGCCACGTCTTCGACGACGGCCCGAGGGATACCACCGGCCAGCGCTACTGCATCAACGGCTGCGCCCTCGAGTTCAAGGCCAGCGACTAACGGGTGGCGCCTTCGGCGCCCCCTCGCATATCCCGCTGAGCGGCCCGGACCGGGCCGCTCAGACTTTGCCGCCGGCGCCCAGGTAGCTGAACCGCACTGCCAGCGCCACTGCCTCGGTCCGCGTATCGACCTCCATCCGGGCGATCGCGTTCCGGACGTGGGTATGGACCGTCGCGGGGCTGAGCGAGAGCCGGTCGGCGATCTGCTTGACGCGCAGGCCCTCCGCGAGCAGCTCGAGGATCTCACGCTCGCGGGGGGTCAGCTCGAGCAGCTTCTCGACCTCTCCCGCGCCCTGGCCGAGCTCGGTGCCGACGAAGGTGCCGCCGCCAGCCACCACCTCGATGGCGCGGGCGATGTCTTCGCTCGGGGCCGACTTGAGCACGTAGCCCGAGGCGCCCGCCCGAAGCGCGAGAGTGAGCAGGTCGGGCTGGGCGTGGGCCGTGAAGATGATCACGCGCGTCTCGGGGCGGGCCTTGAGGATGTCCTTGGTGGCGTCGATTCCGTCCTTGCCCGGCAACTCGACGTCGACGATGCAGACGTCGGGCTCGAGCTCCTTGACCTTGTCGACGACCTCCTCGCCGGTCTCGGCCTCGCCGACGATCTCAACGCCGGAGATCGAGGCCATCCGCGCCTTGATCGCCTCGCGCACGATCTCGTGGTCGTCGCAGAGGACTACTCGCTTGGGGGTGGAGGAGGGGGTCATCTATGTGGGAATCCGCTCTGGAGTGCCAAATTCCTGCAAAGCGGCGGGAAGATTCACAGTCCCGTCCTCCCTCTGCCCGTTCTCCAGCAGCGCGATCAGCGTCCGACCCACAGCCACTGCAGTTCCGTTCAGCGTGTGCACGGGTTCCGGGGATTCTCCTTGCGCGGCACGGTACCGGCTGGACAGGCGTCTTGCCTGGAAGTCGGTGGTGTTGGAGCAGCTTGTCACCTCCCGGTAGCGCCCCTGACTCGGAATCCAGGCCTCGCAATCGAACTTGCGGGCGGCCGGGGAACCGAGATCTCCGACCGCGATGTCAACCACCCGGTAGGGGATCTCGAGGGCGGTGAGGATGCGCTCCTGGATCCCGAGGATCCTCTCGTGCTCCTCGCGGGAGGCGCCGGGCTCGACGAAGCTGAACATCTCGACCTTCTCGAACTGGTGCACCCGGAAGATGCCGCGGGTGTCGCGGCCGGCGGCCCCGGCCTCCCTGCGGAAGCAGGTCGAGATGCCGGCATAGCGCTTGGGCAGCTCACCGGCCTCCATGATCTGGTCCGCGTGCAGGGAGGCGAGTGAGACCTCGGAGGTGCCGACCAGGAAGAGCTCGTCCTTGGGCACCTCATAGATCATCTCGCGGTCGTCGGGGAAGATGCCGGTCCCGAAGAGGGCGCGCTCGCGGACCAGAACCGGGGGGACGGTCGGCTCGAAGCCCTCGGCCCGGATCAACTCGACGGCGAAGCGGATCAGGGCGAGCTCGACCATCACCAGGTCGCCCATCAGATACGCGAAGCGGGACCCGGAGGTCTCGGCCGCCGCCTTCATCTCGATCCAGCCGTGGCGCTGGCCCAGGTCGAGGTGGTCGCGGGGCTCGAAATCGAATTCGGGACGCTCCCCCGCCTCGCGCAGGGTGACGTTGTCCTCCTCCGTCTCGCCATCGGGCGCCTCCGGCTCCGGGAGGTTGGGGAGCGAGACGAGGAGCTGGTCCCGCCGCTCGTCGAGCTCGTCCAGCTGGGGCTCGAGCTCCTTCAGCTCCGACTTCAGCGCACTCGATCTCTCACGCGCCTCCGCGAACTCCGGATCGCCGGCCTTTCCGGCTCTGGCCGCTTCCTCGATCTCACCGGAGAGCTTGTTCTGATCCGCCCGGATCGCGTCGATCTGCGTGTTGAGCTCACGCCTGCGCTCGTCCACCGAGATCAGCTCGTCGAGCTGGTCGGCGGCGCCCCGCCTTGCCAGCGCTGAGCGGACGGCCTCCGGGTCGCTACGGATCTGCTTCAGGTCGAGCGTGCTGGCCTCCCGCTACGGGGCGGCGGTGGTCGTCGTCGAGGCCGGTGCGGGCGCCTCGGTGACGTCCTCACCGGCGTACTTGGCGACAAAAGCGGCGACCTTCTGCGCATCGGCGCCGACCACGATGTTCTGCGGCATGATGGCGCCCGAGAAGCCGCCGTTCCGGATCGCGTAGATCACGTCGGCCATCGTCTCGTTCCGCTGATCGAGGTTGGGTCCCTGAACCCGCTCGCTACGGTTGGCACTCCCCTCTGTTCCGGCCGGGGTGAGTGTGTGGCAGCCAGAGCAGCGCTGGGCGAAGATCTCGGCGCCCGCGTGCGTCGGGTCGTCGCTGGGGACCTGGATCCCTTGCGTCCCGCAGCCGGTGGTGACCGCAACGGCGGCAACAGCGATCAGTAGGAGAGCCCCTCGCACGCGGCGGGATCATATGGAACTGATTCGAGCCCAGATCCGCCGGGGGTTGCGGCGGCGTAGGTTTCAGCCATGGCCGGCGACCTGGTCAGCTGGGAGGAATTTCGGAACGCGCTGAGCGCGTACGCAACCGGGGTCACGGTGGTCACCGCGGTCGGTCCGCAGGGTCCCTCGGGGGCGACCGCGAACGCAGTCACCTCCCTCTCGCTCGAACCGCCGATGATGCTCGCCTGCCTCGACCGCGGCTCGCGGACGCTGACCTCGGTGCGGGCCCAGGGGCGCTTCGGAGTGAACGCACTCGCCGCGGGCCAGGCGGAGCTCGCCCGCCGCTTTTCAGCCAAGGACCCAGCGCCCGACAAGTGGGCCGGGGTCGAATGGTCGGAGCGCCAGGCGCTGCCCCGGCTCGAGGGCGCGCTGCTCTGGGTCGCCTGCGAGCTGCGCGACCTGATCGATGGTGGCGACCACCTGATCCTGACCGGCAACGTGCTCGAGGCGGAGGCCGGTGAGGGCCTGCCGCTGCTCTTCCACCGCGGCGACTACCGCGGCCTGCTCGCGGAGACCTAGCCTGCGCAGAGGCCGCTAAGTCCTCAGTGGCCGGTCGCGGCCCGGCGAGCGGGCTGGCGACGACGGCGCGAGCTCAACCCGCTCACCGAACGGCCGAGCATCCGGACCAGCATGATGGGCACTGCGATCAGCCCGGCAAGCAGCCCAAGCGCCAGCACTGGCACGGCCAGCGGCAGCAGGGCGACGATGGTGAGGATGAGGATGGGCAACGCGAGCGGGGCCAGTGCCACCACAAGGATGCCCGCGCCGACGGTCCATTTCCAGATCTCGTCTGCGGCCTGGGCCCGGGCACGGGCAGCTTCGCTTTCCATGACGGCTCCTTTCGTGGTTCCTACGAGAGAGACGAGATGGCGAGCCGGTTGTGACGGGTCGAACAGAAGAAAACCGGCAATGAAGAAGGGCCGACAAATGACACTTCGCGTCCGCCAGGCGCCGAACTTGCGGACGTAACGCCATTGGCGGGTTTCGCCCGCATACCGGGCAAGAGCCGCCAATTGGCGGGTTAGATACGCATAGCGCAGCTTTCTCGCCAACTCGCTAGGTCAGCGAGCGGATGAGGGCGTTGACCGCCCGGCGGCTCCCGTCGATCGCGACGTCTCCGGATCCGATCGCCTTCCCCAGCGTGTTTCCGCCGAAGACGACGCCCGCGACGGTGCTGGGGTCGCTCTCGATCACCGCGTCGGGGCTCTCGGCCTCGCCACGAGCAGCCCGGAACTCTCCCTCTTTCACTGTGATCTTGAAGGGGATCTCCTCCAGGCGGAGCTCATAGGTCCCGTCGAGCCCGTCCGCCTTTTCCGGCTGGAACGACGACTTCAGCGCCAGTACGAGCGAGTCCGGGCCCATCTCCGCGTCCCGGGGGAAGGCGGGAGATTGGCTCGCCCAGCGGCCCAGCGCGAGCACCGCCGGCTCGAGCTGACGCCCCCAGTCGGTCAGCTCGTACACCTGCACCGCGGCGGGCGGGGCGAGCTTGCGGCGCCGGACGATGTCCGATTCCTCCAGCTCCCTGAGGCGCTGGCCCAGCACGTTCGGACTGATGTCCGGGATTCCGGCGCGCAGGTCGGTGAACCGCTTCGGCCCCAGCAGGAGCTCGCGGACGACCAGCAGCGCCCAGCGCTGCCCGAGGAGATCGGAGGCGTGAGCGATCCCACAACCGTCGTCGTGACTCCGCCTGCGTGCCATTGCTACGCGAGTTTACCGAGCTGCAGTAGTGGAAAAGAAGCTTCTAGTTGTCTTTTAGGACTTTATGGTACGGTCAGCCGGCGATATGGAGAAGGCTGCAAGCGAACGGAAGGAGACCGGATGGACCTCCCCGAGGTTGTGTCCGCGAGCGAATGGGAGGAGGCGCAGAAGCGGCTCCGGTCGAAGGAGAAGGAGCTGACCCGGCGGAGCGACGAGTTCGCGGCCGAACGCCGGCGGCTGCCGCGGACGAGGGTCGAGAAGGACTACGAGTTCGAGGGTCCGCAGGGGAAGGTCGCTCTCGCGGACCTCTTCGAGGGCCGCCGCCAGCTCGTCCTCTACCACTTCATGTTCGGGCCGAGCCAGGATGCGGGCTGCGACGGCTGCTGCATGTTCATCGATCAGGTCGGTCACCCCGCCCACCTGCACGCCCGTGACGTCACCTTCGCGATCACCTCGCGCGCGCCGTTCGAGAAGCTCGAGCGGTTCCGGCGGCAGCTGGGATGGGAGCACCCCTGGTACTCGTGGGGCGGCGGGGACTTCGGCGTCGACTTCGGCACCTCCCCCGTCGAGCCCAAGGAGGGCGCCTACCAGGACGGCGAGGGCTTCGCGCTGAGCGTCTTGCTGCGCGACGACGGCGACGTCTACCGCACCTACTTCACGAAGAGCCGCGGCGTCGAGGCCATCGGACCCGTCTGGAGCTTCCTGGACCGAACGCCGTTCGGCCGCCAGGAGACCTGGGAGGACTCGCCGGCCGGTTACCCCCAGGGCGAGCCGTACACCTGGTGGCGCCGTCACGACGAATATGAGGAGGAGTCATGAGCGAGCGAGACGGATTTGCGCCCGGCGTCCCGTGCTGGGTCGACACCTGGCAGCCCGATGCGGACGCCGCGATGAGCTTCTACACGCAGCTCTTCGGCTGGGAGGCCGAGGACACGATGCCCGACGGCGTCGAGGGCACGCACTACATCTGCAGCCTCCGCGGCCGCGACGTTGCGGCGATCGCCTCCCGCCCGACCGGCGCGCCGGACGTCACCGCCTGGACCACGTACGTCTGGGTCGACGACGTCGACGCGACCATCGCCAAGGCGAAGGATGCAGGCGGTAGAGCCCTGACGGGGCCGTTCGACGCTCTCGACGGAGGCCGGATCGCGGTGATCGCCGATCCCGCGGGCGCCGCGATCGGAATCTGGCAGCCGGGAGCCCACAAGGGCGCACAGCTCGTCAACGAGCCGAGCGCCTACGCGATGAGCGCGCTCATGACCGCCGACCCCGAGGGAGCGAAGCGGTTCTATCCCGAGGTCTTCGACTGGGAGATCGAAACCTTCGAAATGGCCGAGGACGAGATGGTGATGTGGCTCGTGCCGGGCTACGTCGGCGGTGAGCCACAGCAACCCGTCCGGCGCGACGTCGTCGCCACGATGCTGCCGCCGAACGCCAACGGCGACGCGCCACCCCCGCATTGGGACGTCGACTTCTGGATCGCTGACGTCGATGCCGCCGCGGCCAAGGTCGAGGAGCTGGGGGGCCAGATCCTCACTCCTCCCTATGACATTCCCGGCACTGGCCTCCGCCAGGGGGTCTTCATGGACCCGCAGGGCGCGACCTTCTCGCTCACCCAGCCGCCCGGCGCCGCCTAAAAGGCGGAGCTCGTCCCGGCGGCCCGCAGCGCCAGCAGGAAGATGACCAGGCAGGCGGTGGCCATGATGCCGGTGTCTCGCCGGACGATCGCAAACGCGATCTGCGTCTGGCGCTCCGGCGGCAGTGAGCGGACGTCGAGGTCGGCGAGCTCCTGCGCTGCCGAGCCGAGCCGGATCACCTCCGCCAGCAGCGAGACGACCAGGGGGAGCACGCCGTAGAGGATGTGCAGCTCACTCCCGTGGTGGCCGGTGAAGACGAGCAGCAGCCCGAGCAGGGTCTGCAGGATCACGGTGGCCTGGGCGATCCGCAGGGCGTACCAGAAGCCGGCCGAGGGCCGGCGCTCGAGCCAGGAGTAGCCGCCCCAGACGCCGGCCACCAGGTTGGCGGCAATCAGGCAGACCCCGACGACGAGATGGACTTCCGGCACGGGCGGGGCAGCTTACGGAGTCTCGGAGGTCAAAGCCGCCAAAAAGGGTCGGAATTTGGCTTGCTGATGCGGAAAAGCACTATGTAACAGATTGATACAAAGTGCGGGGCAAGTGGTATAAGACCAAGCGGATCGTGCTTCAGAGCTACCTCCCCGTCCTCGTGTTCGCCGGCCTAGGGATCGTCGTGGGAGGCGCCTTCGCACTGCTCAACGGCGTGATCGGCCCGCGGCGTCCCAACCCGATCAAGACGCAGCCGTACGAGTGCGGGCTGCCCTCCCACATCACCCGCACATTCCGCTTCGGCGTGAGCTTCTACATGATCGCGATGCTCTTCATCCTCTTCGACATCGAGGTCGTCTTCCTCTACCCGGTCGGCGTCCTCGTGCATGCGACCAGGAGCGTCTTCGTCCTGGTTGAGATCCTGGTCTTCGTCGCGCTGTTGCTCGTCGCCCTGGTCTTCGTCTGGCGTCGAGGAGCGCTCGATTGGAAGTAGAGCGGGAGAGCCTCCGAGCCCGACAGCTGCGGGCCCGCGACCTCTTGCGCGGGGACCTCGAGGGCAAAGACCTCGAGGAGTACGTCGAGGAGCGGCTGCTGACGACCACGCTGGAGAACGTCCTCAACTGGGGGCGGGCGAACGCCCTCTTCCCGATGACCTTCGGCCTGGCGTGCTGCGCGATCGAGCAGATCTCCCTGGTCACCTCGCGCTATGACATTGCCCGCTTCGGGGCCGAGGCTTTCAGGGCCACGCCGCGGCAGGCCGATCTGTTGATCCTCTCCGGCCGGGTGTCGATCAAGATGGCGCCGGTCGTCCGCCGGGTCTACGACCAGATGCTCGAGCCGAGGTGGGTGATGGCCATGGGAGCGTGCTCGTCGTCCGGAGGCATGTTCGCCAACTATGCCGTGGTCCAGGGCGCGGACAAGTTCATGCCGGTCGACATCCACGTCCCCGGCTGCCCACCGCGGCCGGAGGCGGTTCTGCACGGCCTCAACAAGCTGCAGCGGCTGATCCGGGGCCAGCCCGACCTCGGCTGGCGCCAGCGTTACAACGCAACCGGCACCGAGGAATGGGCGCGGTTGGAGTCGGGCGAACCCACCCTGGAGGCGATCGAGCGAGCGGCGGCGGCGATCAGGGCGGCCGACGAAGGCGAAGGCGGGAATGCCTGACGCCCCCGGGCTCGAGCTGATCGCCCAGGGAGTCGAGGAGGGGCGGCAGGGCACCGTCATCGAGACCTCCTTCGAGCACGACCGCGCGACGCTCGTCGTCGATCCCGAGGGGGTCCTGCATGCGCTTGCCTGGCTTCGCGACCAGGGCGACCAGGGCTACACCTTCCTCTCCAGCGTCCATGCTGCCGACTACCTGCCGGCCACGCCGCGCTTCGCGGTCCACTATGAGCTGCTCTGTCGGGAACGGGTGGAGCGCATCAACGTCAAGGCGCTGCTCGAAGATCCGGCCGGCACGAATGGTGACGCGGACAAGCTGCCCGAGCTCGACTCATGCGTTGATCTCTTCCCTACGGCGGAGTTTCAAGAACGGGAGGCCTACGACTTCTTCGGCATCGTCTTCCGCGGCCATCCCGATCTGCGCCGCATCGCGATGCCCGAGGACTACGTCGGGTGGCCGCAGCGACGCGACTTCCCGATCGGGGGCGAGCCCGTGCTCTACACCCACAACGAGATCGAAACCCCACGCTGGTTCGAGTGATGCCGGACGGGACCTTCAGAGACGAAGCGGACATCACCGAGCGAGGCGTCGACCCCTTTACAGAGGACCCCTCGGGGCGGCTCGCGGACCAGGTCGCGGAGCTCGCCGAGCAGGAACTCGAGGGGCCGGGCCTCGAGCCGGAACAGGAGATCCTGACGATCAACATGGGGCCGCACCATCCCGCCACTCACGGGGTGCTGCGGCTGATCGTGACGCTCCAGGGCGAGCGGGTGATCGAGCTGAAGCCGGTGATGGGTTACCTGCACACCGGGATCGAGAAGTCCTGCGAGGACAAGAGCTACTGGAAGGTCATCCCGTTCGTGGAGCGGATGGACTACCTCTCCTACTTCTTCCAGATGGAGGCTTTCTGCGGCTGCGTCGAGCGGTTGGTCGGTCTCGAGATCCCGCCGCGCGCCAAGTACCTGCGCGTCCTCCACATGGAGCTCTGCCGGATCATGTCCCACCTGGTCTGGCTGGGCACGACCGCGCTCGACATCGGTGCGATTTCGATGCTCTGGTACTGCTTCCGCGAGCGGGACAGGATCCTCGACCTGTTCGAGATGTCCGCCGGACAGAGGATGCACACCCGCTACTTCCAGGTCGGGGGAGTCTTCGAGGACATCCCGACCGGCTTCGAGCAGAAGGTGCGGGCGTTCTGTGCGGAGATGCCGACGCGGATCGATCAGTACGAGGCGCTGCTCGACCGCAACGAGATCTTTCTGCGGCGCACGCGCGACGTCGGGATCGTCCCGCGCGAGCGGATGCTCGAGCTCGGCGTCACCGGCCCGCTGCTGCGAGCGACGGGCGAGCCCTGGGACCTGCGCAAAGCCGACCCCTACCTGGCCTACGGCGACTTCGACTTCAAGATCCCGGTCGGCACGGTCGGCGACGGCTACGACCGCTATCGCGTCCGGTCGCAGGAGATGCGCGAATCGGTGCGGATCATCGAGCAGGCGCTCGACGGCCTCCCCGAGGGCCCCTGGATCGCGGACGACCGCAAGTACGTCCTCCCTCCACGCGACGAGCTCTCCACCTCGATGGAGGCGCTGATCCACCACTTCAAGCTGGTCACCGAGGGCTACCGCGTGCCGCCTGGCGAGCTCTACTACTCGATCGAGTCGCCGCGGGGCGAGCTCGGGTGCTTCGTTCTCGCCGATGGCTCGTCAAAGCCGGCCCGCGTCCACTTTCGTGACCCTTCCTTGGTCAACCTGCAGTCGCTCCGCGACATGTCCGTCGGTGGGCTGATCGCGGACCTGATCCAGAACCTGGGGATGCTCGATCCGATCATCGGAGGCGTGGACCGGTGAGCCCGCTGATCCCGAAGGGCAAGCGGCCCTGGACCGTCGATCCGGGGCACATCCTGGACTCGCCGGAGCCGCCGCCGATGCCCGACGAGCAAGGACAGGTCGGGGTTGACATCCCGCCCGAGGAGATCGAGGTGCTGCAGGCGGCCGAGGAGGAGCGCGATCCGCATGGCGAGCCCGCGCCGGTTCCCGAGCCCTCGGAAGTCGAGGTCCCGAAGGAATTGGCCGAGGAGATCCGCCGCGCGATGGGGCGCTACCCGCAGAAGCGGTCGGCGGCGATGCCGGCCCTGTGGGCCGTTCAGCGCCGCTACGGCTGGTGCACACCCGACGGCATCCGCCAGGCGGCTGCGGTGATGGGCGTGACGCCCGGCTACCTGGAAGGGGTAGCCACGTTCTACGACCTTTTCCGGCTCGAGCCGGAAGGCGAGCACCAGGTGCTCGTCTGCACCAACATCAGCTGCTGGCTGCGCGGCGCCGATGAGCTGCTCGAATCCTTCTGCGAGGCGGCCGGGCTCGATAGCCCCGGCAGTTCGGAGGACGGGAAGATGTTCATCCGCGGCTTCGAGTGCCTGGGCGCCTGCGACATCGCGCCGATGGCCTCGATCGACGAGCGCTATTACGGGCCGCTCACGGAGGAGGACGCGAGGGCAGCGGCGGAGCAGCTGCGCTCAGGCGCCGAGGTGCTGCCCGAGAAGCGGCTCGAGGACCGCAAGCTCGCCGGGGGACCCGACGCGAAGGAGGTCGACGGCTGATGGCCTCGCAGGAGACGCGCCTCCTCTTCCGCAAGATCGACGAGCCGGGTCTCGCCTCCATCGACACCTACCGCAGGCTCGGCGGGTACCGGTCGATCGAGAAGGCCTTCAAGCAGATGACTCCGGAGGAGGTCCTGAAGGAGCTCGAGGACTCCGGGTTGCGGGGCCGCGGCGGCGCTGCCTTTTCGATGGGGAAGAAGGCCTCATTCCTGCCGCGCGGCGGGATGGACAAGTACCTCTGCTGCAACGCGGACGAGTCCGAACCGGGCGCCTTCAAGGACCGCGAGCTGATGCAGAAGAACCCGCACCAGCTGATCGAGGGGCTGATCATCGCCGCGCGGGCGGCCGGCGCCAACCGCTGCTTCATCTACATCCGCGGCGAGTACGACCTGCAGGGAGACATCCTCGACAAGGCCGTTGAGGAGGCCTACGAGGCCGGCTTCCTCGGCGAGGGCGTGCTCGGCACCGGCGAGCAGGTCGAGCTGGTCGTCCACCGCGGCGCCGGCGCCTACATCTGCGGCGAGGAGACCGCCCTGCTCGACTCGCTCGAGGGCAAGCGCGGGAACCCGCGGCTGAAGCCGCCGTTTCCGGCCGTTCAGGGGCTCTACGACGGACCGACCCTGATCAACAACGTCGAGACGCTCTCGAACGCGCCGCACATCGTCGCCTCGGGTGCCGACTGGTTCAAGAGCTTCGGCACCGAGCAGTCGCCCGGCACCAAGGTGGTCTCGGTCTCCGGCGACGTGAAGCGACCCGGCAACTACGAGATCGAGCTGGGCATACCGACCCGCGTCCTGATCGAGGAGCTCGCCGGTGGACCACTCGACGGCCGCAAGATCAAGGGGTTCTTCCCCGGGGGGTCCTCCTCGCCGGTGCTGACCGCGGAGGAGGGCCTGGACCTGCCCTACAGCTGGGAGGCGATGGCTGACGCCGGCTCGATGCTCGGCTCGGGCTCGGTGATCGTCTTCGACGACACCACGAGCATCGTCGAGCTGGCGCTGCGGACGGCGCGCTTCTACCACCACGAGTCCTGCGGCAAGTGCACCCCGTGCCGCGAGGGCACCAACTGGACGGTGAAGATGCTCGAGCGGATGATCCGCGGCCAGGCGACCCCCATCGATCTGGAGACCGTCGCCTCTGTGCAGACGAACATCATCGGCAACTGCCTCTGCGTGCTCGGCGACTCGATGGCGATGCCGGTGGGATCGATGGTGCAGAAGTTCCGGGGCGAGTTCATGGAGGCGATTCAGGACGGGGTGCCGGAGGCGTTGGCAGCATGACCCGTCAGATCCGCAACGCGGTGACCCTGATCGTCGACGGCCGCGAGGTCACCGCGCCCGAGGGAACGATTCTCGTCGACGCCGCCAAGCAGGGCGATGTCGAGATCCCGGTCTTCTGTTACGAGCCGAAGCTCGGCCAGCCGGTCGGCGCCTGCCGGATGTGCCTGGTCGAGATCGAGGGCATGCCGAAGCTGCAGACCGCCTGCTCGACCCCGGTCCGCGACGGGATGGTCGTCTACACGCAGACCGATCGCGTCAACGAGGCCCAGAACGCGGTCGTCGAGTTCCTGCTGATCAACCATCCGCTCGACTGCCCGGTGTGCGACAAGGGCGGTGAGTGCCCGCTCCAGGACATCGCGATGGGCTGGGGGCCCGGGAAGAGCCGTTTCACCGACCCCAAGCGGCACTTCCAGAAGCCGCTCGAGCTCTCGCCGCTGGTGGCGATCGACCGCGAGCGCTGCATTCTCTGTTACCGCTGCGTCCGCTTCAGCCAAGAGGTCGCGGAGGACGAGCAGCTCCAGCTGCTCGAGCGCGGCGACAAGACCTTCGTCGGCACCTTCGACGAGCGGCCATACATCGCCCCCTTCCACGGCAACATCATCGAGCTCTGTCCCGTCGGGGCGCTGACCTCCTACACCTACCGCTTCCGGGCCCGCCCCTGGGACGTCGAAGAGGCGGGCTCCATCTGCACCCTCTGCCCGAGCCAGTGCAACGTCGGCTTCACCGTCCGCGACGAGCGGGTGCTGCGCGTGAACGCCCGCGACAACGCCGAGGTGGACGACGGCTGGCTCTGCGACAAGGGCCGCTTCGCCTTCCAGATGTTCACCTCGGCGGAGCGGATCACCCAGCCGATGGTCCGCGCCGGCGACGGCAGCCTCAGCCCGATCTCCTGGGAGGACGCCGTCAAGCGCGTTGCCGACACGATTCGCAACGCCGGGGGGAACGCCGCGGCGCTAGTCGGCGGCGGCACCTCCAACGAGGAGGGGTGGCTCGTCCAGCGGATCCTCCGCGCCGGTGGCTCGTCGAACATCGACTGCTCGCCCAACCCGGTGGACCCGAGCCTGCTCGGCGAGCTCTCGCGACCGGACCACGGGTCGCGGATGTCGGACCTCGACAACGCCGACGCGATCCTGGTCATCGGCACGGACCCCTTGCACGAGATGCCGATCCTCGACCTGCGGATCCGCAAGGCGGTCCGTCGTGCCCGGGCCAAGCTGATGGTCGCCTCCGCGCGGCCCACCGCGCTCGACGGCGGCGCCGATGAGGCGGTCCGCTACGCGCCGGGCGACGCGGCCTCCTTCCTGAGCGCCCTGGCCGGCGCGCTCGGAGCCGACGGTTGCGACACGGACGGCGAGTTCAAGGACGAGGCGGCGGCGATCGCCAAGACGCTCCGCGACGCCCCGGACCAGACGATCGTCTGGGGCGAGCGACTCTGGCGGGATCCCGACGCGGTCGACGCGCTCCACGCCTGCGCCCACGCTCTCGACATGAACAAGCGGATCGGCCCAGGGCTGCTCGAGGTTCCCGAGGAGTCGAACACGCGCGGCCTGCGCGAGGTCGGCTGCCTGCCGCAATCCAGGCCCGGCCTGGTGACGATCGACGGCGGCCGTGGCAGCGACCGGATCAAGGAGGGGCTTGCGGCGCACGAGCTCGGCGCCTTCCTGCTGATCAACTCGGATCCCGTTCGGACGTACCCGGACTCCGACGGCTGGCGCAGGGCCCTCGCGGGAAGCCTCGTGGTCTCGATCGCCTCCTTCGAGGATGAGTCGACGAGGCTCGCCGACCTCGTCATCCCTGCCGAAACCTGGGCCGAGAAGGAGGGCACGGTCACCCATCCCGAGGGGCGCCTCCAGCGTCTCCGCCGCAATGTCCCTCTCCCCGAGGGGATGATCCCGGGGTGGCGCTTCCTGGATGCCGTGGCGACCGAGCTCGGCGCCGGCGTCGAGGCCGAGGCCCCATCGGATGTCTTCGCTGCGCTCACAGACGAGGTGTCCTTCTACGGCGGCCTGACCTACGAGGCGATCGGGGGCCGCGGAGTCCGTTGGGGCGATCGCGGACCGGGACAGTCGTGGATGCCCCCCGCCGCGGAGCGGAGAGACACCTCCCGCCCCGATCGCGACCAGGATGGTGGAGGGCTGGTGCTCGGCACCTACCGGGACCTCTGGGCGGCGGATGTCACCAAGCGGAATCCGGCGCTCCGGTTCCTGATGCCGAAGCAGAAGCTCGAGCTGGCAGCCAAGGACGCCGAAGGGCTCCAACTGGCGAACGGAGATGACGTGACAGTCGCCGTCAACGGGCACAGCCTCGAGGCCACCGTCGCGATCCGCGAGCGGATGCGCGAGGGCGCGGCGTTCCTGATCGAGGGCACCGACGAGGCCAACGCCAACCTGCTCACCAACGGCGTCCCGCCGCGAATCGAGGTGAGCAAGAGATGACCATCCCGCTCGCCGAGGTCAACTACGTCGAGGCGACCTGGGTGATGGTCGTCAAGTCGCTGGTCATCTTCCTCGGCGTCTTTGCGATCGTCCCGGTCCTGACGGTCGTCGAGCGCAAGCTGATCGGCCGGTTCCAGAACCGCTACGGCCCCAACCGTGTGGGACCGGTGGGCCTGATCCAGCCGGTTGCCGACATCGTCAAGCTCGCGGGGAAGGAGATGTTCAGGCCGCAGGCTGCGGTTCCGTTCCTCTACGCGATCGCCCCGGCGATCGTGATCTTCTCGGGGATCATCACCCTGGCGATCCTGCCCTTCGGGAACGTCCAGGACGGGCTGGGGCTGTACGGGATCGACGTCTCGATCGGCGTCCTCTACTTCTTCGCCTTCAGCTCGATCTCGTTCTACGGCCTGCTGCTCGCGGGGTGGTCCTCGGGGTCGAAATACAGCTTCCTCGGGGCGATGCGCTCGGCCGCGCAGCTGATCTCCTACGAGGTCTCGATGGGCCTGGCGCTGCTCGGAGTGGTGATGATGACTGGCTCCCTCTCCCTGACCAGCGTCGTCGACGGACAGGGCTCGATCTGGAACATCGTCCCGCAGATCGTGGGCTTCCTGATCTTCATGGTCGCGGGCTTCGCGGAGACCAGCCGGGCGCCGTTCGACCTTCCGGAGGCCGACGCGGAGATCGTCCAGGGCTACATGACCGAGTACGGCGGGATGCGCATGGGCTCCTACCTGCTCGCCGAGTACCTGGAGATGTTCGTCGTCTCCGGGATCGCCGTCACCTTCTTCCTGGGCGGCTGGATGGGACCCGGCCCCGGCTGGCTCGATCCGGTCTGGATGGTGCTGAAGACGCTCGCGCTGATCTCCTTCTTCATCTGGATCCGCGCGACGCTGCCGCGGCTGCGTTACGACCAGCTCATGTCGCTGGGCTGGAAGGTGCTGCTGCCGCTGGCGACCCTGAACATCCTGGCCACCGCGGTGATCGTGACGGTGAGCTGATGGAGGCGAAGCTCAACACCGAGAAGACCGAGTGGGAGGCGTTTCCGTACCTAAACCAGGAAGACGTGATCTCGGTGCAGCGCGGCCCGAGACCGGGCGGGGTCGGCGGCGCCTACCGGGCCTTCGGCGAGACCCTGCGCGGCCTGCGCACGACCTTCGGTCGGGTGCTCGAGGGGCCGGTGACGATCCAGTACCCGGAGGAGAAGACCCCGGTCTATCCGCGCTTCCGCGGCCGCCACAAGCTGCACCGCTTCGAGGACAGCGGGCTGGAGAAGTGCGTCGGCTGCTCGCTCTGCGCCGCCGCCTGCCCGGCCGACTGCATCCGCGTGGTCGCGGACGAGAACGACCCGGAGAACCGCGTCTCGGCCGGCGAGCGCTACGCCGAGGTCTACGAGATCAATCTCTCGCGCTGCATCTTCTGCGGCTACTGCGAGGTCGCCTGCCCCTTCGACGCGATCACGATGGGCCATGACTACGAGATGTCCGACTACAACCGCTCGGACCTGATCTTCACGAAGGAGATGCTGCTCGCGGAGCCGATCGACCGCACGCCCCTGCGGAGCGAGGGCGAGTGACCCAGGTCTGCTTCTTCCTCGGCGCGATCGGCTGCTTGGGCGGCGCGATCGCCGTTATCGCCCTCCGCAATCCCTTCTACAGCGTCCTCGCCCTGATCGTCCACCTGATCTCGCTGGCCGGGCTCTTCCTGCTGCTCCAGGGCGAGTTCATCGCCGCTGCTCAGATCGTGGTCTACGCCGGAGCGGTGATGGTGCTCTACGTCTTCGTCGCCGCCTACGTCGGCAACGTCGACGAGCCTCTCTGGGAGCCTATTCCCGGGCAGCGCTTCATCGCGCCGCTGCTGGGGATCGCGCTCTTCATCGAATTGGCGATCGCAATCACCGGCTCCGGACTACAGGCGATCGATACACGGGGGCCGACGGTCGAGCTCGGCTTCGGCTCCCCCTCGGCGATCGGCAAGCTCCTGCTGGAGCGCTTCCTGATCGCGTTCGAGGCGGCTTCCCTTCTTCTACTCGTCGCGGCCGTGGGTGCCGTTGTCCTTGCTGGTCGCCATCGGACGGGGGACGCAGATGCCCCCCAGGAGCCCGCCTGATGGACATCACCTGGTACCTGGTCCTCTCCGCCCTGCTCTTCGCCATCGGCGTCTCGGGTGTCCTTCTCCGCCGCAGCCCGCTCGTCATCCTGCTCTGCCTCGAGCTGATGCTGAACGCTGGCAATCTGGCGCTGCTCTCTTTCTCGCGGTCGCTCGGGAACCAGGACGGCCAGGTCTTCGCCCTGATCGTGATGGTGATCGCGGCCTGTGAGGTCGTGGTCGGACTGGGGATCATCGTCGCCGCCTACCGGCGCCGGATCCCGCTCAACGTCGACGACCTGCGCAGCCTCAGGGGCTGACCGCCGATGAGCGCGACGTCCTACGGCTGGCTGGTGCTCGCCTTCCCGCTCGCCGGGACGCTGATCGTCAGCCTGGGTTGGAAGCGGCTTCCCGGCCGCAGTGCCGGCTGGATCGCGACGGCGATGATCGGCCTCTCCTTCATCGCCTCGATCGGCGCCCTCGTCCAGCTTCTCGGCGATCCGGTCGACGCGCGCCAGCACACCTCCTCGCTCTACGACTACGCCAGCGCTGCGGGACTGAACATCCAGCTGAACGTCCTAGTCGACCCGCTATCGGTCTACATGTGCCTGATCGTCAGCGGGGTCTCGACGCTGATCCACCTCTACTCGATCAGCTACATGACCTCGGACCGCGGCTTCAACCGGTTCTTCGCCTACCTCAACTTCTTCGTGTTCTCGATGCTGCTGCTGGTCCTGGCCGGCAACCTGGTGCTGCTGATCATCGGCTGGTCCTTCGTCGGCTTCGCCTCCTACGCGTTGATCAGCTTCTGGTATCGGCGGACAACGGCCACGCAGGCGGGCATGAAGGCGTTCGTCATCAACGTGATCGGCGACGTCGGCATGGTCCTCGCAGCGTTCTTCATCTTCCGCGAGCTCGGCACCTTCGACCTGCTCTCGATCTTCAACCAGGCCCCGGGCACGTTCCACACCAACCAGGGCGTCGTGGTCGCGATCTGCCTGCTGCTGCTCGTGGGGGCCATCGCGAAGTCCGCACAGGTGCCGCTCCACACCTGGCTCCCCGACGCGATGGAGGGCCCGACGCCCGTCTCCGCCCTGATCCACGCCGCGACGATGGTCACCGCCGGCGTCTACCTGATCGCGCGCTTCTACCCGCTCTTCGAGATCGGGCTGACGGCCGCCGACATCGCCGCCTTCATCGGCCTCGCGACCCTCCTGATCGCTGCGACGATCGCGCTGGTCGTCACCGACCTGAAGAAGATCATCGCCTACTCGACCATGAGCCAGATCGGGTACATGTTCGTCGGGGTCGGGATCGGGGCGTATTCGGAGGGGCTCTTCCACCTGATGACCCACGCCTTCTTCAAGGCCCTCCTCTTCATGGCCGCCGGGTCGGTGATCGGCGCGATGGCTAACCGCCAGAACATCGACCTGATGGGCGGCTTCCGGAAGGCGATGCCGTTCACCTCGGCCATGCTGCTGATCGGCGCGCTGGCGCTGGCCGCGTTTCCGGTCACCTCGGGCTGGTTCTCGAAGGACGAGATCCTCGACTTCGCCGCGTACCGGGGCGGCTTCTACGTGATCTTCATGATCGGCGGCTACATCGGGGCATTGCTCACCGCCTTCTACGCGTTCCGGATCGGCTTCCGCGTGGTCTTCGGCGAACCGGTCGAGGAGGCGAAGGAGCTCGAGCAGGGTCACATCCACCACGCGGATCCCGAGAACCCGGCGACGGGCGAGAAGGAGGACACCGACGTCGGCTTCCCGGGGCCGAGCCACCAGATCGCAGAGCGCGAGTGGCCGATGAAGGTCGCGATGTCGGTCCTCGCCTTCGGCGCGCTGTTCGCCGGCTTCGTGCAGATCCCGGGCATCGACGACGTCGTCCATCGGTTCCTGCACGGGTCCTTCCTGGATTCGCACCTCTACGAGCAGGGGCCGAGCACCGGCGCCGCCTACCGGGGACTGATGATCGGCGGGCTGATCTCGGTGCTGGGCATCGCGATCGCCTACTACGCCTACCTGCGGAACACCGGCTGGACAGCGGCGCTGCAGAAGCGCTTCGGGTGGGCTCACGACTTCCTCGAGCGGAAGTGGTACTTCGACGAGGCGATCGACCTGCTCATCGTCCGTCCGGCGCTGGCAGTCGGCCGCTGGGCGAACGCGATCTTCGAGCGCTACGTCATCCAGGGCCTGGTCGTCGGGGTGACCGATCTCCTCCGGGGCGCGAGCGCCGGTGTCCGGGGAGTCCAGTCCGGCTACCTGCGCTCCTACGCCCTCCTCCTGGTCACCGGCTTCGCCGGCCTCGGCCTCTACTTCCTCCTGCAGAGCTCATGAGGAGCGCGTCGTGATCGAGATCCTCCTCTGGGCACCGCTCACCCTCGCGCTGCTCGCGGCTCTGGCCCCCGGCCGCCTGACCGGATGGGTGGCGGCGGCCGGGCCGCTGGTGTCGCTCGTGATCGCCGTCATCGTGGTAGCCGGGTTCGACCCCTCCGGGGGGCTTCAGCACACGGTCGACGCGAGCTGGATCCCCACGCTTGGCGTCCGGTACCAGCTCGGTGTCGACGGGATCAGCCTCTTCCTCGTCCTGCTGACGGCGATCCTCTGGCTCGCGGCGACGGTCTGGTCGGCGCTCAACCCGCCCGAGCGCCCCCGGCTCTACTTCCTGATGTTCGGCCTGGCGGAGACGGCGGTGCTCGGCGCCTTCCTCGCCCAGGACCTGATCCTCTTCGTCCTCTTCTTCGACCTGATGCTGATCCCGTTCTACTTCCTCTTCGGGAGCTGGGGGACCGAGCACGAGGGGCGTCCCGAGGAGGACGAGGGACCGATCAGGCCGCAGCCGGCCACCCTGAAGATGTTCATCTACACGCTGGTCGGCTCGCTCCTGATGCTGGCCGGGGCGATCGCCACCGGGATCCTCGCCGCAGACGGCGGCACGATCGACTTCAACATCCAGCACCTGGCGGCCGATCCGCTCGGCAGCGGCAGCCAGTACTGGATCTTCTGGTTCTTCGCCGCCGCCTTCCTGGTGAAGATGCCTCTCTTCCCGCTGCACGCCTGGATGCCGGACGCCTATCGCGTCGCGCCGCTCCCGGCCCTCGCTCTCTTCTCCGGGGTGCTCTCCAAGGTCGGCGCCTACGGCTTCCTGCGCATCGTGCTGCCGATCTTCCCGGCGGCGACGAACCACTTTCAAGAGGTGATCCTGGTGGTCGCTGTCGCCTCGATCCTCTACGGCTCGGTGATGGCCTTCACCCAGACGAGCGCAAGGCTGATCCTCGGCTACTCCTCGATGGCGCAGCTCGGCTTCATCACCCTCGGCATCTTCAGCCTGCGAGCCGACGGCGCGGACGGCGCCGTGCTCAACATGGTCAACCACGGGCTCGTCGTCGCCCCGCTGATGCTGATCGCCGTGCTCCTCGTGGACCGCGCCGGCACCGACGACATCCGCCGGATGGGCGGGCTGGCGACGAGGGCGCCGGTCCTGGCGGCCCTTTTCCTGATCGCGACGCTCGCGCTGCTGGCGATGCCCGGCTCCGCCAACTTCATCGGCGAGTTCTACATCCTCAATGGGATCTTCCAGGAGAAGATCGTCTACGCCTTCGTCGCCGCGATCGGCATCGCGCTGTCCGCCTACTACGCGCTGCGCCTCTACCAGCACGCGATGCACAACCGCAAGCCGGACGGGATCGAGTCACGCGAGGTCGGCCCGCTCCACGGCGCCATCCTCGCCGGCCTGATCGCCTGCATCGTGGGGCTCGCGCTCTGGCCCGGCTTGATCCTGCACCGGGCCGATGACTCGGTGAGCGCCCAGCTCAACCCAACGGCCGCGGCCCCAACCCAGGTGGCCGAGCGATGACCTTCAACGCCCCCCACATCGACTACGCCGGGCTCTCGCCGGTGATCGCGCTGACGGCCGGCCTGGTCGTCGTTCTGATGGTCGGGCTGATCCCGCGCCTCGGCCGCTTCACGATGGCGTACCTGACGATCGCGGTCCTTGCGACCACGGCGGGTCTCGCGATCTGGCAGTGGGGCTCGAGCGAGGACCTCGTCGCCGGCGCGCTGCGGCTCGACGCCTTCGGCCTCGCCGCGACCCTGATCGCCTGCGCCGCGGCGGCGGTCGCTGTCGCGCTCTCGATCCGCGAGCCCGCCGCCGAGGAGGCCGGCTTCGGCGCCTTCTACCCCCTCCTGCTCGGATCTGTGCTCGGCATGACCCTGATCGCGCAGGCGCAGAACCTGATCGCCTTCTTCGTCGCGCTCGAGCTGCTCTCGATCCCCCTCTACGTGCTCTGCGCCTCGGCCCGGCGCACCGAGCGCTCGCTCGAGTCGGGCCTCAAGTACCTGGTCATCGGCTCGATCGGCTCGGCGACGGTGCTCTACGGCTTTGCGCTGCTCTATGGCGGCTCGGGCTCAACAGATTTCGCCGGCATCGCCAAGGGGCTCGCGGGAGACAACGGCAACGACACCATCGTCCTGATCGGCGTCGCGATGGTCGCCACCGGCCTCGCATTCAAGACCTCGGTGGCCCCCTTCCACCAGTGGACGCCTGACGTCTACCAGGGGGCTCCGACCCCGATCACGGCATTCATGGCGGTCGCGACCAAGGCCGCGGCCTTCATCGCTCTGGCACGGCTCTTCGAGGTCGCGCTCGGCCCGATCGCCCATGACTGGAAGCCGGCGCTCGCGGCCCTGGCCGTGATCTCGATCGCGGTCGGCAACATCGGCGCTCTCGGACAGGGCTCGATGAAGCGGTTGCTGGGCTACTCGGGGATCGCCCAGGCCGGCTACATGCTCGCCGGCGTCGTGGTGGCGACCGAGACGGGCCTCGAGGCCCTCGTCTTCTACCTCGCCGCCTACACGCTGATGAACCTGGCCGTCTTTGCCGTGATCGTGGCCCGCGAGCGGGAGACGGAGTACGGCGACGACATCGACGCGCTCGCCGGGATCGGCCGCTCCCGCCCGCCGCTCGCCTGGCCGCTGACGATCGGAATGCTCGCTCTGGCCGGCCTGCCGGGCACCTCGGGATTCATGGGCAAGGTGTTCCTGATCGAGGCGACGGTCGACGGTGACTACACCTGGCTTGGCGTCGCGATCGTGATCGGCACGATGGTCTCACTCGCCTACTACATGAGGGTGGTGGCCGCCGTCTGGTTGCGGCCCGAACCCGGCGTCACCGCGGCCTCCGCTTCGCCTCCTGGGGCTGGAGAAATGCCCGTGATCGCCGGAGGTTCTCCGGAAGCGGACCGCATACCCAGGGGCGCCAGCCGTTGCGGGCTGATCGTGGGCTCGGCGCTGCTCTGCGGCGCGGCGACGATCGTCTTTGGCATCGCCCCCTCGCCGCTGCTCGATTGGGCTTCGCACGCGGCGGGCTCTCTCGGGACGACGCTCTAAAGGCCAAAGGCCCCCTCGCCATCGGGAAGGGTGGTCATGTGGGGATCAGCGGACGACCGAAGTCGCCCACGGTCCGCCGCTGAGCCCCGGCTACGGGAGTATCCGCGCCCGTGGGCGTGGCACTCACCATCCTCGCGATCGCGGTCTCCGGCAGCGCCGGCGTCGCCGCCGAGCGCCGCTGGCCATCGGCGGCGGTCGGCTGGGCGCGGCGGGCACTGGTCATCTCGCTCTACACGCTGATCCCGTTCGTCGTCTTCTTCAACCTCGCGCGCACGCACATCGACACCGACGAGGGCGGGGGACTGGTGATCGGGTGGATCGCGATCCTCGGGGCGTCCGGGATCGCGTGGCTGGTTGGAAGCCGCCTGCTTCGACTCGACCGGCCCGCGCAAGGCTCTTTGATCACCGCGACGCTCATCGCGAACTCCGGGTATCTCGGCTATCCGCTGTGCGCGTCGCTGCTCGGCTTCCACGCGCTCGGCGAGGCCGTCGTCTACGACGTCGCCGTCTCCTCGCCCGCGCTGCTCCTGCTCGGTTTCGGTACCGGTGCGGCGTTCGGCACCAAGGTGGGGGAAGGATTCGGCGACCGGGTGGTCGCCTTCTTCACACGGAATCCACCGCTCTACGCTGCGGTCGCCGGGCTGCTCGTCCCCAACTCCCTGGCGCCCGACGTATTGGTGGACATCTCACGTGGCTTCGTGATCGCGCTCCTGCCGATCGGCTTCTTCGCGGTGGGTGCCGTGCTTGCTGAGGAAGTGGAGGGGAGGCGCGTGCAGCTCGGCTCGCCATTCAATCCACCGATCGGGGCCGCGATCCTCCTGCGACTCCTGATCGCGCCGGGGCTGTTGCTGCTCCTGTCGCTCCCTTTCATCGAGCTTCCGGGGCCCTACCTGCTGCTCGCGGCGATGCCGTGCGGCATCAACACGCTGCTCGTCGCCCATGTCTACGGCCTCGACGCCAAGCTGGCTGCCCAGGCCGTGGCGTGGACCACCGCGATCGCCGTGGTGGCCGTCCTGATCGCCCAATCGATCTGGGGATAGAGCTAGGCTGGCCAGCCCGTGCGCTACCCCGTCGAGGAATTCACACAGTCAGAACGGCAGCTCCTCTCCCCCCACTTCACCAACCTCGACCTTCCGGTCTTCGCGCTGGTCAACCTCCCGGAGACGATCAAGGGAGCGCTCTTCGCCCGCTACTCCCGCTACGCGGGAACCCTCCGCCGCCTCTACCTGGACGAGTTCGCCGCCGACGTGCCCGAGGGCGGGCGCCCCTTCGAGGGCGAGGAGGGCGAGCGGGCGGCGGGCCTCTACGAGCGCGTCTTCATGGGCTACGGCGACGACTCGATCGCGCAGGTGGGCGGTGCGCACGTCGCCTGCGAGTGGGTCTCGAACATCCTCACCAAGGTGCTGCAGCGCGGCCGCCTCGCCGCCTACCTCGAGCAGTCCACCCGCTACATCCCCTACGACCAGCCGCTGCCGGCCTCGGCCGGGGGCGGCCACCGCTTCTACCGGGACGACGCGCTCGGGCCCGAGTACGAGCGGGCGATGGAGGAGCTCTTCGCGATCTACTCGCGCTCCCTGGTCCAGGTCCGTGAGTGGGCTGCCGAGCGCTGGCCGCGCGGGGACGAGCCCGAGGCCGCCTGGCAGCGCTCGATCAAGGCCAAGGCGCTCGACCTGCTGCGTGGGCTGCTGCCCGCCTCGACCCTGAGCCATGTCGGCATCTTCGCCTCGGGCCAGGCCTACGAACAGCTCCTCCTTCGGATGCTGGCCTCACCCCTGCCGGAGGCTCGCCAGTTCGCGACGATGATCCTCGAGGAGCTCAAGAAGGTGATGCCGAGCTTCGTCGCCCGGGTCGAGCGGCCGGACCGGGGCGGTGAGTGGATCACCTATCTGGAGCGGCGCCGAGCGGCGGCGGAGCGCTGGGTGGCCCGCATGGGGCTCGACCGCCCCGAGAGAGACGAGATGGCGCCGTCGATCGAGCTGATCGACGTCGACGGCTCCGAGGACGAGCTGATCGCCGCCTCCCTGTTCGAGTCGGCCGGCAGCTCCGAGCGCGCCATCCTCGACCGCGTGCGAGCCCTGCCGCCCGACGAGCAGGCGGAGATCATCGCCGACCTCGCCGGCGAGCGGCCAAACCGGCGCCACCGCCCGGGGCGCGGCTGGGAGGCGGTCCGCTACCGCTTCGAGATCGTCTCCGACTACGGCGGCTTCCGCGACCTGCAGCGGCATCGGATGCTGACCTGCCAGTGGCAGCGCCTCAGCCCCGACCTCGGCGCCGGCGTCCCCGA
This sequence comes from Solirubrobacterales bacterium, assembly GCA_036520315.1. Lineage (GTDB taxonomy): Bacteria > Actinomycetota > Thermoleophilia > Solirubrobacterales > 70-9 > DASUPK01. The sequence goes on along the minus strand of DATDJZ010000072.1, from coordinate 7,544 downwards.
CGAGGTCCGCGAGGCCGGGGCCGGTTCGGAGTACGAGCGCGCCCTGGAGATTTCGCGTGCGGAGCACGAGCGGCTGGCGGACGGCGGGCTGGTCGACGCGGCGCCCTACGCGCTCTGCCTCGGCTACCGGATCCGCTATCTGCTCGACCTGAACGCGCGCGAGGCGATGCACCTGATCGAGCTCCGCTCCGGACGGGAGGGCCATCCCACCTACCGGGCGGTGGCGCAGGCGATGCACGAGCGGATCGCCTCCGTCCACCCGGCGATCGCCGCGGCGATGACGCACGTCGACGCCTCGACCGAGCCGCGGCTCGAGCGGATCATGAGCGAGATCCGGACCCACCGTAAGCGGGCCGCCGAGCGCGAGCCGGCGCCCTCCGACGCCCCGCCGGGCGTCAGCGCCCTCGGCTGAGGCCACGCAATCCAAGAGCCCCGGTATTCCGTAGTTGACTAGGAGTCAATGGTCCGTAGGATGCGGCTGATGAAGGGAGCGAGAGCCCTGGCGAGCGGGATGCTCGTTCTGGCCCTGAGTTGCGCCATTCCGGCGATCTCCGTCGCGCAGGACGCCGGTACGACCACGGACGCCACCACTACGACCACGGCGACGGTGCCCGACCCCGCCGTCCCTCCGCCCGACCCCGGCGCGGACTCCGGGAACGACCCAGGCACTCAGAACGGCGGCAAGGGCAAGCCTGCCAACACCGGCCAGGATATGTCGACCCCGGCGCCGGCTCCCGTGCCGGCTGAGCCCGCGGACGCCGCCTCCGGCGGCGGGTCGAGTGCCCCGACGCCGAAGGCGCAGAAGTCGGCGTCAGCAAGCGTGACGATGGGCGATCTCTTCTTCTCGCCGACGTCGGTGACCATCGCCGTCGGCGACACGGTCACGTGGAATAACACCGGCCAGGCGCCGCACAACGCCACCGCCGATGACGGCAGCTTCAAGACGCCCGACCTGAACAACGGCCAGAGCGCCTCCCACACCTTCGCTCAGGCCGGGACGTTCAGCTACATCTGCACGATCCACCCGAATATGAAGGGCACGGTCCGGGTGTTGAGCTCGGGTGGTGGCGGCGGCGGAGGCGGCGGCGGCTCGTCGAGCTCGAGCGGCTCCGCCAGCTCGGAGGCCTCCGCGGTCGCCTCTCCCGGTGCGGCAGGCGACTCGAACACGCTGCCGATGACCGGCATGGCCGTCGGCGGCCTCGCGCTGGTCGGCTTCGGACTTCTGGCCCTGGGCCTGATCGCCCGGCAGGCCGACCGGGAGCGGCCCCGCCTGCGCTGGTTCTCGATTTTTTAGAGCGCCCGGTCTGAGATGCTGGCGGCGTGCTCCAGCACGTCTCCCTCGAGGTGCCGCCGGATGAGGCCGACCGGATGATCGAGTTCTGGCGCCTGGTGGGCTTCGAGGAGGTGCCTGCGCCTGAGGTGCTCGGCGACTCGATCCGGTGGGTGGAGCGGGACGGGACCCAGATCCACCTGATCCTCACCGAGGGTCACACCGCCCCGGTCCTCGGTCACGCTGCGGTGGTGGCCTCCGATCATGCCGAGGCGAAACAGCGTCTCCGGGATGCGGGCTTCGAGGTTCAGGACACGCGGCAGCTCTGGGGCGCGGATCGGGCCTTCGCCATCGCGCCGGGGGGTCATCGGGTCGAGCTGATGGCGGCACCGCCACCGCGGCGGTAGACGGCTTCGCCAAATGCGGCGGCCACATACACCGCCGCCGAATCTACTTCCGGCGCTTGCGCTTCTTGCGTCGCTGGCCCTGCGTCTCGTCGGGCTGTGCCTCGCCGGCAGCGTCATCTTCAGGCAGCGGCTGCTCGGCGATCTCCCGGCCGCTGCCCTCGACTGTGCCGGGAGCGCCGCGGTCCGGCGGCGGCCCGATGTCCTCGCTGGGGCTTACCCACGGGATCGCCTCGCCGGCGGCCCAGGCAGGAGGCAGGGGTCTGGTCCACACGCCGGCGAGCATCAGCCCGATGACCGCGAACCAGAGCACCAGGCCGAAGATCCCGACCGGGATCAGCAGCAGCGCGACGCCGAGGGCAATGCCGAGCATGGCCCAGAAGCGGGTCAGCAGGCCGGTTCGCATGCACCAGAGCGGGATGTAGATCATCGCGAAGACGAGGGTGATCAGGCCGAAGAAGCGCACCAGCGACCCGGCCTGGAGCGATCCGGAGTCATCGATCAGGTCGCTGGCGAGGTCATCGCCCGCCTTGCTGGCCGCCTGCTCCGGGGTCCTCGGTGTCGTGGTCGTCGAGGGGGTGGTGGTCGACTGGGTGGTGGTCGCGGCGGGCTTCTCGGATCCGCCCTTGGCGGGAGCGGCCTGGGCGGCGACCGCCTGCTCGCGCGCCTGCTGCTCCTTCGCCGGGGCCTGGTCGACGAACTTGCCGGCGACATCGCTCAGCCCGATGGCCACGATCACTCCGGAGATCGAGAAGAAGACGGGGCCGACGAAGGCGAGCGCGACCGCCCACCGCTTGACGCGCTCGCTCCGGCCCTGTGCCGAGCGGATCAGGACGTAGAGCAGCGGGATGAAGAGCAGCACGGCGAGCCCGATCAGGATCCCCTGCCCGACGATCAGCTCGGTCGAGTTGTCGTTGAAGTTGGTGAGCCGCTCGGCGTCGTTGTCGCCGCCGCCTGAGGGCTGGATGGGCAACGAGGCCGCGAAGATCAGCGCGCCGACGATCGCCGAGATACCGGCCGGCCGCATCCAGCGGGCCTGGAAGTCGAGCAGCTCCTGCTTGCTCGGGAGGCTTGTCCCGGGGCTGGCCGCTTCCAAGTGGGGGACTGTATCTTGGCCGCGATGTCGCTTATCTCCCGGCAGCAGGGGCCGATCGCGGTCTACGGAGCCACCGGGTACACCGGGCGGCTGGTGAGCGCCGAGCTGGCGCGGGCGGGCGCGGACCTCGTGCTCTCCGGGCGCGATCGCGTCAAGCTCGACGCACTTGCCTCGGAGATCGATGGCGAGGTCGCGGTCAAGGCTGCGACCCTCGACGATCCCGCCTCGCTCCGCACGCTGCTGGCCGACTGCTCGGTGGTGGTCGACTGCGCCGGACCCTTCGTCCGTTACGGCGACCCGGTCCTGGCCGCGGCCGTCGAAACGGCCACGCACTACCTGGACACGACCGGCGAGCAGCCCTACATCAGGATGGCCTTCGAGCGCTACGGGCCGCGCGCGTCGGAGGCGGGGGTCGCGGTGATCCCCGCGATGGGGTTCGACTATGCCCCCGGCGACATGATCGCCTCGCTCACCGCCGCCGGCATGGACGAGCTGGACGAGGTCTCGCTGAGCTATCTCTGGCAGGGGTTCACCCCGAGCCGCGGGACGGCGCGGTCGACGCTGGAGATCATGCGAGGAATGGGTGTCGAGTGGCGCAACGACGGTTGGGGCGACGTGACGGGCGGCGCGGGCCGCGGGACCTATGACTTCCCGGCCCCGGTCGGCAGGAAGCACATGATCTGGTACCCCGCGGGTGAACAGATCACCGTGCCACGCCATATCCGGACGCGGAACGTCCGAACCACGATCAACGCCGAGGGGTTCTCGAGCGAGCGCATCGCGCCGATCTTCGCGGCGATGGTGCGGCCCGCCGGGCTGGCGATGAGGACACCGCTGAAGCGGCTCGCCGAGGCTGCGATTTCCCGCCTCCCCGAGGGCCCCAGCGCCGCACAGCGCGAGCGGATGCGCTGGACGATCGTCTGCGAGGCCGGCCGCGGCGAGGTCGAGCGCAGGGGGCTGATCAGCGGCAAGGACGTCTACGGCCTCACCGCCGCAGCGCTCTGCCAGGGGGCGATGATCGCCGCCGGAAGCGGCTTTGACGGCCGCGGTGCCCTCGCCCCCTCCCAGGCGTTCGATCCGAAGGACTTCCTCGCCGGCCTCGATCGCTTCGACGTGCGCTGGAGCGTCGAGGGGGTCGAGCTACTTCCGGTCGAGGCGTGAGTCGATGCCGATCGGACTGAACACCCGGCGGGAACGGGCCGTCAGCCTCGAGCAGGCTGCCGGACCGGACTCGCCGCGCTGTCCCGCCGACGGCGAGCCGCTCTTCGTCTGGGTCGAGACCATCGGCTACGGAGCGCGCGAGGACCAGGTGATCGACCGCTGCGAGAACTGCGGCCTGGTCGTCGTCCGCGGTCAGGTCCCGACGGCGGAGGACGCGGGGAAGAGGCTGCTGGCCGGCGCCAAGCGGCGCGACTCCCGCATCGCCTTCCGCGCGGCGAACGCGGCGAGCCTGCAGGCGTGGCTCGGGGCCGAGAACTGGGCCGCGCTCCGGCCGGGCAGTCACGACCTCGAACCGACGCCCCGCGCTGCCAGGCTCCTGCTCGCGCGCCGCGGCCTCGAGGTCCGGCGCGTACGCCACCTCGCCCGCCCGGGGATGGCCGCGATGTGGCAGACGCTGCTCAACCTGCTCACCTTCCACCGCGACTTCGCCTCCGAGGCGGCGTCCGGCCGGCTTCGGCCCGGCACAGGGCGCGGCCGAGCCGCATTCGGGATCGACGTCGTGGTCACCCTGCTGGCTGCGATTCCCACCGCCCTCATCGCGGTCCTGCTCGAGAGCGGCGCCGTGCTGGCACGGCGGGGCGGCGTGATCGAGGTAGAGGCCGAGCAGCTTCCCTCTACCGACTGAGCCCGAGCGCCAGCGCGGCGACCTCCGCGGCGGCTCCTACGTGCGGTGCCGCCTCACCGGAGTCAACTTCCCTGAGCGACGTTCCGGCCAGTCGATCGACGAGCGCGGCGGACGCGTCCCGCAGCAGCGGCGGCGTCGACAGGGAGGTGACGATCGCTGACGGGCGCTCGGCTGCCGCCAGGCGCTGCAGTGGCACCCGCCACCCCGTGGCGATACCCATCTCTGCGATCAAGCTCGCGGGCCGCTCCCGAGCCGCGGCGATCATCTGCTCGGGCAGCCGGCTCACCCCCGCGCCTAGCGCAGGGAGGGCCCCCGAGAGATAGAGCTCGATCACGTTCTCGCCGGCCCCCGCCGCCATCTCGATCCGGCGCCGGTCGCGGGAGAGCATCTCGGTTGCCATCGGCAGGAGCTGGAGGACCGGCGGCTCCACCAGCACGGTCGCCGTGAGGAGCTCGGGGCGACGGAGGAGCAGATCCAGCGCCACCATCGCCCCCACGCCGGCGCCGACTATGACCGCCGGAGCCGCGTCCGCCGTCTCGAGCAGGGCGACCGCGTCCTCGCTCTGCTCCTCGATCGTGGTCCGGCGGTAGTCCTCGGGAGCGTTGGAGGCTCCCCAGCCGCGGCGGTCATAGGTGATCACTCGCGCCCGCGCCGCGAGCGCCTCACCGACCGGGTCCCAGATCCCCCCGGTGGCGGCGGTCTCGTGGACGAGCACGACCACCGGTCCCTCACCTCGCTCGCTCCAGGCGATCTCGACGCCGCGGGCCTCGAGGGTCGGCATGGCGGAATTAGAGGTTGCGCCAGATCCGGCCGATCAAGGGCAGCGCGACCGCCCTCGGGCTGTGCTGGCCGGCCAAGGCGCCCACCCGGTTCAGCATCCCCGGGACGACGACACGCTTGTCGTGGGCGGCGCCATCGACCGCGTGGCGGGCGATGTCGCCCGCCGACATCCAGACGATCCCCGGAGTGCGATCCTCGACCCCCGGGACCTCGGCGGTCGCCATGAACTCGGTGCGTACGGGTCCCGGGCAGACGGCGGTCACGGTCACACCGGTGCCCCGCAGCTCGGTCCGAATCGCCTCGCTGAAGGAGAGGACGAAGGACTTGCTCGCCGCGTAAACGGCCGAGCCGGGTAGCGGCTGGAAGGCCGAAGTTGAGGCGATGTTGATCACACTCCCCCGGCCTCGCTCCACCATCGGAACGAGGAAACGGCTCGTCAGGTCGACGACCGCCTCGACGTTGACCCGGACCATCTCGACCATCCGCTCTCGCGGGCTTCTCGCGAAATCGGCCTGGTGCCCGAAGCCGGCGTTGTTGACCAGCACCTCGACGCTGCGGCCGCGTCCCCGCACCTCCTGCTCCAGGCGAGCGCGCTCCGACTCCTCGCCGAGGTCGGCGGCGATGACCTCCGCGTCGGTGCCGTGCTCGGAGGAGAGCTCGGTCGCCAGGGTGCGCAGCCGCTCCTCGCGCCGCGCCACCAGGATGAGGGGATAGCCGCGCGAGGCGAGCTCCTTCGCGACCGCGGCACCGATCCCGGACGAGGCGCCCGTGACCAGCGCAGCGCTGCTGACCGAGGCTTGCGGCAGGCCCACGGAACCGGGCCGGCTAGTCCTGAAGGCCCTCCCGGGCCTCCCTCACCAGGGTCACTGCCTCGGGGAAGACGATCCGGATCGCATCTCTGACTTGGACCGCCTGCTCGTCGCTCGAACCGGTGAGCTCGAGCGAGCTGATCGCGGCGACCGTCATCTCGACCGCAAGCTTGATCGCGTTATCGGCCCAGGCCACCTTCTGGGCTCCGGCCATCTGCTCCTGAAGCTCCTCCATCCGGCGCCGCATCTCCTCCGGATCGCCAAAGAGTCCACCAAAACCTTCCATGCGTCGATCATAGAGAGGGCATCCATTCGCCGGGAATTCGCCACGCCTACGCGCCCGGCGACACAGCTCCCGGGAGAGCCTGCGCCGGTGCCGGACGCGGCCACAGTTGCGCGGCGGGGCGCCGCCTCGGTCGAGTACCTGGCCCTGGCCGGGATGATCGGCCTGTCGATCGTGATCGCGATCGCGGCGCTCGTCGCCTCGCCCCCGCGCCGTGGCGATCGAGAGCTCGGCGAGATGCTCGCCAGGCGAATCGCCTGCCCACCGCGCTACCCGGTGCCCTGCGGGCGGAACCCTCTGGCCCTGGCCTACGGCTTCCCGCTCGGCAAGCTGGTCCGCTACCTGGCTCCCGCGCCCTCGGCGGTCGGGGGTGAACTGCCCGTCGACTTCCGCTCCTGCCGGCGGGCAAGCTGCGCCGCCCCCGGCGATGAGCCGGGGCTGACCGCCTCGGGCCGCCGGGTCACCGAGTTCACCTCGGTGCTCGACGCTCGAAACGCGGGAGGCCGGATCCGAATCACCTACTGGCTCTACCGCCCGGGCCGGCGCTGGGAGCGCGTCGAGCGCACGGCCGGAGCGGCCGAGATCGCTGCCGCCTCCCGGCTTCGCCTCAGCCTCGAGGACGACCCTGTGCTCGTCCCGCTGGAGATCCTGCCTGGCCGAGATCACTACGCCTTTCCGCCGGTCGAGCCCCCGCCGTGGCAGTGGGCGCTTCCATCGCGCCCGGCTGCCTGATCGGAAGATTCGCAGCGGCTGCTCTTCACGACCGTGGTAGACGGCGAGCCGAATCGGCGCTCGCCTTCACCTGGTGTGGCAGTGCCTCGCCACCGGCCCGCCCGTGGCCAGCACGCGTTCGAGCGTGTCGAGAGCGAACGCGACATCGTCCGAACTGTTAAAGAAGTGAATCGAGAACCTCGTCGATCCGAAGCGCGGGGAGACAATCACTCCCGATTGATTCATCCACGCAGCCACCTGCTCGCCGTCGCGCTCGGGGAAACGTGCGGTGACGATGCCACTTCGCCGCTCGTCCTCGCGTGGCGTGATCACCTCGGCTCCCAG
>DATDJZ010000071.1:0-3077 GCA_036520315.1 Solirubrobacterales bacterium | reverse complement strand
CCCTCCTCGGCGATGATCAGCGTGCGCTCGAACTGGCCCATGTTCTCGGTGTTGATCCGGAAGTAGGCCTGGAGCGGCATCGCGACCGAGACGCCGGCGGGGACGTAGACGAAGGAGCCGCCCGACCAGACCGCGGAGTTGAGCGCGGCGAGCTTGTTGTCGTTGGGCGGGATGACTGTGGCCCAGTACTCGCGGACCAGGTCCTCGTGCTCGCGCAGGGCGGTGTCCATGTCCGTGAAGATCACGCCCTGCTCCTCGAGCTTCTCGTTCACCTGGTGGTAGACGACCTCGGACTCGTACTGGGCGCCGACGCCGGAGAGGAACTTCCGCTCCGCCTCCGGGATGCCGAGGCGGTCGAAGGTGTTTTTGATGTCCTCTGGGACCTCGGACCAGTCGCGGCTGTTCTTCTCGGAGGCGCGGACGAAGTAGTGGATGTTGTCCCAGTCGATCTGGTTGAGGTTGCCGCCCCATTGCGGGGTGGGCCGGCTCTCGAAGTGCTCGAGGGCCTTGAGCCGGAAGTCACGCATCCACTGCGGCTCGTCCTTGTATTCGGAGATGTTCTCGACGACCTCGCGGGAGAGGCCCTTCGGCGCCTTGTAGGCGTAGCCCGACTCCGGGTCGTGGAAGCCGAACTTCTCCTTGTAGTCGGCGTTGATGCCGGCGAGCTCGCGCTCCTCGGCGGGGCGCTCTGGTGCGGCGGTCTCGGGCGTGGCCATCTAGGCAACCTCCAGCTTGACTGTGTCGTCCTCGATCATGACCGGGTAGGTGGTGACCGGTTGGTAGGCGGGAAGGGTCTTCGGTCGACCGGACGTGAGGTCGAACAGGGACCCGTGGCGTGGGCACTCCACGGTACAGGCGTCTGCATCGAATGGGCCCTCCGCGAGGGGGCCGTCGTCGTGCGAGCAGCGATCCTCGATCGCGTAGAGCGTGCCGGCGCAGTTGAAGACGCCGATCTTCTCCCCTTCGGGACCGTCGATCAGCTTCATCTCGCCGCTCGGCAATTCGCTCGCCGCGCAGACATCGATCTGTAGTTTCGTGCCTTCAGTCACGTTAATCCTACTCGCGAGGTCGGATTTTAGCTGCTAAGGCGGCCCGGCTTATGAGCGGAGCGGTTGTGCTGGGGCGGCCCGTTATGGCGAAGCAGTCAATCCAGCCCAGCCGCTTTGAGCGCGGTGCCCCGGTCGTAGAACTCCTGGACCCGGATGCACTTGTCGTCGTCATCGAAGCTGAAGACCTGGGCGATCTTGTCCGAGACCTGGAGGCCCGTGATGTCGTTACGGGCCCAGCGATGGGCGATCACGACCACATGGTCGCCGGCGTCGATCACCTCCTCGGGGGCGAATCGCAGCTGGCCGACGGCGTTGCGCCAGCGCGACCAGAATTCCTGCACGCCCTCGTGTCCCTTGTAGGTGCCGGGGAAGGGATCGCGCTCGGGGGCGATCCACTCGACGTCGGGAGACATGTGCTCGAGGACCCAATGCGGATCCTCGGAGTTCCAGGCCTCGAAGCCTTCCCTGACCAGGTTGACACGATCGGAGGCCATCCGACAAACCCGGAAACTAGTGCATTTGCGGCTCCTTCGAATCGAGAGTTACTCGATGCGGCCGGCCGCGTAGTCGGCCAGGGCCATCACGGTGAGCTGGGGATTGACCGTCACCGATGAGGGAAAGACACTCGCGTCGCAGACGTAGACGTTCTCGGTGCCGTGAACGCGGAAGCCCTCGTCGACGACGCCCTTCTCAGGGTCGCGGCTGATCGCGTTGCCGCCCTGCGGGTGGGAGGTGTGAAGGCCGATGTCGGTGTTGTCGCGAACGATCTCGTCCAGCTCGTCGACCTGCTCGATCGAGGTGTAGGACCGATAGCCAAAGGTCATCGGCATCACCCGCTGCGCCTTGCCGGCGAAGTGGATTCGGGCGGCGAGCTTGGTGCCCTTGATCATCAGCCCGAGGTCGGCTTCGGTGGGCTCGTAGGTGAGCTTCATGCCCGGCCCGCGCGTCGCCACGACCCTGCCGTTCCGCTGCGAGCCGACCACCACGCCGATGCAGCTCAGGTGCGTGTAGCGGCGCATGTTGTTGAAGTGGTCCGAGAACCAGCCGGGCATCATCAGCGCCTGCGTTCCGACCGGGTTGAACCAGGACTCCAGGATGAGCTGGTCCTCGCCAGGTGGCCGGTATCCGTGCGTGATCTGAAGCCCGTCGTATGAGTGGAGCTCCTCCTTGAAGTCGGCGGTGAGTGGCGCGCCGACGTTGAAGGAGAGACACGTCCCGGCGAGCTTGCCACCGAGGCCGCTGCGCTGCAGCAGCAGGCTCGACGCCAGTGCGCCGCCCGACACGACCACGGTGTTGGCGGCGACGCGCAGCCGCCTACCGTCGCCCAGGCGGCAGACCACCTCGGTCGCTCTGCGGCCCTTGGTCTCGATGTGCTCTGCGAGGCACTCGCTGAAGATCCGGAGGCCGTCGCCGAACTTCCGCTGCGCACGAGGCAGGAGGTTGTCCAAGGCCGAGAGTTTCTTGCCGTAGGCGCAGCCGATGTTGCAGTACCCCGACCCCATGCAGTCCTTGATGTTGGCGTCGACGATGCCGTCATGGGGGCCAACCCCGTCCAGGCCGAGTTCCGCGATCCCCTCGGCCATCTTGGTGCCGCCGGCCTGAAGGCGCTTGTTGTTCTTCTGGCTGAAGACCGGCAGCCACTCGCGGAGCTGCTTGAACGACTTGGCGAGGCGCTTCGAGTCGATGCCGGCGTCCAGGCCGTCGGCATCGTTCCAGCGCTCGAGGGTCCGCGGGGGGATGTCGTAACAGACGCCGTTGTTGACGACAGTGCTGCCGCCGACGCACTTCCCCTGGAGGACCGTGAATCGGGAGTCGGTGGACATCTGCATGCCGCCGTCCGAGAACAGGTTCGAGAACTGCACGCGCTCGTCCTCGGTGAAGTTCCTGGGGTCGACGTGCTTGCCTCCCTCCAGCAGGACCACCTCCCGGCCCTGCTCGGCCAGCCTGTATGCGAGGACCGCACCTGCTGCCCCGCTCCCGACTATGGCGACGTCGGCGACGATCCGCTCCGCGTCCACCTCGTTCGGC
>DATDJZ010000070.1:0-8955 GCA_036520315.1 Solirubrobacterales bacterium | reverse complement strand
CCGGGCGGAGCAGGAGCAGGAGCAGCAGGGATGAGCCTACGCGGCCCGTGCGCGGGTCCGCCGGATCAGAAGCCAGATCCAGAAGATCGCAAAGCCCAGGATGTTCAGCAGGAAGACGAACAGAACCCACCACGCTTTCCAAAGGAACTGCAGGTCCTCCTTCCAGAGCTCGTACCCCGCCAGATAGCACATGATCAGTAGGCAGATGAGCAGGAACGGAGGGGCGGCGCCGGTGAGCAGGAACAGGAACATCGTCCGGGGCAGTCTATGACCGGCTTCCGCGGGTGGACCCGGTCTCGAATCGGCGGCCAGAGCCGATGACGATCCGGGCAAAGCTCTACACGGCCATCCTGCTCACGATCCTCGGCCCACTGGCCACTACGGCTGTCGCCCTTCACGGGATGGGGGAGATGGGAAACAGCTTCGACGATGTGGATGCGCGCGCCAGGGACGAGGCGCTGGCGCGCGAGCTCAAGTTCGGTGTGACCGACATGAACGGCTGGCAGACGGCCTACGGCTACGACGACGGGCGCTCCCGGCCGCGATTCGTCCGCTCGGCGGCCGAGCTACGGCGAAATCTCGAGCAGGCGGCACAGACCTTCACGCAGCCGCGCGAACGCTCCCTGCTCAGCGGCCTTCAGTCCGAGTTCGACCGATTCATGGCCCTCGACGTGGTGGCTTGGCGCGCCCTGATGGCGGGCGACCTCCAGCGGACGAAGGCCATCCTCCTGGGGCCCGAGCTGGTGCGCTTCGAGGCGATGGCAGCCGCCGCAGAACGCATGGCCTCATACGAGGCGCAGCTCGCCGAGGACGCAAACCGCGCGTTCAACGACGCACGTGACGAGGCCCGCCGCCGCATGATCGCCGTGGCGCTCGGCGCCGCCCTCGTGATCGTCCTGCTGCTGTTCACGGCGAACGACGTCGCACGGATGGCGCTCGAGGGGGAGCGCCGGAGGGGCCAGACCGCGGCTCGAGAACCGGGGGGCGGCGAGGAGTCGTGACCCGCGATGTGCTTCTGACGCTCAGCCTGATGCTGAGCGCGGCACTGGCGGCACGCTTCCTTGCCAGCCTGGCTCGGATTCCCGAGATCCTGCTGCTCGTCCTCTTCGGCGCCCTGCTCGGCCCCTCGATGCTCGATGTCATCGACGTGCCGCTCGACTCGCTCGGCGCGCAGCTCATCTTCACCCTCGGCGTCTCGATGATCCTCTTCTACGGAGGGCTCAACCTGTCGTTCAACGTCCTCCGCCAGGTATGGGTCGGGCTCGGGCTGCTCATCCTCCCGGGGGTGATCCTGACGGCGGCAGTCACCGGCGCTGCTGCCCATCTCGCCTTCGGACTGTCCTGGACCGCGGCGCTGCTCATGGGAGCGGTGCTCTCGCCCACCGATCCAGCCATCCTGATACCGCTGTTCGTCCGCTCCCGCCTCAGGCCGAAGGTGGCCGAGACGGTGGTGGCGGAATCCGCCTTCAACGATCCCACCGGGGCGGTGCTCGCACTGGCGCTGGCGGGCGTCCTGGTCAGTGGCGACAGCTCCGTGGGGACCCCCGTTGCCGACTTCCTGGTCAATCTCGCGATCAGCACCGTCATCGGCATCGTCGCTGGCGTGCTCCTCTCCGCGACGGTCTCGAGCCGTCGCGCGGGAATCTGGCGGGAGTCTTCGGGAGCGGCCGCCCTGATGGTCGTCACGATCAGCTACTTCTCGCTCGACTCCGCCGGTGGCAGCGGCTACCTGGGTGCCTTCCTCGCCGGCCTGATCGCGGCGAACATGGAACACATGGGACTGGAGATGCAGCAGGAGCATGAGCGGGAGATGCGGCGATTCGCCGCCAATACGGCCGACCTGGTCACGTTCTTCGTCTTCATTGTGCTGGGTGCGAACATCCCCTTCGATGTGCTGGGGGACAATCTGCTCCCCGCGCTTGCTGTGATCGGCGTGCTGATCCTGGTGGCGCGGCCACTTGCGGTGCTCGCCTGTACCCGGCCGGACCGGCGCGGAGCCTGGACTTCGCGTGAGATCGCGTTTCTCTGCTGGACGCGCGAGACCGGCGTCGTGCCGGCTGCTCTGGTCGGAGTCCTGGCCGGGCTTGATGTGCCGAACATCGACACCTACGCGAGCGTCGTCGCGCTGGCGATCATCCTGACGCTGATCCTGCAGGCACTGCCGGCGGGTTGGCTCGCCAACAGGCTGGGCCTGCTGGACGGTCCGAACCCTGCTTCCCCCGAACCTGGTCCGGCCGCGCCTTAGCTGGCCAAAGCACCGGACGTGATGCACGTGGGTCATTCCGCATGGGAATGCGGGAACCTGGCCCGTTGACCAACTCCAGCCGTCGGACGCTCCTTTGTTGGATGGGTCGGATTCCGCTCCGGCAAGCGCAATCCGAACCACAGAGCGGAGGGGGTGGGATTCGAACCCACGAGGGACCCAAAAGGCCCCTAACGGTTTTCGAGACCGCCCCGTTCAACCACTCCGGCACCCCTCCGGGGCTGCGAGGGTGCTCCGCAGCCGAAGCCGAGGAGCAACCCGTTTGCGGCGAAGGCTAGCGGCGCTACGGGGAGCCGATGCCCAGGGTGTTCCCGTCCGGATCCTTGAACCAGGCGATCCGATCGTCGCCGAAATGCGCGATTCCCTTCTCGTCGGTCTTGATCTGGTCCGTGTCATAGCGCTCGAACTGGACCCCTTTTGAGGTGAGCTCGTCGACGAGTCCCTCGACGTCATCGGTCGACCAGGCCGCCAGCGTGGCGGCCGATTCGCCGGCATGCTCTGAGGGGTAGACGTGGATCGACGTCCCACCCGCGCATCGATACGTGACCCCGCCGTCATCCCCCTCCGGTCCACCGGCGAGGCCCAGTTTGCCCTCGTAGAAGTCCCTCGCCCTGGCCATGTCGCTCACGGCGACGATCGCTTCGACCTCGCAGCTCTCCAATCCCATTTCGCTCTCCTCTCTAGGCGCTCGCGGGCAGCTTGCCCTTGAGCACGTAGCGCAGCACGTCCACGACCTGCTCCGGCGTCTCCGCCGTCGCCATCGCCGCGCGGTCGATCTCCTTAAGTGCGTGCGTGGTGTCGGGGTCGTGCAGGGTGATGATCGGCTTCCCGAGGGCCGCGGCGTAGCCCGCGTCGAAGGCCGCATTCCACTGCTTGTACTTGTCGCCGAAGCGGACCACGACCACGTCGGCCTGCCGGATCAGGGTCTGGGTGCGGATCGCGTTCACTCCGGCACCCTTGTGGTCCTTCCAGAACCCGTCTGACTCCTCTCCGAGAATCGCCACGCCGACGTCATCGGAGGCGCCGTGGTCGGTGACCGGCGAGGTGAAGCCGACTTCGAGCCCGGCCTCCTTCGCGCCCGCCGCGACGTGCTCCCGCCAGTCGGAGTGGATCTCGCCGGCGAGATAGACGTTCCAGGCCACGGCGCGATCTTAGTGAGTGATCCGCGGTGGCCCGCCGGGGCGCAAGCGAATACGATCGCGCCCGATGCACGGCGCAGGGAGAGTCCATGGCCTGCTCAGGGCTCTCGCCCTGGTGGCCCTCGGGGCGGTCCTGGCGACCGCGGTGGTCGCGGTCGCCAAGAAGAAGCCGCCCCAGCCTGCCAAGCCTCAGCCGAGCCCACCCGTATCGATCCGCGCGACCGGTGTGGCGCTCCCGCAGATCGGGGAGCAGGGCACCGTCGGCGCGTCCGACCTCACCGGCGCACTGCGCAGCTACCACGACGGCGGGCAATACGAGTCGGACCTGAGCGCCGTAGACGGGCAGGCCCGCACCTTCATGCTCAGGCAGGCCAAGGCGCTGCGCCAGAAGAGGAAGCACCGCTGCTCCCGCAAGGGGACGAAGAAGAAGAGCCGCTCGGCGGCCTCGTGCAAGCCGCTCAATCTGGCGATCGTGCTCGACATCGACGAGACGTCGCTCTCCAACTACACCCAGCTCAACCTGACCAGCTTCAGCAATCCCACGGTCGCCCTGGCCACCGCGGCGGTGGCCGGGGTCTCCCCCGCCATCGCCCCCACGCTCGACCTCTACCGCCAGGCGCGGGTCGCCGGCATCTCGGTCTTCGCCATCACCGGTAGGCCCTCGGCGATCGAGGCGCAGACCAGGCAGAACCTCAGCAACGCCGGCTACACGGACCTCGCCGGGATCTTCTTCAAGCCCGGCGGCGAGGCGACGATCCCATTCAAGAGCGGGCAGCGGGCGGCACTCGAGGGGCAGGGCTACCGGATCGTCGCCAACGTCGGGGACCAGGAGAGCGACCTCGCGGGCGGCCACGCCGACCGCAGCTTCAAGCTCCCGAACCCCTTCTATTTCATCTCCTAGCGACCGCGCCCCCGGCCGCTAGGCTCTCCCGACACAAGACGGGTTGCTCCTACGGAGCACCCTCGCATGACCCGGAGAGGTGTCCGAGTGGCTTAAGGAGCTCGCTTGGAAAGCGAGTGGGCGGCTTTAACCGCCTCGTGGGTTCGAATCCCACCCTCTCCGCTCAGCCGGGCGTGGCCATGGGGCAGCTGGGGCCACGCGCGGGGTCCCTGCGCGCGGCCCCCTCCTCCGGTTGCTCGAGCGAGTCCTACGCGGCAGGCTGCGCCGCCGCCGGACGTGAGCGCGCTCGTATCGACAGCATGATGCTGGCGATGATGATCCAGACCGCGGCGCCGATCGCTCCGATGAACCCGAGCGGTCCGGCCAAGGACACGACGCCGAACACGATCGCGAACCAGCCGAGCCACTTGGGCAGGACCCCGCTCCGCAAAACAGAGAGTCCGACGGACCAGAGGAACACGAGCACCCCGAGGAAGAACGGCAGGAAATCGTTGTCCCAGATCGCCTGGATCGTCTGGATCTCGGGCCCCGGAATGTCGTCAGCCGCCTCTGCGGCCGCGAACAGGAGCATGCCGTCGATTGCGCCGCCGACGGCGACGATCGAGACGCCGATCAGCGCCAGGATCGGCAGCATCGAGCCCGGTCCCTCCGCGTCCTGGAGGACCTTGCGCAAATAGGCTCCGAAGAAGATCAGCACGGCGCCGGCGACCACACCGAGGAACGCACCGATCTCAGCCGCGTCCTTGTTGTCCTGATACCACTGCTGGACCTCGCTGGGCGGATTGTCGGCGGACGTGGGTTCGCCCTGGACGATCAGGCTCACGGCCAGCAGCACGATGAAGGCAATTCCGAGGAGCGGCACAAGCCACTCACGGCTGTTTCTCTCCATGGGTCCTCTCCTCTTTCCGGCGCCACCCCCGCGGCGCGCTCTCAGGGATTTCCGCGGCCACGCACGTGACAGCGCGCAGGAGTATCCCAACGCCATCGGTCGTTCAGTCAGACTGCACCGCGGAACGCACGCCGTGACGCTCAAATAGGCTCCCCGCCATGGCGCAGGTGCCGACCGTGACCGGCCCGATAGATGCCGACGAGCTCGGCACGACGCTAATCCACGAGCACCTCCGCAACGCCGACGAGGCAGTCCGCAACCAGTGGCCGCACGTGGGCGCCGTCAAGGAGGAGGAACCCCACGAGGTCGCGCCCGAGGAGGTCTTCGAGATCGCCGTGCGCGAGGCGCAGGCGGCGGTGGACCTCGGCATCAAGACGATCGGCGAGCCGACCGCGATGTTCCTGGGCCGCGACGTCGAGTTCATGCGCCGCGTTGCGGAGGAGACCGGCCTCCAGGTGATCCCTTGCACGGGGATCTACACCTACGACTACCTGCCGCAGTTCTTCATGAACCGCGATCCCGACCAAATCGCTGAACTCTTCGTGCACGACATCGAGAACGGGATCCAGGGGACCGACATCAGGGCCGCCTTCATCAAGTGCGCCGCCGACGAGCCCGGTGTGAACGAGAACATCGAGAAGGTGCACCGGGCGGCCGCCCGCGCGAGTGTGCGCACCGGGGCGCCGATCATGGCCCACTCACGGCCGGCCAGCAACACCGGCCCGCGCCAGGTTGAGATCTTCCTGGAGGAGGGGGTCGAGCCCGGGAAGATCCAGATCGCCCACACCGGCGACAGCGACGACCTCGACTACATCGAGGGACTGTTGGAGGAGGGCGTCTGGATCGGCCTCGACCGCTACGGGCTCGACCTCTTCCTGCCTTACGACAAGCGCCAGGCCACGGCAAAGGCCCTGCTAGAGCGGGGCTACGCCGACCGGATCTTCCTCTCGGCCGACTCGGTGGCGACCACTGACTGGTTCCCAGTGAACGTGATCGATGCCCTGCTCGCCGCCGGCGCGGCGCACGACTGGACGATCCGGATAGTCCCCGAGAGGGTGCTCCCCGAGCTCCGCGAATGGGGCATGACCGAGGAGCAGGAACGGACGATGATGGTCGAGAACCCGGTTCGCTGGCTCGCGGGCGCGTAGCGCCCGCGTAGATCCGGCCGCGGTTTTGTGGCGGCCGTTGATGGCGAAGCCGCCTTACTGTTCCGCTCGTGCCCATGGCGGACGCCAACGATCCCGGGCTGCTGACGCCGGCCGAGACCTCGCTACTCATCGACCGCTACGAGATCACGATGGCTGCGAGCTATCACCGCCTGGCGCGCAACGAGCCGTCGGTCTTCGAGCTGTTCGTCCGCACGCTGCCGCCGCACCGGGACTGGCTCGTGGTCTGCGGACTCGGCCCGACGCTCCGCCTGGTGTCCGAGATGCGCTTCGCGGAGCCGGAGCGCGAGTACCTGTCGACGCTCGGCCTCTCCGAGGAGTTCCTGGCCTATCTGGGGGACTTCCGGTTCCGCGGCGACATCGAGGCGATGCCCGAGGGGACGATCGCGTTCGCCGATGAGCCCCTCGTTCGAGTGACCGCCCCTCTGATCGAGGCGCAGCTGCTCGAGACGCTGCTCCTCAACCAGATCAACTTCCAGACGATGATCGCGACCAAGGCCGCCAGGGTGGCGCTGGCGGCCCACGGCAAGGGTGAGTCGGTCGTCGACTTCTCGCCGAGGCGCGACCACGGGGTGGATGCGGCGATGAAGGTCGCCCGGGCCTCGGCGGTCGCCGGCCTGGGAGGGACCTCGAACGTGGCGGCCGCGATGCGCTACGGCCTGCGGCCGGTCGGCACCATGGCGCACTCCTACGTGCTCAGCTTCGAGAGCGAGGAAGAGGCCTTCGAGGCCTTCATGCGCGACAACCCCGAGGACGCCCTGCTCCTGGTCGACACCTACGACACGCTGGAGGGGGTCCGCCGGGCGATTGAGGCCTCGCGCCGCACCGCGATCCCCCTGACCGGGATCCGCATCGACTCCGGCGACCTGGAACACCTGGCCCGCGAGGCTCGGCGCCTGCTCGACGAGGCCGGGCAGGCCGATGCGGTGATCGTCGCCTCGGGTGATCTGGAGGAGCACCGGATCGCCGAGCTCTGCCGCGCCGGGGCCCCC
This sequence comes from Solirubrobacterales bacterium, assembly GCA_036520315.1. Classification (GTDB taxonomy): domain Bacteria; phylum Actinomycetota; class Thermoleophilia; order Solirubrobacterales; family 70-9; genus DASUPK01. The sequence goes on along the minus strand of DATDJZ010000070.1, from coordinate 1,605 downwards.
ATCGACCTCTGGGGAGTGGGCACCGAGCTGGGGACGAGCCGTGACTCGCCGGTCGTGAACGGCGTCTACAAGATCGTCGCCGAGCTCAGCGGCGAGGCCTGGCGCGGGGTGGCGAAGCGCTCGGAGGGGAAGGCGACGCTGCCGGGGGCGAAGCAGGTGTTCAGGCGCTTCGAGGACGGGGTGATGGTCGAGGACATCGTCGGCAGGGCCGAGGAGCAGCTCGACGGCGAGCCGCTACTGGTTCCGGCGATGAGGAAGGGCGAGATCACCCACGCGGAGACGCTGGGCGAGATGCGCGAGCGGACCAGGCGAAGCCTGGACTCATTGCCGCCCGCCCTGCGCAACGCTGGTGAGAAGCCCAGCTACCCCGTGCGGCACTCCGACGCGCTCACCGAGGCAGCCCGCTCGCTGGCGACCGGCTAGCGGCGCGTCGAGAAGAAGTCCTCGAGCAGATCGGCCGACCGATCGGCCAGCAGGCCCGCCTCGACCGTCGGGCGGTGGTTGACCACCGGTTCGTCGAAGAGGTCGATCACGCTGCCGACCGCGCCGCCCTTGGGGTCCGCGGCCCCGTAGACCAGGCGCGGCACGCGGGCCAGGGTGATCGCTCCCGCGCACATCGGGCAGGGTTCGAGCGTCACGTAGATCGTCGTCTCCAGCAGGCGCCAGCCGCCGAGCCGTTCGGCCGCCTCCCGCAGGGCCAGCACCTCCGCGTGGGCCGTGGGGTCCCTCCTCAGCTCCCGCTGGTTGCCGGCCGAGCCGAGTACCTCGGTGCCCCGGGCCACGACGGCCCCGATCGGGACGTCACCCTTCTGGGCCGCCTCCTCCGCGAGCCGCAATGCCATCCGCATGTGCCGCTCGTCGGCCTCGCTGAACTCCGGCCGAGACATCGCCTGCCAGTATGCAGCCGCCCGACTCCCCGCGCCACCAGGAACTTTTCCCATCAGACGGTGTTTTGAATGCACGCCGGCGAAGGCAGCCGGTGATGCGAGGGTGCTCCGCAGATGCGAGGGCGCGCCGCAAGGCGCGACCCGTTTAGCGTCGGAGGAGCAACCCGCTTCCTGTCGGGCAGTTATTCCGGGGACCATGCGAAAGCTGATCGCCACAACCACCCTCGTCCTGACCGCCGCCATCGCCTCCGGCGGAGCCGCTCAGGCTGCCCAGACCCCGACCCAGTCGGGCTACGTACCCGGGCAGCTTCTGGTCCGCTTCGACGGCGGCGCCGAACACCTGCTCAAGCTTCCCGGCGACGTCGATGTCTCGACCGCCGAGCGGGCACTCGACGCGAACCCCGCCGTCGACTATGCCGTCCCCAACTACGTCGCGCACTCGAGCGCCGGCGTCCCGAACGACCCGGGCCTCGCCGGCGTTCCGGGCGGCTGGGAAAGGACGCAGTGGAACTTCCTGCCCTGCGGCTCACTCTGCGGCGAGTCCGCCACCCCGCTCGAGTTCCAGGAGCGCGGCGGGTTGAACGCCCCCGAAGCCTGGGAGATCCTCAAGCAGCGGGGCGTCCCGGCCGGCAAGGGAGCCCGCGTTGCGGTGCTCGACACCGGCGTCGCCTACATGACGCAGAAGCCGAAGTTCCGGCGCAGCCCGGACTTCTCCCGC
>DATDJZ010000069.1:0-23173 GCA_036520315.1 Solirubrobacterales bacterium | reverse complement strand
CCGATCGGGCCGCCGTCGGTGAAGTCCCACACGCATGCGGCGACGACGCCGCCGTCCCGCGTCACCCTCGCCATCTCGCGGAGGCCTGCGACCGGATCGTCCATGACGTTGACCACGAGCTGGGCGAGCGTCGCATCGAAGCAGCCTCCTTCGAACGGCAGATCCTCAGCCGGTGCGCGGATGGCCTGGACTCTGGGATGGCGGCCGCGTAGGGCCGCGACGAATTCCTCGGACGGGTCGACCGCTGTGACCCGTCCCGGCCTGGCCCTCCGGGCGAGCTCCGCGGTCAGCGCACCGGGGCCGCATCCGACGTCGAGGACCCGGCCGTCGAGCGGGAGTCCGGCGAAATCGGCGAAGGGCACCGCCAGCGGCCTCGAGTAGCGGCCCATGAACCGGTCATAGGCATCGGCATCGCTCAAGCTCACTTCTTCTCCTTCGGAGGCAACGCGCGGCCAGGTTGACCAATCTCGGCGTTATGCCGAAGCCCGGCGGCCAGGCGAAGCCCGATTATCGGCGTCAAGGGCCCCATGGTTCAAGTCCCGTCGGCCCGACTGCCCGGCCTTCTGCCGCGTCTCTCGCCGGCTGACTGTGAGCCCCGTGTCTTTCGGCTCCGTGGAGGGACGCCGTCTGAACCTCGAAGCTCTCCGAGGCCCTCCCTTGGCCTCCGCAGCTCGGGTAGCTATCTCACCCTTCTGAGATATCGAGGAATCCACGGGAGCCTCTCCCGTGGCCCCGGAGGCATATGCAGACGGCGCTAGTCCACGCCCTCCGGCATCGGAAGCGGCAGGAGACGGTAGCGATGCACCTTCCCGCCCCCATCTACGTGCTCGAAGTGATCGCCGCGGTGGGCGATGCAGCGAATCCAGAGTCCGGAGCTGAACTCCGAGCAGATGTAGCTGCCGTTCTGGAGGCGCTCAAAGCGCCTTCGTAGACAGACCGCCTCGTCCATCCAGCTCCCATCCCCAAGTTGGAACTGGAGGAGGAAGCGCTCCGGCATCCTCATCTCGAGGTAGGTGCTCTCGCCGTGTTTGTCCATAACTCAGGAAGCGAAACAGGCGCGGACATGTCCCGTCAAGGATCGCGCGCGGGGCTCGCTGGTCGCGGGGGAGGGCTACTGCTTTTCGTTTTTGACCAGGATCGGGGCACGCCGGGGTCCGGCGGTGAGGTGCCGAGCTACCGCCTCGCCACCGACGACCTAGGCGGGTTTGCCGGCGTCGACCCAGCGGCGGAAGACGGCGACACGCTCAGAGGGCCACGCTCCGTCGCATGGCATGGTGCCGGCCTCGAGGCGCTCGAGGATGGCGTCGGTGTGGGTCGAGACGTCGTCGAGGGACCAGAGGTCGAAGGCGAAACGCATCGAGTCGCGGTCGCGCTCCCGAAACAGTGGCTTGATGTTCTCTTCGAAGTGCAGCGGCTCGTCCGGTCCCGACGCCTTAGCTGAGTCGGTCACAACTGTGGTCGCCCCACCGCCAGTGGTCAAGAAGCGACTTGTCGCGCCCCAATCGGCGAAATGCTGAGCGAGTGAGTCGGCCACGGCCGTCAGCGTGCCCTCAGTCACTCCGAGCCCGCTCGCGACATCCTGCCGCGAGCTATCCATGACGGCACCGCAGAAGGTCGAGGCATCACGCAGGCGCTCCTCGAGCAGCGCCCATGCGGATCCCCGGTGAGGCATGAGGTCGTCGTCCTCGTAGAAGAGCTCGAAGCTCGGCCCCGCGTTGCGCCCCGGGTGCTCCGGTCCGACCGGCAGAGTTGTGATCAGCTCCCCGAGGGGCCTGAGGACGCCACCCATCAGAGTGACGGCCGCGTTCGCAAGCGTCGCAAGCTGCCCATCGGTCTCCTCCGTGTGCGCGAAGTACCGCTCCAGGATCTGCAGGAGGATCTCGTAGGTGACGTTGAAGAGATCCGTGCACTGCGACGTCACGCGATCGCCGATGAGGGGTAACGAGTCGTCGTGCTCGCCATGACGCACCCTTGCGAACATCACCGGCCGGATCGGGTCGAACGCCGGATTCGCCGCGATCATCTGCCGGTACTCGTCGAGGATGTCGACGAATCGGCCGAAGTGGGCGGTCTCCCAATGACCACGCGCCCCCTCGCCCTGCTCGAGGATCGTGTCGAGCGCTCGCTGGGCCGACGCCGGGTCGGTCACGGCCACAAGCTCGGGCCACTGGAAATCGGTGCTCGTCGCCTGTGCACGCGGCGGACCGACAAACAGGTTGCGCTCGCCGAACTTGTCAGCGAGATGCATCAGACCTTGCTCGATCGAGCGGTACAGGTGGCCGATGGTTGCGAAGTCCTGCAACTGGGGCACGATGTCGCCTTCGGGCATCAAGGGCACCGCCTCGTGCACGGGAGCGTCGATGCCTTTCGCACCTTCGAGCTCCATGCCCTCAGGGCGCTCGAGAAACATGAAGTGCTGTAAGGCCCGCTCGCCGAAGGGCACCAGCGTCAGGTAGACGCCCGCGGGATAGTGGCGCGCGGGTGCGGGCAGATTTGGCCGAGTCAGATGAGGCGCCGCGCCGATCGCGGAGAGCACGTTCTGCACGAGCGCGAGGTGCAGCATCTCGTCCGTGGCGACGTTGGCGATCGTGTCGCGCCAGCGGGTGACGGCCTCGAGTTCCTCCAGCGTGAGCCCTTCGTCCGCGCGCTGCTTGAGCGAAAACGCCGCGAACAGGTACTGGCACATGATCCCGTGCTCGAGCTCGGCGGCTTGACACAGCATGTAGATGAGCGCCTCGCGATGCTCGATGACGAAAGGCGCCTCGGGGTCTGCCAGTCCGCCGCGCGTCGCAAGCACCTCGGCAAGGCGACCCCGTCCGCCGCTGCCGGCCGGATCTGTCATTCAGGGCACCTTCCGCGCTCCGGCCTCGTCGTCTGCAGTGCTGGGCGCGTCGTCATAGTTCACCGAGAAACGGCGGCCAGGAACCACGACTAGCGCCAGCGGTCAACTCGCCCCAACCTTAGAGCTTTGTCGACATGACCCCAAGGTGCCCAAAACACGCGTCCCGAAGCGGAAATCCAGCGCTAGCGAGGTCTTCCTTGAGTGGGCCGGGCAGGACTCGAACCCGCGTCTGCGCTGGCGCGGAACGAACCGTTGATCAGCCGTCGATCTCCTCGAAGGAAACCGGTTCGGTCGCGGCGCGCATCCATGCCGCCCTCTGGAAGCCCATCAGGGCGGCGAGCGCGACCAGCGCGACCGCCCCCCCTGCCACGAGCGATAGCGCGAGCTTGTGGTCGAATGCGACCGCGACTGCCAACCCGATCGTCGCGCCGCAGAGCACGCACGTGATAACGCACACCATTCCTGCGACCGTGAGCAAGCCCTGCCATCGCCCGCCGCCCAAGCCCTGCGCGCGCATCCGTTCCGTCTCAGGCACGGTGAGCAGATATGGGGTCACCTCCGGAGCGTTTTCGAAGTAGAAGCCGCGCAGCCGGGCGATCCGCCGGGCATAACGGTAGTCCTCGACTCCCGACTGCAGTGCACGCTCGAACGTCACCACGCCGACGAATGCAAGCGTGGGGAGCAGAATCAGGGCGAAGGCGTAGAAAGCAGAACTGATACCGCTCGCTGTGGCCACTAGCCCTAATGCGACGAGCCCCCCTGAGACCGCGGCGAGAAACATGCTCGCCCGGCCCGTCGACTCCGAGATCGTCGAAGCGCGGGAACCTTGGAGCACGAAGTGCTCGGTGGTCACGAACGAGACCGCTGCTGGGCTCGGGTCCTTCGCGGAGCCTTCGTTCATTAGCCGAGCGTAGGAACCCGCTCGGATGAACTCGATCTGTTCCGCTTCTCGTCCAAAGTGGCGATTCGCCTTGCGCGGGATGGGGCGGTTCCCTGCGCTGACCAACTGCCGGACAACGCTCGGCCGTTAGACGCGGAAGTCGTGAACCAGCTCGACCGGAAGAGGCGGCAGCGAGACGTCACGTCCCCAAACTTCCTCCGCCCGCTGCCGCCAAAACCGACTGACGTCTGAATCAGATGAGAGAAAGCGTTGGTGTGCATCAGGGTCGGTTGCCTCGATGTAAAGGATGGAGAGGGCGCCGCCATCTGGCATCTGCTGGTGCCAGACGGCTTGGCGCGAGACCCCGGCGTCTTTCATCGCCGCCGCATATTCATCCCGGCGAGGGCCGGTCAGCTCCTCAATCGTTCGGCGATCAAGGTCCTCCTTCCCATGCACGATGCGATTAGCCTGCACGATCTCCGTCATAGCGCCTTCCTTCCGTCGGACGACCTCGTCGACTGAACCTACTTGCTGGACAAGACCGCCGCTTTCCATGCAAAGCGAATAGTCGCTTCTCGTCCAAAGCAGAACTCGCACGGCGTTTCGCCCGTTCGCGAGCGAACTCCACCCGGCTAGGGTCGGCGGCTAACCACAATTAGGAAGGAGTCAAGAGATGGCGACTTACGTGTTCGCGTACAGCGGCGGCAAGGGTGTGGCCGCCGACGAGGACGAGCGCAACGCGCAGATGGCCAAGTGGGGTCAGTGGTTCGGAGAGCTCGGTTCGGCCGTCGTCGACGGCGGCGCCGCGACCGGGAGCGCGAAGACGGTCGGCTCGGGCGGCTCGGTCAGCGATGGCGGCTCGCGCGGCATCACCGGCTACTCGATCGTGTCGGCCGACAGCCTCGATTCGGCGGTCGAGCTCGCGAAGGGCTGCCCGGTCCTCGAAATCGGCGGCGCGGTCGACGTCTACGAAGCGATCGCGATGTAGCAGGCGTCGCCCTGAGCTTCCAATGAGCGAGCTTGCGAGGCGGCGGGGCTAGAAACACGGAGTACTGCTTTCCATGCGAAGCAGCTCCGACGGTCGGCTGACACCGCTGTGGGGACGACGGGGACGCTGGGGACGCGCGGGTCAGTTACTCGTGCGTGCTGGTGGGCAACGTAGGCTGCATCAAGCGGTAACGCACGTTACACTAGGCCTGTGGGGTGGTTGCTACTCACATACAAGTTGGCGGCCGATCGGTCGAGCGCTCGCGTGGCGGTCTGGCGAGAGGTCCGTCGGAGCGGTGCGCTGCAGCTGCAGAAATCGGTTGTCGCCTTCCCGGATACCGAGGATTTCCGGACGGCGGTGACGCGAGTCCGCGCGGTTGTTGCCGATGTCGGCGGCACCGTGTTTGCCCTCCGCGCCGAAGCCCTCGACGGCGAGGACGAGGCGAGGCTCGAGGCCGCCTGGAACGAGGCGCGGGTTGCCGAATATGGGGAGCTGGCGGCGGAGTGCGAGAAGCTCGTCGCCGAGATCGACAAGGAGTTCGCCAAGGAGAAGTTCACGCTTGCCGAGCTCGACGAGGAGGAGGCCGAACTGGAGAAGCTGCGGTCCTGGCACGAGCGCATCCGGGCGCGTGACGTCCACGGATCCGAGGGCGCCGCCGAGGCCAAGGCGGCGCTGGAGCGGGCGGCGGAGGCATTGGCACGCTTCACGACGGAAGTCTTCGACCGCACGCACGGATGAGATCTCCGCGAAAGAGAACATCGAATTGACCTTCCTCCTGACGATGGGTGCCGCAGCCACGGCCGCCTCGGTCGAGATGCTCGAGGCGCTGGCGATTGTCCTCGCGGTCGGCATGACGCGCGGCTTCCGCGACGCCTGGGTGGGCGCGGCGGCTGCCGCGCTTGGTGTGGTGCTCCTCTGCCTGGCGCTGGGCCCTGCGCTGCTGGGGAACGCTGATTTGCACTTTCTGCGTGTGATCGTCGGCACCTTCCTGCTGCTGTTTGGGCTCGAGTGGCTCCGCAAGGGAATCCTGCGGCTGGCGGGCCGGCGAAGCCGCAGCTCCTCCTACGAGGAATTCCTGGAAGAGCGCGAGGCGCTCACCGAAGCGACCCCCGTCAGCTCCGGACCGGATTGGGCGGCCCGGCTGGTCGCCTTCAAGGGGGTCTTCCTCGAGGGACTGGAGGTCGGGCTGATAGTCCTCGCGCTCGGTGGAGCGCCCGGTCACCTGGCTCCGGCCTTACTCGGAGCCGCTATGGCGCTCGTGCTGGTAGCCGCGATCGGCGTGCTGCTGCACCGGCCGCTGCGGCGGCTGCCGGAGACCCAGCTCAAGCTTGGTGTGGGCGTGGCGCTGACGGCGTTCGGGACCTTTTTCAGCGCAGAGGGCTTGGGCGTTGAATGGCCGCTGGGCGACCTCGCGCTCCTCTATCTGGCCGGGGTGTACGCCATCACGGCCTGGCTCGCGATCAGCGTCATGACGCGAGCCGTACCGATGGCGGAGCCGGCGTGAGGTCGTTATTCGGCTCGCTGCGCCGGCTGATCCTCGGCGAGACCTGGACGATTCCGCTTGGGGTCGGCGCCTCATTCGGGCTCGCCACAGTGATTCGCGCCTCGCTTCCCTCGGCTGCGTGGGAGGCGGTCGGCGGCTTCTGTCTGGCCGCCTTCGTCCTCGGAGTTCTGGCGTATTCGCTCCGAGGGACACCAAGGACTCGTCGATGACGGTCTGGCAGTGGGGTCTGATCGCCCTCGCGGCGCTGGTGCTCGTCTACGCGGGACTCGTCGGGACGCTCGTGGTGACGGGACGGACGGCGGAGGCGCGCGCGTTTGCCCGCTTCGTCCCGGACTGCCTCGTGCTGTTCCACCGTCTGCTGTCCGACCCACGCGTCCCGCGCACTCGCAAGCTCCTGCTGCTCGGCATGGTCGCCTATCTCGCGATGCCCTTCGACCTGATCCCCGACTTCATCCCAGTCGCCGGTCAACTCGATGACGTGATCCTTGTAGCGCTCGTACTGCGCACCGTCCTTCGGGGCCCCGGCAAGCGCCTCGTTCGCGAGCACTGGCCCGGCCCGGAGACATCACTGGACGCAGTGCTTCGCCTCGCCGGGCGATTCGCTCAGGCCTAGCCCCTCCGAGGTGTCATCACCGGAGCCTGCAGATAGCGTAAAGGCGCCTTGCTAGCGAGTCTCGTCCCGCGGAATTCGCGCCCGGGGAGGAGTTCCCGCTGCTCGGGTAGTCCCGAACTACTGCCTTGGACGAAGGGCGCCGCTTTGCGTGGAACGGGGCAGGGGTAGAATCTGGGTAGAGGCCTTACTGCGACGGAAGGTTCAGGGGGATGGCGTCCGACAAAGCACTCAGCTTCACGCGAGATCTGCCGGTGAGCGAGGCGGCAGTTGCGTTCGCACGCCAGCGGCATGCCGGACAGGCCCGCGGTGGCGATGAGGCGCCTTACGTCGTCCACCCGCTGGAGGCGGCTTCGCTGCTCGAGCGCGCCGGGTACTCCGACGAGGTGGTCGCCGCTGCGGTCCTGCACGATGTGCTCGAGGACACCGAGACGCGTCAGGAGGAGCTCGATGAACGCTTCGGAGCAGAGGTCGCGAACCTGGTCGCCACGCTCACCGATGACCCGACCATCTCTGACGATGATGAGCAGCGAGACGAGGTGCGCGAGCGGGTTTATAGGGCGGGCGGGAGCGCCCTCGCAATCTACGGCGCGGACAAGGTCTCAAAGGTCCGCGAGCTGCGCCTGCTGCTCACCACCGGCGTAGATCCCGAGATCGCCGAGAGCAAACGGCGCCATTACGAGAAGTGCCTCGGGATGCTCGAGGAGCTCACTCCTGGAGCACCGATCGCAGAACTTCTTCGCTTCGAGCTTGAGGCTCTGAGGGAGTTTCCGCCAGTCCTACAGGGGTGACTCTAGGGCTGGTCCCTGGCCGTTCGCAGACGACGTCCAAAGCGGACCCGGGGTGTTCGCTTTGGACGAGAAGGAGCGGTTTGCATGGAAAGGAGTGGTCCCGCCCCGCTGAGCTCCCCGCCAGTCGAGCTGCGGCCCTGCGGCACTTGACCTGTTCCCCACCAGACGAATAGGGTTAGCCTCGGCGCGATGGCGCCGAGTGGCTCGACTCCGTCTGCGTCCGCTATCCAGTGAGGGCCTTCATCGGCCCCCGGAAACTCGCAAGTCAGGAGCCGCAGATGGACGCCTCAGCCTCGAGCAAGCAGACAGCCGCCGATCCGGGCACGGCCAAAGATGGAGCGATCCGACCCTTCACTATCGAGTTCCCGCAAGAGGACCTCGATGAGCTCCGCCGACGCATAACCGCCACCCGCTGGCCGTCCACGGAACTCGTCAACGATCGGTCGCAGGGCGTGCAACTGGCGACGATCCAGGCGCTCTCCCGCTACTGGGCGATGGATTACGACTGGCGAGCCTGCGAGACGCGGCTGAACGCGCTGCCGAACTTCAAGACCCGGATCGACGGGGTGGATGTCCACTTCATCCACGTCAAGTCCGAGCATGAGGACGCCCTGCCGCTGATCATGACCCACGGCTGGCCGGGCTCCGTGATCGAGTTGCTCGAGTCCGTCGGTCCGCTCACGGACCCGACCGCGCACGGCGGGAGCGCCGCCGACGCGTTCGACCTGGTGCTGCCATCCGTTCCCGGCTACGGGTTCTCGGCCGAGCCGGCCGAGCTTGGCTGGTGGGCCGGTCGCGTTGCGCAGGTGTGGCCGGAACTGATGCGGCGCCTCGGGTATGACCGCTACGTCGCCCAGGGGGGCGACGTGGGCGCCGCGGTCACCGACGCGATGGGGCGCCTGGCGCCCGAGGGGCTGGTCGGCATCCACACCAACCTGTTCGTGCCCGGGCTGGGCAACCCGGACGCCTTCCCGAAGGAGAGCGACGAGGAAAAGGCCGCGGGTGAGCAGGGCGCCACGTTCCGCCAGACCGGCTTCGGCTACTTCATCGAGCAGGCAACGCGGCCGCAGACAATCGGCTACGCACTGCTGGATTCTCCGGTCGCCCTGGCGGCCTGGATGCTCGACCACGACACTGACGCCTACTACAAGATCTCCAGCGCGTTCGTCGACGACAAGCCATCAGGCAATCTCACCCGAGACCACATCCTGGACAACATCACGACCTACTGGCTGACCGCCACCGGCGCCTCGGCGGCCCGCTCGTACTGGGAGTCGGGACAGGCCACGGCGCGTTCGGCCGGCCAGGCTCCGCCACCGGTCAAGATCCCGGTCGGCTTCACCCAGTTCCCCGGAGAGATCGTCCGGGCCCCGGAGAGCTGGCTCAAGCAGGCCTACCCGACGCTCAGCTACTTCAACAAGGCAGACAAGGGAGGCCACTTCGCCGCCTGGGAGGAGCCGGAGCTGTTCGCGGACGAGCTCCGGGCAGCATTCAGCTCGGTGCGATGACCGGCAGTCAGCTCAACTAGTGAGATAGCTGCTTTGGAAAAGCAGTAGCGGACAAAACCGCTGCTTTGCATGGAAAGCGGGATGTCGTGATGTGCTTGCTTATCCAGGCCGGCGGACATAGGCTCTCGCCCCAAGTCCCCTACCCACGGAGGTGCTCCATGAGCAGCACCAGCCAGCTCCCTGAAGTCGGGATCGAGCTTAAGGAGGGCGACGCCAAGGTCGGGGACGTGAGTTTGCACTACGTCGAGGCAGGGGATGGGCCGCTGGTCCTGCTGCTCCACGGCTTCCCCGAGTTCTGGTTCGGGTGGCGGCTACAGATCGAGCCGCTTGTGAAGGCGGGCTTTCGCGTCGTCGCCCCAGACACGCGTGGCTACAACCTGTCCTCGAAGCCAGAGGGCTTCGAGGCCTACGGAGTCGACCTGCTCGCCGACGACATCCGCGGTTTCATCGGAGAACTCGGCGCCGAGTCGGCGCATTTGGTCGGTCACGACTGGGGTGGAAGCATCGCCTGGACCGTGGCGATGAACCACCCCGATGTCGTCGATCGACTCGCCATCCTCAATGCGGCGCATCCGCGGCGGCTGTCAGAGGGGCTGAAGCACCCGAGCCAGCTTCGTAAGTCCTGGTACTTCTTCTTCTTTGCAGCGCCCGGGTTGCCCGAGGAGGTGGTGCACCTCCGGGACTGGCACTTCTTCCGCCACTTCCTGCATGAGGCGAACCCGCCCTACACAGACGAGGAGTTCGAACGCTACGTCGAGGCGTGGTCGCAGGAAGGGGCAGCAGCCGCGATGATCAACTACTACCGGGCCTCGGTTAGACAGAACCAGAAGGAAGCCGCGGCAAGGCTTCGCCCGCTTTCGGCTCCGACACTCGTCATCTGGGGGGAGCGCGACTCCTACCTGGGCTCCGACCTCGCCAAGCCCGACCACGACGACGTGCCCAATCTCGACCGCGTGGAGCGCCTGGCCGACGCGTCGCATTGGGTGCATCACGACGAGGCTGATCGCGTCAACCAACTGCTGATCGACTTCTTCGGGGGCTGATCGCCGCTCATAACCCTCGTCGACTGAACGAGAAGCAGACCAACCCAATCGGGACCCGGAGGTGGAAGCCACGACCTCGACCAAGTCAGCCGCGACGGAGGAGATCCACGAGTTCTCCGTCGAGGTCCCGGAGAAGGAGGTCGAGGGACTCCGCGGCCGGATTGAGGCCGCGCGCCTCCCTGGCAAGGAGCTCGTCGACGATCTCTCACAAGGAGTGCAGCTGGCGACGATCCAGGAACTGACGCGCTACTGGGCTGGCGAATACGACTGGCGGAAGTTCGAGGCGAAGCTGAACGCGCTGCCGCAGTTCGTGGCTGAGATCGAGGGCCTGGACATCCACTTCATCCATGTGAGGTCGGACCATGAGAACGCCATACCGCTAATCCTCACCCATGGCTGGCCGGGCTCGATCGTCGAGATGCTCGAGGTCATCGGCCCCCTGACTGATCCGACGGCCCATGGTGGAGACGCGGCAGACGCGTTCCATGTCGTCGTTCCGTCGCTACCTGGCTATGGCTTCTCCGCCCAACCGACTGAGGTCGGCTGGGATCCTGGCCGGGTGGCCGGGGCATGGGCGAAGTTGATGCACCGGCTGGGCTACGACCGCTACGTCGCCCAGGGCGGGGACGTCGGAGCGGCCGTCACAGACGCAATGGCAATGCAGAACCTGGACGGACTGGCCAGCATCCACCTGAACTTCTTGCGCAGACCGCCGGTGCCCGAGGCCGCGGCCGTCTTCGCCGGGGCACCTGAGCCGGAGGGGATCAGCAAAGAGGAGCACGAGGCGCTCGACCTGCTCCGGACCCAGTTCAAAAAGGGCTACATCCTTGAACAGGGCCAGTCGCCGCAATCGATCGGCTACTCCCTGACCGACACTCCAGCCGGACTCGCGGCCTGGATGATCGACCATGACACCGACGCCCACGAGAAGATCGCGCGTGCCTTTGTCGACGGGGAGCCTTCGGGCGGCCTGACTCGGGATCACGTCCTCGACAACATCAGCCTCTACTGGCTGACCAAGACGGGGACCTCTGCCGCACGGATTTACTGGGAAAGCCAGCGGGCCGCCCGAGCAGCAGCGGGCCAGACGCCACCGGAGGTCTCGCTCCCAGTGGCGGTGACGGTCTTCCCTGGGGAGATCTTCCGGGCTCCACGCAGCTGGGCGGAGCGGGTCTATCCCAACCTCGTTTACTTCAACGAGGTCGACCGGGGAGGCCACTTCGCGGCCTGGGAAGAGCCAGAGCTCTTCGCCTCGGAGATGCGAGCCGCGTTCAAGTCACTGCGTTGATCGGACCCACCCTCAATCCATAGGAGCGACCGATGGAAGCCACGACCACCAGCAAGACCGAGATCCGCCCGTCCAGGGTCGAGGTCAGCGACGAGGAGCTCACCGATCTGCGGAACCGGATCGAGGCGACGAGATGGCCCGACCGTGAGGTCGATCCCTCGCAGGGGCGTCCAGCTGGAGACGATCTAGCCCCTGGCCGACTACTGGGCAAGCGACTACGACTGGCGCAAGTTGACCGCACCTTCGAGATCACCTTCCTCGACGCCAGGGCCCAGGCATACGCCTTCACCTTCGACTGATCAAAAACTGCTGTGCGACCAAGGAGCTGAGATATGACCGAGCAACCAAGAATCGTCCTGATTCACGGAGCTTTCGCAGACGGATCGAGCTGGAGTTCCGTCATAGAAGGCCTGCAGGCCAAGGGCTACGAAGTCACCGCCCCGCAGTTCCCACTGACCTCCCTCGCCGACGATGTCGCGCGCCTGCGCCAAGCCCTTGCTTGGCAAGACGGACCGGCCATCGTCGTGGGTCATTCCTACGCAGGACAGGTCATGACGGCGCTCGGTGCCGACGCGGCAAACGTCACCGGCCTCGTCTATGTCGCGGCCTTCGGGCTGGACGAGGGCGAAACCATCGCCGGTCTCGGCGCCGACTATCCGGCCACCCCCGCCACTGCGAATCTCATCGTCGACGAGAAGGGATTCGGCCGCTTGCCCGAGGACGACTTCGTGGGCCACTTCGCGGCGGATGTCGATCCGGCCAAGGCCAAGGTCATGCACGCTGCCCAGCAGCCGCTCGCAGTGAGCGCCTTCGAAGACAAGATGGGTACGCCGGCCTGGAAGTCCCTTCCGTGCTGGTTCCTAGTCGCCGAGAACGATGAGGCAATCGCGCCCGATGAGGAGCGCATGTTCGCCAAGCGGATGGACGCGAAGACGGTCGAGGTGGCGTCAAGCCACGTCGCAATGGTCTCTCACCCGGATGCGGTGATCGAGTTGGTCGAGGCGGCGGCACGCGCTGCTGCCAGCACAGCGGCCTAGGAGCAGGTCCACCCGCGCTGCTGGACGGAGCAGGCGAGGCCTGAGACGGCTGCTTTCCATGCGAAGCAGCATCGCTGTTCCGCGTTCGGGAGTACCACTTTGGCGGGAGCAGGTCGAGGAGGTTTTCGAGGACGTGATCGAGAACTGGGGCCAGGGCGGCCTGATGAACCTCTTCCTGCCCAGCTTCGTCGGCGACGAGCGGGCGAAACGCCTCTGGGCGCGCTCCCAGCGCATGGGCGCCAGCCCGAGCACTGCCCGGGCGCTGTTGGAGGCAAACGTCCAGATCGACGTGCGCGACATCTTGCCGCACGTCCAGGTTCCGACGCTCGTCATCCACCGCACGGACGAGCGTGTCGTGTCTGTGGGCAACTGCCGCTACATGGCCGAGCACATTCCGGGCGCGCGCCTCCTCGAGCAGCCGGGCGAGGACCACCTGCCCTGGCTTGGCGATGCCGATGGCGTGCTCGATGCGATCGAGGAGTTCGTGACCGGCAGCCGTCACCACGTCGACGAAGAGCGGATCCTCGCGACCGTTCTTTTCACGGACATCGTCGACTCGACGCGCCGCGCTGCGGAGGCTGGCGATCGGCCCTGGCGGCAGTTGCTGGACGCCCACGACGAGATCGGCATGCGCGAGGTGGAGCGCTTTCGCGGCCAGCGAGTGAAGACCACGGGCGACGGGATGCTGGCGGTGTTCGACGGCCCCGCGCGCGCGGTCCGCTGCGCCGAAGCCGTTCGCGACGCCGTCGCCTCGCTAGGGGTCGAGATCCGAGTCGGGCTGCACGTTGGCGAGTGTGAGCTGCGCGATAGTGACGTCGGCGGGATCGCGGTACACATCGGCGCCCGCGTGGCCGGGCTAGCAAGACCTGGAGAGATCCTCGTTTCGCGGACGGTGAGGGACCTGGTCGCGGGCTCGGGTCTTCGCTTCGCCGAGCGCGGCGAGCACGAGCTCAAGGGCGTCCCGGACCGCTGGTCACTGTACGCGGTCGCGTCCTGACCCCAGGCAAGTATCGGCACCTTTGCATTGCGCGATTTGCGGGCGTCTCGACGGTTAGCTCCAGACGCCCGCAAGGGACGAAGAGCGGAAGCGCTGCGCTGGTCCACGGCGCTCTCGCAACGCGCGAAACCCGGCACTGAACGGCGGCAGTGCCCCTAATCGCGCGAAGGAGGCGTCGGCGAGTCGGCCTGGCGGGTGGTTTAACCGCGCTTAGCTGGATCGCGCACTCGGTCGCGATCGCCCTGGCGGCCCGCTTCGCCTGCTTCCCATATATCCCAGAGGGGATCGAGATCCTCTCCAACCGCTCGAAGAGCCACAAGGGCCGCGAGTGGTCCGTCGAGGATGTCAGCCCGCCTGCCCGCCACCGCCTCTTCCAGGCGACGGCCGAGGCCATCTACGTCCTCGACGACCACGACCATGGGTCGAGGTCAATCCTTGAAGGTCGTTCCTACGCGGCCGGGCTTGCCAGGGCCGCTGCGATCGCCACGTACGCCTCGGGATTGAGCGCCAGGCCGACGTGGGTCCCACGCACCTCGACGTTGTCGGCGTAGGGGACCACGCACGACTGCCAGCGGACGACGCCGTCCTCCTTCGAGTAGATGCTGGTCAGGTTGACGCTCTCGGGGAAGGGAGCCGTGTAGTCGCGGGTGAAGGCGCAGCGGCAGCCCTCGGTCAGGCAGCCGTTGGCCCGGCCATCGCCCGTACGGCTGTGCCAGGCGCGGACGAGCCTCACCGCGGCGGCCGTCGGGGCGCTTACCGCCAGCTGCTCGCTGAGCCCGCCTCCAAGACCGATCACGTGCGAGACCAGGTCCGGCCGACGCGTGGCCAGCGCCTTGGCCTGGTGCGCGCCCCGGCTGTGGCCGATCAGCGCCAGCCTGCCGGCGCCCCAGGCGACGAGCGCATCGGCACGCTCCTCGATCCGCTCGAGCGCGCGCTCCGAGCAGCCGGTGTTCGTCAGGAATCCGGCCCGGGCGGGCCGATATCCGATCCGCCGCAGCCAGATCGCCAGCGGCGCGAGCGTGTAGTCGCCTGCGAGAAAGCCCGGCAGCAGTAGGACCGCGCGGCCGTCGCCGTGCGGGACTCCTCGCCCACGAAGCACCGGATGGCCGAGGAGCCGCAGCGCGTCGAGCTGCCAGCGGAGCTCGCCGAGGTGGTTTCCCCTCCAGGGTGCCTCGGCGGGCTCGGAAGGCGAGTCCTGTGCCGCGGGCGTCATCGCGCCAGGAAGTATCGACGGTCCGGCGGCGGGGCCGTTGTGGTCGTCACACAAACGGCCCGCCGAAAGTTCCCCTGCCACACCCAACGACACGGGGGAGCGGCGCGCATACCTTGCTCCGCGCAGCACTCAACGGCACTCACGGGTACAGGAGGAAGAGAAATGCAGATGGACCAGGCTCAGGCCAAGACGCGGGAGAAGCTCTCACTCGGTTCGCTGATGCTGACAATCGTGATCGCGAACATCGCGGTCCTGCTCTTCATCGCTCCGTACGCGTAGCGAGATTGACTGCGATCACCAGCTCGAGCACGTCCGAGACGCTTCGGAGGTCGCGGCCGGTTCGGTCCGCGATCTTGCCGAGGCGATAGTGGGCGGTGTTCACGTGGACGTGCAGCTTCTCCGAGGCGGCCTTGGCGTTCAGATCCGCCTCCACGTAGGCGAGCAGGGTCTTCGAGAGCTCCCCGCCCTCGGCAAGGTCCCGCTCGACGAACTCCCGGACCGGCTCTGAGATGAGCCGGGCGGCCGTCTCATCGCCGATCATCGTCAGATAGTCGAACGCGCTCAGCGTGAGCAGGGCGAGGACCCCCTCCTGGTCGTCGAGACGCTCCCGCGCCACGCGCGCCTCGCGGTAGGCGACGGGCACGCGTTCGAGTCCCGGTTGTACGGTGCTGACGCCGATCGCCAGTGGGATCCCGCTCTCGGCGAGCTTCGCCTGGGAGGCGCGGATCGCCTCGCCCACCGCCTCCGGCCCGCCGCCGTCCAGCGGCGCGACAACCACGATCTCATCGCCCCGCACCACGGTGAGCGGCGTCACCGCGCCGCGGCAGGCGCGCGCGATCGCGCTCGCGGCGGACCGCAGGGCGTGCTCGTCGGCCGGTCCGCGGGAGACCGCCGCGACCACGAAGCACGGCACATCGCTTTCCAACCCGGCCTCGATGGCTGCGTCGAGGCGCGGCCCGGGCTCCGGGAGCCGCCCCTCCAGGAGGTCGCCGAGCAGGTCGCGCCTCACCCGCTCGCCCTGGGCGCGGAGGAGTCCGTCGACCTCGGCGTAGACCTCCCCGGCGTGGGTGGAGGCCAGGTTGACGTACTGGATCACCTCCTCCACGACCGAGAGGGCCGCCTCGCGGGTCTCGTCGTCGGTGACCCCAGCCGCGAGGCCCCGCCAGATCTCGCGCTGGCCGATCCGGAAGGCGTGCATGAAGTCCGCGAGCGGGACGCCCGAGCGCGCCCGGTAGGTCGCGGCCGGCCGGACGAAGAGCAGGTCCTCGCGAGTGATCGAGCGGCCCTCCGAGAGGCTCGTCATCAGAGCCTCGAAGTGGAGGCGAACGTGCTCGCGAATGCTCTCGAGCATCGAGGGATCCGCGGTGTGGTAGGACGGGATCTCCTCGCGCATCCCCTCGATCGAGTCGTCGAGGATCGACCCGATTCTCTCCCTGAAACCCGCGATCAGGCGCAATACGCCAGGCGACGCCTGCGTCGCGCTCACCGCCGCGGTGGCTTCGGGCCGGGCCATCTCCTTCTTCCCGCCCGGATTGTATTTCGCGCACAAACTCCGGCCCCGGAACTGGTGCGACAGCCACCTTGTAACCGCCTGATCGCGGGCGTAGGCTCGCTTCTGTGATGGACGCCTCCACCAGGGCCATCGCGGAAGCCGCTTCGACCGACGATCTCGGCAAGGCGCTCGGAACGGACTACTTCCTGCTCCGCGAGGACCTCACCGAGTCCGAGCTCGACTACCTGACCAGGACGAGGACGTTCGTCGAGGACGAGGTTCTCCCGGTAATCAACGATTACTGGGAGCGGGCGGAGTTCCCGATCGAGCTCTGCCGGCGCCTCGGTGAGCTCGGCCTCGTCGGGGACGGGATAGCCGGATATGGCTGTCCCGAGATGAGCCCGCTCGCCGCCGGCCTGGTGAACATGGAGCTGAGCCGGGGGGACGGCAGCGTTGGCACGTTTCTCGGTGTCCAGGCCGGTCTCGCGATGGGCGCGATCTACATGCTCGGATCGGAGGAGCAGAAGGAGCACTGGCTGCCGCAGATGGCCCGCGTCGAGACGCTCGGCGCCTTCGCCCTGACCGAGCCCGAGCACGGCTCCGACTCGGTCGCGCTCGAGACCACCGCTCGTCGCGAGGGCGACGAGTGGGTGATCGACGGCGCCAAGCGCTGGATCGGCAATGGGTCGGTCGCCGACGTGGTCGTGGTCTGGGCTCGCGACACCGAGGACGGCCAGGTCAAGGGTTTTCTCGTCGAGCCACCGGCGGAGGGCTACGAGGCGAGCGTGATCGAGGGGAAGGCATCGGTGCGGGCGATCTGGAACGCCCACATCCGGCTCGACGGCGTCAGGGTCCATGAGGATAACCGGCTGCCGGGCGCCCGGAGCTTCAAGGACACGGGCCGGGTGCTGGCGGGCACGCGCCTGACCTGCGCCTACGCCTCGCTCGGCCACGCGGTGGCGGCCTACGACGCGGCCCTCACCTACACACGCCAGCGCCCGCAGTTCGGCAAGCCGCTGGCGAGCTTCCAGCTGGTCCAGGAGAAGCTCGTTCGGATGCTCGCCGAGATCACGGCGATGCAGCTCTACTGCGTGCGGATTGCGCGGCTCACCGAGGAGGAGCGGATGACGGACCCGATCGCCTCGCTCGCCAAGCTCAACAACACGGTCAAGGCCCGCGAGGTGGTGGCGGAAGCGCGCAACCTGCTCGGCGGCAACGGGATCCTGCTCGACAACCACGTCATGCGCCACATGGTGGACATGGAGGCCATCTTCACCTTCGAGGGAACCGAGTCGATCCAGACGCTTCTCGTCGGACGGGACATCACCGGCTACAGCGGATTCGCATGAGGGACGGGATCCCGGATCAGCGCGAGGTGAGCGCGCCCCTCGACGTCCTCCTCACCGAGGCCACCTACAGCCCGCGCCAGCGCTTCTTCGCCGCGGACGCCACGCTCAAGCTCGGCTCGTCGCTGGTGCGGCATCCGCGCACCGTGGCGCGTCGGGTCGGCGGCCTTGTGCGGGAGCTCGGCCGGGTGGCGGCCGGCGACGCCGAGATCAAGCCACCGCGCGGCGATCGCCGCTTCGGCGATCCCGCCTGGCAGGAGAACCCGATCTTCCGCCGCCTGATGCAGGCCTACCTGGCGACCGGGTCCGCTCTCGACGGGCTGATTCGCGACGCGGATCTCGACATCCAGACCGAGCGCCGCGTCCGCTTCCCGGTCGAGAACGTCTACGACGCACTCGCCCCGACCAACTTCGTCTGGTCGAACCCGGCCGCGATGAAGGCCGCGGCCTCGACCCGGGGTGCGAGCTTCGTCCGCGGCGCCGGCCACCTCGCCTCCGACATGCGCACGCCGCCCAGGCTGCCGGCGATGGTTGACACCTCCGAGTTCGAGATCGGCGTGAACCTGGCGACCACCAAAGGGGCGGTGATCCTCCGCGAGGAGCCGTTCGAGTTGATCCAGTACGCGCCGCAGACCGAGGAGGTGCGCTCCGTGCCGCTCGTCCTCGTGCCGCCGATGATCAACAAGTTCTACATCGCCGATCTCGCGCCGGGCCGCAGCCTGATCGAGTACCTCGTCCAGCAGGGCCAGCAGGTCTTCGTGATCTCCTGGCGCAATCCCGAGGCCGAGCACGGCAGCTGGGGGCTCGACACCTACGCCGAGGCGATCCTCTCCGCCCTCGACGCCGCCTGCGCCGTGGCGGAGTCGGACAAGGCCCAGCTGCTCGCCTTCTGCGGTGGCGGGATCGCCGGCGCCTGCGCCGCCGGCCACCTGGCCGCGAGGGGCGAGCAGGACCGGCTCGCGGGCCTGACGCTGGGGGTCTGTGTGCTCGACAACGCGCAGGCGGGCGTGCCCAGCGCCTTCGTCAACCGCGACATCGCCCGGGCGGCGGTCGCGGTCTCGGCCCGCAAGGGGTACCTCGACGGTACGGCTCTCGCCGAGCTCTTCGCCTGGCTTCGGCCGAACGACCTGATTTGGTCCTACGTCGTCAACAACTACCTGCTCGGCCGCCGGCCGCCCGCGTTCGACATCCTCTTCTGGAATCAGGACACGACTCGCCTCGCGGCCGGCCTGCACCGCGACTTCATCCAGATCGCGCTCGACAATCCGCTGATCGAGCCGGGCGCGCTCGAGCTGCTGGGCACACCGATCGACCTCGGCAAGCTGAGCGTCGACAGCTACGTCGTCGCCGGGATCGCCGACCACATCACCCCGTGGGAGAACTGCCAGCGGACGACGGGGATGCTCGGCGGCGTTACCCGCTTCGTCCTCTCGACGAGCGGCCACATCGCGGCGATCGTCAACCCGCCGGGCAACGAGAAGGCGAGCTACCGGGTCGCCGAGGAGGGCGACCATGCCGATCCCGAGGCCTGGCTCGAGCGCGCAGAGAAGCGGCCCGGCACCTGGTGGGAGGACTGGAACGCCTGGCTCGCCGAGCGCTCGGGCCCGATGCGCCCGGCCCCGGAGGGCCTCGGCGGCGCTGGATTCAGGCCGGAGGGCAGGGCTCCCGGCACCTACGTGCTCGCAACCTGAAGGAGACCCCACGATGAACCTCGCCGAGAACCTGACCTCGACCGCCGCGGAGCATCCGGACCGCCCCGCGCTCCGACTCGACGAGGCCGAGCTGACCTACGCCCAACTCGACGAGGCGAGCGCGCGCGTCGCCGGGCTCCTCCGCACCAAGGGTGTGGGGAGGGGGGACCGCGTCGGGGTCATGCTCCCGAACGTCCCCTACTTCGCGGTCTGCTACTTCGGCGTGTTGCGCGCCGGGGCGGTCGTCGTACCACTGAACGTGCTGCTCAAGGCCCGCGAGGTTGCCTTCTACCTCGGCGATCCCGAGGCGAAGCTCTGCTTCGCTTGGCACGACTTCGCGGCCGAGGCCGAGAAGGGCGCCGCCGAGGCGGGCGCCGAGCTGATCGTCGTGAAACCGGGCGAGTTCGAGGCACTTATCGCCGAGGCCGAGTCGGATCGCGAGGTCGCCGAGACCGCCGACGACGACACCGCCGTGATCCTCTACACCTCGGGCACCACGGGCACCCCGAAGGGGGCCGAGCTCACACACGGCAACCTGGTGCGCAACGTCGAGGCGAGCCTGGCCCTGTTCGAGCCCTCGCCCGATGAGGTGATCCTCGGGGCGCTGCCGCTCTTCCACTCGTTCGGCCAGACCTGTGGGCTCAACTGCGCCGTGGCGGCCGGCACCTGCCTCAGCCTGATCCCTCGCTTCGACCCCGGCAATGCCCTTGGGATCATCGAGCGCGACGGCGTCTCGGTCTTTGAGGGCGTGCCGACGATGTATGCAGCGATGCTCGCGCACCCGGACCGGGACAGCTTCGACGTCTCGACGCTTCGCCTCTGCGTCTCGGGCGGCGGGGCGATGCCGCTCGAGGTGATGCGGGGCTTCGAGGAGGCCTTCGGCTGTCCGATCCTCGAGGGCTACGGGCTCTCGGAGACCTCGCCGGTCGCGTCCTTCAACCATCCCCACATGGAGCGCAAGCCGGGCTCGATCGGAACGCCGATCGAGGGGGTCGAGATGCGGGTCGTCGACGGCGACCGCAATCCGGTCCCGCAGGGCGAGGTCGGCGAGGTCGCGATCCGCGGCCACAACATCATGAAGGGCTACTGGCGCAAGCCCGAGGCCACGGCCGACGCGATCGACGCGGACGGCTGGTTCTACACCGGCGACATGGCCCGCGTCGACGAGGACGGCTACTTCTACATCGTCGACCGCAAGAAGGACATGATCATCCGCGGCGGCTACAACGTCTACCCGCGCGAGATCGAGGAGGTGATCTACGAGCACTCCGCGGTCCACGAGGCAGCAGTGATCGGGATTCCTCACCCCGAGCTCGGCGAGGAGGTCGGAGCCGTGATCGCACTGAACGAGGGCGCCGAGGTGACCACCGAGGAGATCCGCGACTACGTCAAGGGCCAGGTCGCCGCCTACAAGTACCCGCGCCGGGTCTGGTTCGTCGACGAGCTCCCGAAGGGGCCGACCGGCAAGATCCTGAAGCGCGAGATCGAGATCCCCGAAACCGTGCAGGCCGCGGGCGGCTGAAGCGGGCCGAGAAAGGAGTTGGGCAGCCGTGATCCAGCACATCGTCCTAATGAAGGTGAAGCCGGGGACGACTGACGAGCAGCTCGAGGCGGCTTTCGAGGCCGGCGCCGACCTGCCCGACCAGATTCCCGGGCTCCAGAAGCTCACCTACGGGCGCGACCGGGCGGAGCCGGCGCACGGCTTCAGCCTCGCCGCGGTCGTGCAGCTCTCGAACGAGGAGGCGCTCGAGGCCTACCTCAACCACCCGAAGCGCGCCGAATACCTGGACCAACACGTCGATCCGCTGATCGAGGATCGGATCGAGATCGACGTCCCGTCCGAGGGCACGCACATGCCGGGGATCGCGACCTGGTACTGGGGCACCGCGGGGGCCGGCGCGTAGCCACTCGCGGATCCTCAATCGAGGGACGGTTGATGCGAGTGCGCCTCAGCCATCGCTCCGGGAGCAGACTAGAAGAGGCCCTCCGCAGCCACGAGTTCCGCGAAACGCGACGTAGATGATCTTGCCTTGCCGCAACCTGACCGCCGAGAACACAGGCTGCTCGACCGGCACGCCGCCCGCTCGACCCCGCGCGGTGGTCTTGCCGGACGCCAGAAGTACTTCGCCGAATTCCTCGATCCGGGAGTAGTCGGCGTGGTACTCGGCGAAGATCTCGTTCAGCTGCGACCCAAATTCCAGCACCCCTGCTCGCCCTCGGTAGACGGCGCCCTCAACTGCGCCGGCCAGCAACGGCTCAATCCTCACCTCCGGGTCGAACAGTTCCTCGATCAGCTCCGTGTCCCCCCGGGACATGAATGCGTTGAATGCATCGAGAGCTTTCCGCACGACCTCCACGTTCTCCTCCGACATCGCCAGCGCAGTATCTCTCGGCTGACTACTGCTTTCCATGCAAAGCGGATAGCCGCTTTTCGTCCAAAGCATCTATTTGATGGCTAGGCCTCCGAAGCGGCTCAGCCTTCTCTATTCACGCGAAAGCGGTCGGGAAGCCGCCGCCCAGAATGAGCGCTCCTTTCCGCCAGACGAAGGCGCCACCAAACCCGCAGCGGGCCGTCCGGTTGACTCCCGGCGGCCCGTGGGCTAGGCTCGCGGCGCTTCAGGGTCCTCGGAGAAGGGGGAGAGGTTGATGGGACTGGGGTCGGCGTCGAGACGGCGAAGGCGGCTGGGACTGGCGGTCCCAGTAGCAGTCGCGATCATCCTCGCCGGAGCTGTCAGTGCGGGCGCCGTCGCCCTGCACGCGCTGACGCCGAAGGGTTGCATCGCCGACACCGGCGACGCCGCCGGCTGCGGCTCGAACGCCCAGGGGCTGGACGGCGGGGAGGACGTCGCGGTCAGCCCCGACGGGGCGAGCGTCTACGCGGTCTCCTTCTTCGACGACGCGATCGTCCGCTTCGACCGGGCGGCGAACGGGGTGCTGTCAGCCCCGAGCTGCATCGCCGATGTCGGCGACGTCGCCGGTTGCGGCGCCACCGCCCAGGGGCTGGCAGGCCCGTCCGGCGTCGCGGTCAGCCCCGACGGGGCGAGCGTCTACGCGGCGAGCCCCCGCCGTGATACCGCTTTGGTACCCGATGCATCGTCCTATCTGTCCAGATCGTCCACGGCCCTGGACACATAGGAAACGCCGGACGCTCCGAGACACATAGACACCGATTGCCGCTCGGCTGGGGGCCGAAAGGTCGCTGGTTCAAATCCAGTCGCCCCGACTGATCAGTTCGTGCTCAAACAGGCACGGGCAGGCACGAGTCAAGCGCATATCCCCGTACTGCTCCGCGCACGGTCGCAGGCGATCTAGTAGCAAGACAGTCACACGACGTGTGGCCAACCAGTAGCACGGACCCCGCGACCGCCGACGTCACCGCCAGAATCGTGATCACGATGACCGCGACGAATCAGCGCGACGCCGACCGCCTCGAGGTCCTCGACCGGATCGCCGAGCACGTTCCCGAGCTCGACCTTGACCGGGAGTCGGTCGAGTGGATCACGCTGGACGACGGACACGAGGCGCTGCTCGTCAACGGCGGCGGGATCGATGGCGGGAGCGGCGCCTACTTCGCCAACGCCGGCGAGGACGTGCACGCGGTCGGGTCGTTGGACCCCATCGTCCCCGGGCACGTCGGCTGCATCGTGATCAGGCCGGACGGCAGCCGCGTTCTCGCTCGCGCGGTGCGCGACCCGTTGGCGGAGTAGAAGCCCGGCGCGAGATACTGCGTGGGCGATGTCTCAGGAGAACGTCGAGGTGGTCAGGGCGAGGAGGAGCCGCGGGCGCGGGCGAAGCCGGGCACGTACTGCGGTCCCGAGGTCCCGGACATCCCGGAGGATCAGGAGTTCGCGGCTGGGATCGGGCCCCTGCCTGATTGATCAGGTGCAGCCGTGAGCAGCTGAGGATCCGCTTGAGGAAGCTGATCTACTCGATGAGCGTCTCG
>DATDJZ010000068.1:0-26727 GCA_036520315.1 Solirubrobacterales bacterium | reverse complement strand
TCGTCCTCATTCCCGCCCGCTAGCTTGGTTTCGTGCCAGGCGCGGAGGAGACCCTGCGATCCGCCTATCGCGCGTTCAACGCGCGCGACATTGAGGCCGCGGTCCAGCTGATGCACCCCGAGGTGGATTGGCCCAACGCTTGGGAGGGCGGTCGGGTCGTCGGCCGCGCGGCGGTCCGCGACTACTGGATCAGGCAGTTCGCCGCCATCTCGAGCGAGGTTGAACCTGAGGGCTTCACGGAGGAGCGCGACGGCAGCATCACGGTCGATGTCCACCAGGTCGTCCACGACGCGCGCACCGGAGAGCTCATCTCCGACTCCCGCGTTCGCCACCGCTATCGCCTCGAGGATGGACTGGTCGTCCGGATGGACGTTCTCGAAGCGCCTGGCCAACACTAGGACCGGCCCAATGCGCGGTGCTCGTGTTCGCGCGAAGCGGCAGTCCGAGCAACGGCCGCGGAAGCGCTGCTTTGCATGGAAAGCAGCGGTTTGAGCTGGTCCCCTGCTTTTCGCGCTGAGGAGCAGCGCGCCGAACCGATTTCAGACGTCCTCCTTAGGGGCCGTCCACCCGGACGCGCCCTCGCGGTCACCGATTAGGCCGTCCACCGAGACGCTCATCGAGTAGATCAGCATGGGCTTCACGGGCGCGTGATGCTATTGCTGGGGCATGGCGGGCAAGCCATCGGAGCGATTCGTCTGGGCGGTCGACACTCTGGAGGTCCGCCCGGCCGATCGCCTGCTCGAGGTCGGCTGCGGCCACGGCGTCGCGGTCTCCCTGGTCTGCGAGAGGCTGACGACGGGAGCGATCACCGCGATCGACCGCTCGCCCAAGATGATCGAGATGGCGACGCGGAGGAACCGCGAGCACGTCGACGCGGGCAGGGCCGTGTTCGAGGCCATCGCGCTGGAGGACGCGGACCTCGGCGATCGGCGCTTCGACAAGGTCTTCGCCTTTAACGTCGCTCCCTTCTGGCAGCAGCCGGAGGCGGCGCTCGGTACCGTCCGCGAGCACCTCGCCCCGGATGGGGCCGTCTACATCTTCTGGGACGCGCGCCACTTCGCGCCGGAGGGAGCCCGGGACCTTGGGAATGAGCTGGCCGACCGGCTACGCGAGGGCGGATTCTCCGTCGACAGGGTGCTAGTCGAGGACCTGCGCCCGGTCCCTGCGGTCTGCGCGATGGGGCGGCCGCAGGGCGGATGAACTGGACCGCAACACCTTGTCGCGTTCCTGGCGAGTAGCAGCCACCCTCCTGGCGAATCTCGTCGCTGATTGGGGCGAGCAGGAGGCGTCTCGCGTGGAGCGCATCGCACTTCGCCATCGCGTAGCAGCGGCGATGGGGTGGCGCCAGCCTCAGTCCCCTGGGCCCGTCCGAGCCTTCGGGTCCCAGAGCGCAGCGAGATCTCGGGCACCGTGGATCAAGCCCAGGACGTACACATCTCCCTCGCTGATCTCATAGATCAGCCGGTAGCTACCGACGACCAGCTCTCGCACCGCGGGCTGATCGAGCTCGGGCACGACGCGCCCACGCCCGGCCAGTTCCTCGAGTGAGCCCGCCTGATCGCGGATAAGCGGGGCGTCCGCTCAGGTTCCATTACCCGGCGTGTAAAGCCGGTCGGCGTTACACGCGAGGTAATGGACGCGCGGCCGTTCTTCCGGGACCGTTCACGGCGAAGCAACCCAATGGAGGTTCGAATGAACGTCAATGATCCGAACGAGCTCGCCGACCGCTACACGGCGGTCTGGATGGAGCCGGATGGCGATCGCCGCCGCAAGGCGATCGCCGATGTCTGGAGCGAGGATGCGATCCACATCCTCCAGCCCACGCAGGAGGTCTACGAGGCCGCCGCTGAGCGGGCCGTCAACCCGACCTGGCAGGTGCGCGGCCACGCCGAGCTCGAAGCCAGGGTGACCTCGGCCTACGAGGATTTCGTGGCGACCGGCCAGATGGCCTTTCGGACGCGGGACGGCGCGAAGCGCCTCGGGGATGTGGTGACCTGGCGATGGGAAGGGGTCTCACCGGATGGCGAGGTGCTCGGCGCCGGCCTCGAGTTCGTGGTCCTCGCCGCCGACGGCCGGATCGCGACCGACTACCAGTTCGTCGAGTGAGCGCGATGACGACGTGTTGAGATCGATGAGGTGATCCACGCCGACGAGAAGCGCGTGGTTGTCGCGGTGTGGGACGGCGGGCGCATACGGGGTCCCGACCCGAGGCGGCGTCACCTTCGGCCCGCCCAAGTCGTCGCGTTCGCGTCGCAGCATCGCCTTGGACTCGGAGACGGTCGACGCGCTTCGTAAGCACCAGGAGGCGCAGCTGCTCGAGCGGGACTTCGCCGGCGATGCCTACACGGACTCGGACCTCGTCTTTTGCGATGAGCTCGGGGGAGCGATCCACCCACAGCGGCTTAGCGAATGGTTCCGGCGCCACCGCATAGCCGCCGGGATCCCCACCGGGTCCTTGCACATCCTGCGTCACAGCGTGATCACGGTGATGTTGACTAGCGGCATCCCGGTGCATGTGGTCGCCGGGCGCGTCGACGACACGCCACAGAGCGTGCTCGGGACCTATGCCCACCTGTTGCCTCAATCGGACGCGGTTGCTGCCGAGCGGGTAGCCGCCGCTCTCGCCCGTTAGCACCTGGTTAGCAAATCGGCCGCAAACCGCTCTGGAATGCGGCTATCCCTAGAAGAGCTGGTTCTCGCCGGCGAAGATCTCCGACACCGAGTCGTCGGTGAAGATCCGCCTGATCGAGTCGGCGAGCGTTTGCGCGGCCGATATCACCGTGATGTTGTCGGGCGCTCCTGGCCGCTGCGGAAGGGTGTCGGTGACGACGATCCGCTCGATGCCCGAGTTCTCCTCGGCCAGCCGCTCGTAGGCGGGGCCGGAGAAGACGCCGTGGGTGGCGAGGGCGATCACGCGGGCGGCGCCCTCCTCCAGGACGGTGCGGGCGGCGGCGGTCAGGGTGCCGGCCGTGTCGATCATGTCGTCCACCAGCACCGCGGTTCGGCCCTTCACCTCACCGACGACGTAGCCGATCTCGGCCACCTGCTGGGCAGGGCGCTCCTTCTCCATCACGGCCCAGGTGGTGCCTACCTTGCGGGCGAAGTTGCGCGCGGTCTTCACCCGTCCAGCATCGGGCGAGACGATCACCGGCTCCTCGTCGAAGTCCTGGTCGACGATCCACTGGGTGAGCATCGGCATCGCCGTCATGTGGTCGAGGGGGACGTTGAAGAAACCCTGCACCTGGCCAGCGTGGAGGTCCATGGTGAGGACGCGGTCGACCCCGACGCCCTCCAGGCACTTGGCGACGATCCGGGCCGAGATCGGCTCACGCGGGGCAGACTTCTTGTCCTGCCGCGCGTAGCCGTACCACGGCATCACGGCGATGATCCGGTGCGCGGAGGCGCCCTGGGCCGCGTCGATCATCGCCAGCAGCTCCATCAGGGCGTCGTTCGGAGTCATCCCCTCGGTCTCGTTGGCCGCGGTCGACTGGACGATGAAGACGTCGGCGCCGCGAATCGACTCCTCGTAGCGGCAGTAGACCTCGCCATTGGAGAAGGTCTTCAGGGTGACCTCGCCGAGCTCGACCTGGAGGTTGCGGCCGATGTGGGCGGCCAGCTGACCGGAGGCCCTGCCGCCGAAGACCATCAGCCGCTTGCGGTAGTCCTGGACGATCTCCGACATCGGCTGGGTCTGCTCGATCGTGCTCAAGAGTCCTCGTCCTCGCTAGGTTCCTTCGACTTCTTCGCCGCGTAGCCCTCGACGTTCTTCTGCTCCGCCCTCGAGATACCCAGTGCCCCGGGCGGAACATCATCGCTGATCACCGATCCGGCACCAGTGTATGCGTCGTCCCCGACTTCTACGGGCGCGACGAAGGTGGTGTCAACGCCGGTGCGAACTTTCTTCCCGATCTTGGTGCGATATTTGTTGCGGCCGTCGTAGTTGGCGGTAATCGTCGAGGCGCCGAGGTTGGAACCCTCCCCCACCTCGGCGTCGCCGATGTAGGAGAGGTGGGGGACCTTGGCGCCGGCGCCGATCTCGGAGTTCTTGATCTCAACGAAGGTGCCGGCCTTGGCGCCCTCCCCGATCCGGGCGTCCGGGCGCAGGTAGGTGAAGGGTCCGACCGTCGCCTCGTTCGCCACCTCGCAGTTGGTCAGGTAGGAATGGACGACTGTGGCGCGGTCACCGATGCGCGAGTCGATCAGGGTGGTCATCGGGCCGACCGTCGAGCCCGCCCCGATGCTGGAGCGGCCACGCAGCGTGGTCCCGGGCAGGATCGTGGTGTCGGCCGCGATCTCCACGTCGGTGTCGATCCAGGTCGCGCCGGGATCCTCGATGGTGACGCCGGAGCGCATGTGGCCGACCAGGATCCGGCGACGAGCCTCGTCGGCCGCCCGGGCGAGGTCGGCACGGTCGTTGATGCCGAGGTTCACGCCTGGATCCGGAGCGTTGTAGGCGGCGACGCGGAGGCCGGACTCGCGCAGGAGGGGCAGCACGTCGCCGAGGTAGTACTCACCCTGGGCGTTGTCATTGGTGAGCCGGTCGAGCGCCTCGGCCAGGGTCGGGCCCGCGAATGCGTAGGTCCCGGCATTCACCTCTTTGATCGCGAGCTCCTCGGGCGTGGCATCGCCCGGGGCCTTGGCCTCGACGATGCGCTCGATGTCGCCGTTCGACCCCCGCACGATTCGTCCGTAGGAGCCCGGGTCATCCATTTCCGTGGTCATCACCGTGGCCGCCGCCTCAGCGTCGCGATGCGTTGCGACCAGTTCGTCGATGATCTCGGCCGAGACCAGCGGATGGTCTCCCGAGAGGATCAGGATGGTGTCGGAGGCGCGCACCACGTCGGCAGCCGCGCGGAGGGCGCCGCCCGTGCCGTCGGCCTCGGGCTGGACGATCGTCTCTGTGCCGTCGGGCAGGGCGGCCGAGAGGTCGCGATCGGGCGAGACGATCACGCAGATCCGGCCCGCCCCGGCCTCCCGGGCGGCGAGGATCGGCCAGGCGACCATCGGGCGCCCGCAGATCGAGTGGAGCACCTTGGGCACGGCCGAGCGCATACGGGTGCCCTCGCCGGCGGCCATGATCAGGGCCGTGGGAGCGTTCACCCGGAAAGCGTAATGCGGGGGGACGAGAGCTGCGGGCGGCCCCCTGCGAGGGCCGCCTGCCGCAATGCGCTACGGAGTGGCCGGCTCCGAGACCGGATCCGGGCGGATGATCACGGTGTCGGCGACGTTCCAGATCTCGTCCGCCGGCATGCCGACGCGTTGGGCGTGCTTCCGGATCGCCTCAGGCGAGCTGGCCTGGTAGATGCAGACGGATCCCAAAGTGCCGTCCTCTTCTGCGATCACGTAGCTGCGGATCCAGCGGATGTCGGCGGGGAACTCGTCGTCAGCGACCTGCTTGGAGCGCTCGCCCGGGATCTCCTCCGGCGAGGCCCAGGCGTTCCTGCGACGGATTGCGTAGGTGTCCATCGATTCCTTTCGTGGGTGACTCTTGAGGTACGGGGGAGGGCGGCGGAGCGATTTGAATCTGTGACGCTTCTCCGTCCGAGGAGGGGCTAGGCCCGGGTGGTTTCGTCCTGGGCCTGGAAGGCGGCTCTGACCAGGTCGACGACCTCCCGCGGCGCCTTCTCCGGGGCGCCGGCGTCCAGGGGCGGCTGCGGGTCGTACTCGATGGCGAGCTGGACAGCCTTGGCGATGTCGTCGCCGTTGATCTGCCTGACCAGCTGCAGCGCCATGTCGATCCCCGATGAGACTCCGGCCGCGGTGACGATCTTGCCCTGCTGAACCACGCGGTCGGGGACCACCTTTGCTCCCAGCTCCCCCAGGAGATCCCGAGCGAGCCAGTGCGTCGTCGCCGGCACGCCGTCCAGCAACCCGGCCGCAGCCAACAGAAGCGATCCCGTGCAGACGGACGTCGTCCACGCACTCGTCTCGTGCACAGTCCTGATCCATTCGTGAAGCGGCTCGTGATCGAGCAGCGTCCGGTTGCCGAACCCGCCGGGGACCACGACGATGTCGGGACTCTGCACCTCATCGATCACAGCGTCCGCGACCATCGAGAGGGTGTTCGACTCGTTGCGAACGGGTCCCAGCTCTTCGGCCACGAAGATCGACTCGTTTCCGGGGACGGAGTTGAGAACGTCATGTGGCCCGATGATGTCCAGGGCGGTGAAGCGGTCGTACAGCAGGTAGGCGATCTGCATTCGGGTCTCCTCTCAGTTCGGGGCTGTGGCTGCTGACCCGGTTCGCCGGAAGCGTGCGCGGTACTGGGCCGGCGGAACCCCCACGCGGCGGGCGAACGCCCGGCGCATGGTCTCGGGTGTGCCGAAGCCGCAGCGGGCCGAGATCGGCTCGATCGGATCGGCGCTGTCCTCGAGCAGCTGGCGGGCGCGCTCGACGCGGAGCTCCTCGACGTACGCGGCCGGGGTCACGCCGATCTCACGGCGGAAGAAGCGGGCGAAGTTGCGTGGGCTCATCGCGGCTCGCTCGGCGAGCGTCTCGACGCGCAGATCGTCGTCCAGGTTGTCCGCGATCCAGGACTGGAGCTCGCGAAGCGGACGGCGCTCGGCGAGCTGGGCGGAGAGATGGGAGCTGAACTGGGCCTGGCCACCCGGGCGCTGCAGGAAGAGGACCAGCCAGCGCGCGATTTCGACTGCGGTCTCGCGGCCGAGATCCTCCTCGACCAACGCCAGGGAGAGGTCCATGCCCGAGCTGACGCCGGCCGAGGTCCAGACGTCGCCGTCGCGTACGAAGATCGGGTTCGGGTCGACCTCGAGCTCGGGATGGCGACGCGCGAGCTCCTCTGTCGAGGCCCAGTGCGTGGTCACGGTCTTGCCCTCCAGCAGCCCGGCCCGGGCCAGGAGGAATGAGCCCGAGCAGACGGAGGTGACCCGGCGCGAGCGGCGTGCGGCGCTCCGAATCCAGCGGATCAGCTCGACGTCTTGCTCCGCCGCCCTGACCCCCATGCCGCCGGCCACGATCAGAGTGTCGATGGGGCCCCGGCAACGCGCGGTGGTCGTCTTCGGGAGCAGGGAGTAGCCGCCGCGCCGAACCGTGATCGGATCGGGCTCCTTGCCCACGACCTCGACGTCGTAGGCCCCGCCGCCGCTGATGGCGTCGGCGCCGGCGAAGACCTCGGCGGGCCCGATCACGTCCAGCGGCTGCACCCCCGGGAAGGCGAGGATGACGACGCGTCGGAGCTCGCTCGTCGAGGCCACGCGCGCATCATGGCGCGATCAGGATCTGTCCGCAATGACCAATTACGGACGATTTCTGCCACTCAGAGACGCGGTCGAAGCGAAGAAGGGCGCGCCGAGAGCGCGCCCTTCTTCTGCAGCTCCCGGGCGAGGATTCCAACCTCGGCTGCCAGGACCAAAACCTGGAGTGCTAGCGCTACACCACCCGGGATCGGAGCCTGAGTCTAGGCCGCACCGGTGATCCATGAGAGGGTCCGGGGCGCATCAGGGGGCTCCGCCCGACCACGGAGGGGGAGATGGCGAAGGGGTACGTGTTCGTCGATGAGTGGGACGTCGATGCCCCGCAGGAGGCGAGCTTCCCCTTGAAGTGCTGGCTCGTCGTCGCCCTGGGTCCCGGCTCCTGATCGCCCTCGCGTCGATGTACTCGAGGATTACCGTCTTCGATCCCGAGGATCCACGTACGCTTCGACTGGATCGTGCACGCCGACCGGCCCCTGCTCCGCTACCTGACCCGCGGTCCAGCGGGCGTTAGGACCCGCGTCCCGGCCAAATAGTCTCCCGGGCGCATGCCCGCCCTTCACTCCCGCTTCCCGCGGATCTCCTCCTACGGGTTCATCTCCGACTGCCACACGGGCGCCCTGATCGCGCCCGAGGGATCGATCGAGTGGCTCTGCCTGCCCCGCTTCGACTCCCCGAGTAGCTTCGGCGCCCTGCTCGACCGCAACGCCGGCTTCTGGCGGATCGGGCCTCCGGGGCTCGGTGCCCCGGTGAGCCGCCGCTACGAGCCCGGCACCAACCTGCTGGAGACCACCTGGATGACCGGCTCCGGCTGGGTGATCGTCCGCGACGTCCTCACCCTCGGTGACTGGCGGCAGGAGAACGACTTCGAGCCCCACCGTCGTCCTCCGGCGGACGATGAGGCTGAGCACGTCCTGGTCAGGGTGATCGAGTGCGTCCAGGGAGAGGTCGACATCGAGATGATCTGCCAGCCGGCACTCGACTACGGCTCGACCAGGGTCGACTGGAAGCGGCGGGGTGATGCCGGGACCGACGCCGAGCTGTCCCACGACGACATGCAGCTGATCCTGACGGGCGACCTCGCCCTCGGCGTTGACGGCAACGACGCCCGCGCCCGCCATCGGATGAGGGCCGGCGAGGTCCGCTTCAGCGCGCTCAGCTGGGGCCCCTCCCCGGTCCCCCCCGACTCGAGCGAGGACTGCCAGCGCCGAGTCCAGCGAACGGTCGACTTCTGGCGCCGCTGGCTCGAGAGCGGCAGCTTCCCCGACCACCCGTGGCGCGACTACCTGCAGCGCTCGGCCCTGGTGTTGAAGGGCCTGACCTATTCACCCACCGGCGCCCTGATCGCGGCCCTCACCACCTCGCTACCCGAGACCCCGGGCGGGGAGCGCAACTGGGACTACCGCTTCACCTGGATTCGCGACGCCACCTTCACCCTCTGGTCCCTCCACACCCTCAGCCTCGATTACGAGGCCACCGACTTCATGGGCTGGCTGGCGGACATCTACCGGGAGAACGTCAACAGGGGCAAGCTCGGCATGCAGATCATGTACGGCATCGGCGGGGAGAGGGACCTGACCGAGAGCACCCTCGATCAGCTCAGCGGCTACGAGGGGGCAGAGCCCGTCCGCATCGGCAACGCGGCGTACGAGCAGCGCCAGAACGACGTCTACGGCGCCCTTCTGGACTCCGTCTACATCCACGCGAAGGTCCAGGACCACTTCCCCCACGAGCTCTGGGAGGCGCTCAGCCGCCAGGTCGAGACCGCGATCTCCCTGTGGCGGGAACCCGACCAGGGGATCTGGGAGGCGCGCGGCGAGCCCAAGCACTACGTCTCCTCGAAGCTGATGTGCTGGGTGGCCCTGGACCGCGGCTGCAGGCTCGCGGACAGGATGGGCGACCAGGACCGGCTCGGTCGCTGGCCCAAGGTCGCCGACCAGATCCGAGACGACATCCTCGAGCACGGCGTCTCGGACCGCGGCGTATTCCGCCAGCATTACGACACCGACGCCCTCGACGCTTCGACCCTCCTGATCCCGCTGGTTCGCTTCCTGCCGCCGGACGACGAGCGGCTCGTAAAGACGGTCAAGGCGATCCACGAGGAGCTGACCGAAGGCGGCCTCGTGCTCCGCTATCGCGTCGACGAGACCGACGACGGCCTGCACGGCGGGGAGGCGACGTTCACCATCTGCTCCTTCTGGCTCGTCTCCGCGCTCTCGGAGATCGGCGAGGGCCAGGCGGCGCGCGAGCTGTGCGAGCGGCTCCTCGGCCATGCGGGCACTCTCGGCCTCTACGCGGAGGAGCTCGACCCGGGGACCGGTCGCCACTGGGGAAACTTCCCCCAGGCCTTCACCCACCTGGCGCTCATCAATGCGGTCAGCCACGTGATCAGCGACGACCGCTCGGAGGGCGACCGGGATCGTACGGCCGTGCTCAGCGAGATGATCTCGGCTCAGTAGATCCGGCGGCGGTGTTCGTGGCCGCCGTTTATTCGGAGTCGGCCAGAGGCACGCGACCCGCCTCCGTCCCAGGCTCGTCCGCCGGGCCCCTCGGCGAAGTGATCCCGAGAACCCGCATCGCCTTCAGCCCGAGACCGAGCTTCTCGCGCCCCTCCGTGGAGGTCACGTCGTGCCCGCAGAGCTCGCGGGCCCGCTCGAGCCTGTACCGGATCGTGTGACGGTGGGTGTAGAGCTGCTGGGCGGTCGCGGCGACGTTGCCGTCGTTCTCCAGATAGGTCTCCACCGTGGCGACCAGCTCGGTCTCGTACTGGTCGTCGTAGGCGACGAGCGGCTCCACGGTCTCGGAGTAGAAGCGCTCCAGCTCAGCCGGGTCCTCGCTCATCGCCGGCAGCAGCAGCCGGTAGGCGCCGGTGTCCTCGAAGGCGAGCACTCTCCTGCCCTCCGCCTCGCCGACGTTGGCCGCGAGCAGAGCCTCCTGGGCGGCCCGGTAGAGCTCGCCCGAACCGGCGGCGAGCCGGCTCCGCGAGACGCGTATCGAGAACCCGCTCAACCCCTCCTCGAGCTCGTCCGCGAGACCATCTGCAGCTCGGCTCAGGCGCTCGTCGTCACCGGCCGGCACGATCGCGACGATCTCGGCTCCCTCGCCCTCCTGATTTCCCTCGCCCGCGAGGCCACCGGCGCTCACCGCCCTGATGGCGCGCTGCGCGATCGCCAGCACGCGGGAGCGCCACTCACCCGTCTGCGCCACGTGGGGCGCGGCGCGGGCGATCAGCACCCCGGTGCCGCGGGAAAGATCCGTGCCGAGCTCAGCGGCGCGGGCCTCGATGTCGGCGCCGTCGGTGAGGAGGCGGGCCAGCAGGGCGCGCACGAAGTCGCCGGCGGCCTCCTCCGTCGCCCACTCCGGCGAGCGGGAGCGCTCCAGTTCGAGTCCGAGCAGCGTCGCGACCATCCGGAGCAGCGCCGCGTCGGGCTCGTCCTCGCCGCGGGGCCGCCAGCGCAGCTCGCCGACCGCCGCATCGGCCACGCGAAGCTCGACCGTATCCACCCCCGCTCCGCCGGCGAGGAGCTTTCGCTCCTCATCCGGTGACGCTGCAGCCACCGCGAGCACGTTGCTCGAGCGATCAATCAGAGCCACACTCGCGTCCAGAGCCCGCGCGGCCGCCCGAGCGACGGCCGGCATCCCGGCGCCTGCCTCGATCGCCGCCGAGAGCTCCTCGAGGCTGCCGGGATCGGCATGACGCTCCGAACGCGGTGATTCCTTGGCAGTCATCGGCACATGGTAGGTCTGGGCCGCCGGGTGGCGGCTAGAACCAATTCGAGATCTCGTCCCAATTCAGGAAGATCACGACCCCGATCACCAGCCCAACGAGCACCAGGGCGGCCAGCACGAAGAGTGAGAGAAAACCGGCGACCAGCTTCTCCCACACGCGTCCGTATGACCCGAGCGCGGGCACCAGGATCAGGCCGACGAACACGCCCACCGATAGCAGCCCGGCGGCGCCGAAGAGGTAGTACTCAGTCCCGAGCGCCAGCGCCGGCGCCACGATCGAACTCAGGGGGACGGTCACGCGCCGGATTGTCGCGAATGTGGGCAAGGACAAGCACCACGGCCGCGGCCAGGGCGTAGGAGGACGCCCCGAGGGCCCACCCGCTGGACACGTCGCTCATCCAGTGCACGCGCAGATATACGCGGGTGAGGCCGATCAGGGCGGTCAAGGCGATCCCGGCCGCGATCACCAGGCTCCGGCGGGTGATCCCCGGGACGACCCTCAGCGCGAGGGTGACGGCGAGCCATGTGTAAAGGGTCGCGTGAGCGGCATGGCCGCTGGGAAAGGAAGAGCCGCCTGCTGAGACCAGGGGGTCCGCCGGGCGCGGGCGGTCGGTCCAAACCTTGATCTCGGGGGACGCCACCGCGACCAGAATCGTGCCGACGGCCAGCGCCCAGAACTCCATCCAGCGCCCCCGGACCGCCAGAAAGATCCCGGCGAGCGTTGCGAGCGGATAGGTCACCCACCCGGAGCCCAACGCAGTGACCGCCTTCGACACGTCGGTGAGCCAATGCATCTCGATGTCGTGGGCAACGTTGAGGGCGGTGCGGTCGCCCGGCGTCGGCGCCGGATCACCCGCGATCACCGCCCAGTAGGCGATCAGGACGAACAGCCCCACCGAGAGCGCCGCCAGCAAGGTGGTGATCGCCAGGCCGAGGCCTCCGGGCATCAGCCTCCTGCCGAGGAACTCGAACTGGGGGCGCAGCCGCCGCCCCAGCCGCAGGATCGGCCGGAGCGCGCGCCGCCTCTCCATCTCCGCCACCACCTTGCGCCGGTTCTTCTCCTCGCCCAGAAACCGGTAGGCGACGACCAGCGCCACGACGACCCCAACAACGATCCCGAAGACCAGGAGGCCCTTGCCGACTAGGTTCGTGACCTTGTCGAGGCTCTGCCCGAAGAAGTAGCCGAGCAGGATCAGCGCGATCGACCAGAGCCCGGTGCCGAGGATGCTGTATGGCGCGAAGTTGCGGTATCGCCACCGGCTGCTCCCGGCGATGAACGGCGCCAAGGCGCGGACCAAGCCGATGAAACGACCGATCACGACCGTCCTGCCTCCATAGCGCGAGAAGTAGCCCTCGACCTGCTCGAGGCGGGCCTCGGTGATCCGGAAACGCTCTCCGTGCCGGACCAAGAACTCACGCCCGAGGCGTGCGCCGAGCAGGAAGCTCACCGAGTCGCCGCTGAAGGCGGCGAGCCAGGTGATCGCAATGATCACGGGCAGCGAGATGTCCCCCTGGGATGCCACCGCACCACCGAGCAGCACGGTGAACTCGCCGGGCGCGATCAGCCCGACAAACGCCCCCGTCTCCAGGAACGCGAGCCCTCCGACCAACAGGTAGGTCCATGCGCCGAGGCTGCTGGACAGGTCCTCGATCAGCTTCTCGAGATTGATGCTCGGCAGCTGATCGCGGAAGACGAAGAAGGCGACGATCGCCGCCGCCACCAGGCCCCAGACGACCCACTTCCGGTCGATCCGGGAGCTCACTGCGTCAGCGGGCGGGTCGCCAGCACATCCGGGAAGCGGCCGCGAAGCTCGGCCGCGGCGCCAGCAGCCTCCTCCAACGTCGGGAAGAGGCCGAATGCCGTCGGTCCCGATCCGGTCACCATCGCGAGCGCCGCCCCGGCTTCCTCGAGCGCGCTCAGAGCATCATCGATCTCCGGCCGCAGCGAGATCGCCGCGGGCTGCAGGTCGTTCACCAGATGCTCTCGGTAGTCGAGGGGGGATCCGCCGCCGTCGACCGCGTCCCGCAGCTGGCGACGGATCGCCTCGAGCTCGGCCTCGCCCCTGGGAGAGCCCAGCCGGTCGGCCTCCGCATAGACCGCCGCCGTCGCGAGCCCCTCAGCCTGCGGGATCAGCACCACCGCATGTTCTCCCGGGGACGGCGCGGGCTCGATCACCTCCCCCGCACCCGCCACCAGGCACGGCCTGGGCTGAAGCTGCGAGGGCACGTCCGCGCCGATTCCGGCCGCGATCGACCGCAGCCCCTCCACCTCCCCCATGCCGAGCCGCAGGACCGCGGCAGCGTCTGCACTGCCTCCCCCGAGCCCGGCGGCGACCGGGATCCGCTTCGTCACCTCGATCCGGAGAGGCGGTCCATCCCAGCCGTGCTCGCGCAGCGCCGTCAGTGCTATTGCGGTCAGGTCCGGTCCGTCGAACCCCTGGCTGATCACCTCGTCCTCCCCCGCCTCGGTGATCCGCAGCTCATCGGCGAGCTCGAGGGGCTCGAAGAGTGAACGGATCTCATGCAGACCGCCCTGCCGGCGGGGCCCCACGTAGAGGCAGAGGTTGAGCTTGGCCGGGGCGGAAACCGTCTCGGGCAGGCCGTCTCTCACAGCTCGACCCCCTGGCCCTCGAGCGCCGCGGCGAAACGTTCGAAGTCCCCGGGCGCGAGCGTCTCGGCACGAGCGTCGGCAGGCCGCCCGATCTCCCCCAGGGCACGCCGGGCAGGATCGAGCGTCCCGGGCAGGGCCAGCTCCAGCGAGCGGGCCATCGACTTGCGGCGGTGGGCGAATGCCGCGCGGACGATTCCGGCGAGGCCATCCGAGGCTCCCGGGGCCTTCCGCTTGAGTCCGAGCAGCGCGGACCCGACCCGAGGCCTCGGCACGAAGACGGCGGGGTCGACCGTGCGCAGCAGAGTGACCTCGCTGGCGAGCTGCACCAGCACGCTCGCCGACCCGTATTCGCGGCCTCCCGGGTCCGCGCGCAGCCGGTCGGCGATCTCCCGCTGGACTATCACCACCCAGCTCGCGAGCTGCGGCAGCTCGGAGATCGTCCGGATGAGCAGCGGGGTGGCGATCGAGTAGGGCAGGTTGGCCACCATCTTCGTCGGTGCCGGGGCCAGATTCCCGAGATCGATCCGGAGCGCATCCCCCCAGACCAGATCGATGTTGCCGGCGTCCCGCGCGAGCGGCTCGAGCTCATCCCGCAGCCGCTCGTCGACCTCGACCACGTGCAGGCAGGCCACCTTCGGCGCCACCCGCCCGCTGAGCGCCCCGCCGCCACCTCCCACCTCCAGGACGACGTCGGCGGGGTCGAGGGCGGCCTCGCGCACGATCGCGTCGAGCAGGTTGGGGTCGGCGAGGAAGTTCTGGCCGAGCCGGCGCGGTGAGCGCTCCGGCGGCCGTGAGCCGGTCACCACCCGAAGACTCTCGCGGCGTTCTGCTCCACGGTTCGCTCCAGCTCACCGTACGGGACGCCGCGGACCTCGGCCAGCCGCTCCGCGGTCGCCACCACGTTCGCCGGCTGGTTCGGCTTGCCCCGCATCGGCTGCGGCGCCAGGAACGGAGAGTCGGTTTCGACCAGCAGGCGGTCGTCGGGAACCAGCGCCGCCGCCTCGCGGATTGGCTCCGCCTTCGGATAGGTGAGGTTGCCCGCGAAGGAGCAGTACCAGCGGCGCTCGGCCGCGCGCTCGGCCCAGGCGGGGCCCGCGGAGAAGCAGTGGAGGATCACCGGCAGTCCGTCCGCCTGCTCGTCGAGCGTCTCGAACGCCTCCGCCACCGCGTCCTCGGACCCGTCGGTGTCGCGCAGATGGATTACCAGCGCCTTGCCGGCATTTCTGGCGATCGAGATCTGAGCCGAGAAGGCGCGTCGCTGGTCCTCGGGCTCGGACCGGTCCCGGTAGAAGTCGAGCCCGGTCTCCCCGATCGCGACCACGCCGGGGCGCGCCGCGAGCTCCGCGATCGCCTCGGCCGCGGCGTCGTCGAAGCCGTTCGCGCTGTTCGGATGTCGACCCACGGCCGCGAAAACTCCCTCGGCCTCTCCGGCGGCCCGAACCGCCTCCGGGTTCGAGTCCTCCCCGAGCCCAACCGTCAGGATGCGCCGAACGCCCGCCTCGCGGGCAGCCGCGACCAGCTCGTCCTCATCCGCCTCGCAGAGCGCGAGGTGCGCGTGGGTGTCGACCACGCGCCGAGTCTAGGAGGCCGGGGGCTAACTGCTTTGGATGAAGCTCAGCCAGGAGGCCACCCGCGTGTGGATCGCGGGAAAGCCCTTGAGGCCGCACCAGACGAAGCCGAAAGCCGAACGCTTCGGCGGAGCCGCGGTCGCCTCTGCAACGCCCACCAGCCTCAGCCCAGCGGGGCTCGCCGCCACCATCGGACCGCCGCTGTCCCCGGAGCAGACCGTCCTCTGGATGGAGCGCTTGCGCTTCTTTCCCTTGACCTTCCGGATCGCGACCAGCCCTGAACGCCCGCCCGCGTCGCACATCACCGAGCTTGGCAGCGGGCAGAAGCCGTGCACGAAGACCGTCGCCGCTCTCAGCGAGCCGATCTTGGGCTTGCGCTGGGGTGAGGGGTTCCTCGCTCCGAAGCCGGCCACCGAGACCGTGGCGCCCGGCCTGGTCAGCGCCGGGTCCTCCGACGCGCTGGCAAGCTGGATCGGCGGAGCGCTGGTTGGGGTGCGGAGGGTGAGCACCGCGAGGTCGCCGAAGAAGCCGCGCGACCAGCCCGGGTTGATCACGGCCGCGCTGACGGCATGAACCTCGCCTCCGCCGAACGCCGCGTTCGAGCCCGACCGCACCGTCATCGTCGGCAGGCTGGAGACGCAGTGGGCGGCGGTGAGCACCTTGGTTGGTGAGATCACCGATCCGGTGCAGAGCGTGTGCGGGGTCAGCACGGCAACCGTGAATGCCCAATCCGAGATGCTCGCCGGGGTGCCGCCGACCACGCTCGACTTGGCCCGCGGGGCCTTCGCGGCCGCGGGTCCGGCGGCCGCCGACACGAACAGTCCGGCGCAGATGAGCGCCACTCCCACCCTGGCGGTGCGCGACGGCATCACGAGGCTGATCGGCAGTGCCGCTCTACCGCTTGAACTTGAACCCTCGGGAGACGCTGTCGGTTGCCCCGGTCGCCGGGTCGGTCGCTGAGTAAGTCACCGAGAGGTGGAACCTGCCCGGGTGCTGCTTCATCAGCTTGAGTAGAAAGCCCTTCACGGTGATCTGGAGCCCGAACGGCTGGTTCGCGAGGAACGAGCCGGTGTCGGTGATCGGCGCCCTGCCCCCCATGCCCTTGAGCACTGCGTTGCCGGTGACTGTGCAGTTGACCGAACAGACCGCGAGGGGCTGGAAGTGCTTCCTGACCCTGAGCTTGCCGGCGGGGACGAAGTTGACGATCGCGCCCGACTTGGTCGCCACGGGGCCGCCACCCCCGCTCGCGATGTGCGCCCCGGCCGCCGCCTGCGAGGCCGGAATCAGCAGCGCGCCGACCGCCAGCAGCGCCACAAGAATCGTGCGCTTCCCTGCTCTCCTGCTCATAAACCCGCTCCCTTCAAAGGCCGTCCTGATTACCCGTCGCACCGTACCACGACCCTCCGGGGCCGCTCAGGCGCTAAGCGGGCGCGAGCTTGGGGAAGAGCGGCGGGAGCTCCCCCAGCGTCTGACCGCCCCCGCGCGAGCCGAACTCGGCCAGCTCCCGGCCGGGCTCGCCGAGCGCATCGAGCAGGCGCCCGGTCGTTTCCGGCATGTAGGCGTGCAGCAGCAAGGTGGTCACCCGGAGTCCCTCGGCCAACCCGTAGAGCACCGAGTCGAGGCGCTCCGCCGAGGCGTCGTCCTTCGCGAGCTCCCACGGCCTCGTCTCCTCCACATATGCGTTGAGGCGCCGGACGAGCCTCCAGATCTCCTCGAGCGCCTGGCTCAGCTCGGCGTCGTCCAGCGCCGCCCGGACGCGGTCGGGCGCGCCCTCGAACTCCGCGGCGAGGGTCTGCTCCGCCGCGGCGTCGGGAACGTTCCCGTCGCGGTAGCGGCCGATCATCGAGAGCACCCGGTTGGCGAGGTTCCCGTACTGGTCCGCGAGCTCGGTCACGTACCGCGACTCGAAACCGGCCGGGGAGATCTGGCCGTCCTGGCCGAAGGAGACTTCGCGGAAGCAGTAGAAGCGGAGCGGGTCCGCGCCGAACTTGTCGATCACCTCGTCGGGATCGAGCACGTTGCCGAGGGACTTGGACATCTTGTGCCCCTCCAGCAGCAGGAAGCCGTGGATGAACATCCCCTTGGGCACCTCGATCTCGGCCGCCATCAGGAAGGCGGGCCAGTAGACGGCGTGGAACTTGAGGATGTCCTTGGCGAGGATGTGGAAAGCGGGCCAGAACTCCTCGGTCACGTCCTCGCCGGTCCCGTAGCCGAGCGCCGTGTAGTAGTTGAGCAGCGCGTCGAACCAGACGTAGATCACCTGGTCGGTGTCCCAGGGCACCGGCACCCCCCACTTCAGCGTCGGGCGGGAGAGCGAGACGTCCTGGAGTCCCTGGCGGATGAAGGCGAGCGCCTCGTTGCGGCGGAACTCCGGGATGACGAAGCCGGGCCGCTCCTCGTAGAGCCGCTCGAGGTCGCCCTGGAACTTCGACAGCGCGAAGAACCAGTTCCTCTGGCTCTCTCGGATCAGGGGGATCTTGTGGATCGGACAGGTGTTGTCCGGGCCGATCTCGGACTCGGTCTTGAAGTCCGCGCAGCGCGGGCAGTACCAGCCCTCGTACATCCCCTCGTAGACGTGGCCGTTGTCATAGACCCGTTGCACGATCTCCTGGACGCGCTCCATGTGCCCCACATCGGTGGTCCGGATGAAGAAGTCGTTGGAGGCGTTGATCTTCGCCGCCATCTCCTTGAAGCGGGGCGCCAGGCGGTCGCCGAGCTCCCGCGGGGTGACGCCCTCCGCCTCGGCCTGCTGCGCCACGGGCTCGCCGTGCTCGTCGGTCCCGGTCAGGAAGAAAACGTCCTCGCCGCGCTGGCGGTGGTGCCGGGCGAGGATGTCGGCCGCGATCGTCGAGTAGGCGTGGCCCAAGTGGGGCTCGCCGTTGACGTAGTAGATCGGTGTGGTGACGTAGAAGCTCACGGGCCGACGAGCATAAAGCTGCGCTCATGGCGTGCGCCTCCGGCGCAGGAACGCTGCGGCTCCCGCCACCGCCACGATCGCGACCGCCGCCGCGATCCACCAGGCCGTGTCGGTGCCCGTCCCTTGGGAACTCGTGGGGCTCTGCTCCGCCCGCACGTTCAGCGAGCGGTCGGCGATCAAGACTCCGTCGGGCCGTCGCCAGATGACGAAGGTGTAGGCACCCAGCCTCACACTCGGGACGCGAAACCCCAGTCGATACCGACTCACCGGTGACGCAGAGCCGGTCCGCAGTGCCCATCCGAGAAAGACGTACGGTGGGTTCCGCGGCAATTTGCGTGACGTGCGTGCGCAGATTGCGCCTTTGGGGAGTACGGCTCCAGCACGGCGAGCCTGAGCTTGATCTCGCCGATCGCAGGGCGAAGGCGTGGGCGCCTGTGAACGAGGTACCAGCGAGATCGACAACCGCGGGCCGCATGGCGCTCCACAACCCACCTCGAGATCGACAGCTTGACCGGGAGCCGCTGCGGCTGGACTGACGCGGACTACTTGGACGTCTCCCTCCGCCGGGCTCGCCACGAGAAGCGCGGCACAGGCCACGATTCCACCGAGGAGGAAGGGCTTACGACCCGATCGTGGAGTGCGCATTCTCGCCGGTGCGTCCGGCTTCTCTAGAGAAGCTTCTCCTGTCCCTTCGCGCTGCGCCGGCGCCGCGGGATTCCCGCGGCCTCGGTGAGGGCCTCCTCGACGTCCGCGAGGATCGCGCGCTCCGAGCGCGAGGCGACGATCGGCTCAGCCATGTCGTCGACGTGGACAAAGGTCCGCCGGCCGTCGCCGCGGTCCTTGGGATCCAGCGGGACGAGGGCATAGATGCGATCCGCCCGGGCAAACTTCCCGTAGCCCAGCGAAACCATGCGTGGCTCGCGCTTGGCCATCTCGCTCGCCCAAGGTAGCGCCAAGACGGTCGGGGAGTCCGTCCGCTTCGAGCGCTCTTGATTGGGTGATTAGGGGTTTCCTCTTCAATCCCCGCTTGGCTCACCCGCATGGCGAACCTCTTCGCAACTCTCTGGAGCAAGTACCGCGTCGCGACGATCGCAGGCGCGGTCTGCCTCATCGCCGTGGTCGGCGTCGGCGGCACCCTGATGCTGAGCGGTGGCGGCAGCTCCGAGGAGACCACCAGCACCACGACGACGGCGTCGGCCCCCGCGCCGCCGCCCGGGCCCAGGCTGACCGACTGGCCCACCTACGGTCTCGATGCCGCGCGAACGCGCA
Source organism: Solirubrobacterales bacterium (assembly GCA_036520315.1). Taxonomy (GTDB): domain Bacteria; phylum Actinomycetota; class Thermoleophilia; order Solirubrobacterales; family 70-9; genus DASUPK01. Next base: position 7,422 of record DATDJZ010000068.1, on the reverse strand, counting down.
GCTTGCCGTCGAAGAAGGTCAAGCCCCCCTACAAGGTCGCCTGGAGATACGACGCGCGCCACCTGATGGAGTACTCGCCGATCATCGCCGGTGGCACCCTCTATGGGATCGACAACAACGGTGAGGCCTTCGCCCTCAACGCCGCGAGCGGCAAGCAGCTCTGGCGCCGCGACGTGGCGACCCTGAACGCCTCCGCCCCCTCCTACAGCGACGGCAAGCTCTACATCTCGAACCTCGAGCCCGGCCAGGTCCAGGCCCTGAACGCGCAGAACGGCAAGGTGGCGTGGCGCAACTCGCTCCCTGGCCGCAGCGAGTCGTCGCCACTCGTCGTCGGCGACAAGGTGATCGCCGGCTGTGAATGCGGATCGGTGTACGCATTCGACAAGCGGACCGGCAAGGAGCTCTGGAGCGCCTCGGTTGGCGGGGCGGTCAAGGCCTCACCGGCCTACGACAGGGGCACTGTCTTCGTCGGCAGCTACGGCGGTCAGATGACGGCGCTGCGCGCCTCGAACGGTTCGGTGCGCTGGACGGCGTCAGCGGGTGGCCCGATCTACGGCACCGCGGCGGTCGCCTTCGGCCACGTCTACGCCGGCACGCTGACCGGCGGCATGAACGCGTTCGACGAGCAGACCGGGAGCAGTTCCTGGTCCACCTCCACCGGCGGCTACGTCTACAGCGCGGCGACGGCGGCGAAGGCGCCGGGCACGCCGCCGAGCGTCTACTTCGGCTCCTACGACGGCACGGTTTACGCGCTCAACGCCCGGACGGGCAGCGTGCGGTGGTCGGAGTCCGCGCACGGCCCGGTTTCGGGAGCGGGCAGCATGATCGGCGACGTCTTCTACGTCGGCGACCTGAAGACGACCCAGACCTTCGGCTTCCGGGCCACGGACGGCAGGGAGGTCTTCGCCTCCACCGACGGTGCCTACAACCCGGTGATCTCGGACGGGCGGCTGCTCTACATGACCGGCTACCGGGTGATCTACGCGCTCAAGCCGGGTAAGGGCCGCTCGCAGAGCGGCTTCGTCGTGCGAGGCAAGAAGAAGGCGCGCATCGCCGCGTAGCTAGCGCCGCGGGTCTCGCCCGGTGATCCCGCGGTAGAGATCGTTGGCGGGAACGCCGGTGAGCGCGGAGACGACGCTCGCTGCGGCGCGGGGCCGCGCCCCGGCGCGGATCAGACCGCGCAGGGCGTCGGTGGCGAAGCCGATGTCCGCCGTGCCCCGCTCGGCGGCGGGCCCGATCACGACGACGATCTCGCCACGCGCCTCCTCGCGAAAGCGGCGGGACAGCTCGCCGAGCGTCCCGCGCGCGATCTCCTCGTGCAGCTTGGTGAGCTCGCGGCAGACGGCGGCGGGACGGTCCGGCGCGAGCTGGGCGAGCGCGTTGAGTGACTCCGGCAGGCGGCGCGGCGACTCGAAGGCGATCAGCGTCTCGGTCGACTGCAGGACGCGCTCGAGCTCGCCGGTGCGGCGGGGCAGGAAGCCGTGAAACCGAAAGCGGTGCGTCGGCAGGCCCGACGCGACGAGCGCCGTGAGGACCGAGGAGGGACCGGGCAGCACCTCGAGGTCGAGGTCACGATCGATGCACGCCCTGATCAGCCGAAACCCCGGATCCGAGATGGCCGGCGTTCCCGCGTCTGAGACCAGCGCCACGTTGTCCCCCCGCTCGATTCGCTGGGCGAGCTCACGCGCCCTCTCCGCCTCGTTCCCCTCGTGGTAGGAGACCAGCTGATGGGGCTGGATCTCGATGCGCTCCAGCAGCAAGCCGGTCCTGCGGGTGTCCTCGCAGGCGATCGCGTCGGCCTCGTACAGGGCCCGGCGGGTGCGCAGGGTGATGTCCTCGAGGTTCCCGATCGGCGTCGGGCAGACGACCAGCTTGCCGGGCACCTCAACCCTCCCTATCGAGCTCGATCAGGGCCATCGCCGCCGCGCCGATCATCCCGGCGTCGGGGCCGAGCTCGGCCAGCTTGACCGGCCTCCCGTTCTGAGGCGGCAGCGCGCGCGAGCGCAGCTCCTCACGGGCCGGATCGAGCAGTAGGTCCCCCACCACCGACACACCGCCCCCGATCACGAACACGTCGGGGTCGAAGATGTTGGCCAGGCTGCTCAGCGCGACCCCGATGTGGCGGCCGGCCTGGGCCACCACCTCGCGCGCCGGCTCATCACCGGCGAGCGCCAGCTCCGTGACCGTGCGCCCGGCGATCGGGCCCTCGGCCAGCGCCTTGCCCAACGCCGAGTCCGGGTTGCGCTCCGCGACCTCCTTACCCGCCCTGGCGATCGCAGTCCCGGAGGCGAGCGCCTCCACGCAGCCGTGGTTGGGGCAGTTCCCCTGGCATTTGGGCCCGTCCTCCTCGATCACGATGTGCCCGAGCTCCGCGGCGGCGCCGGTCGATCCCCGGTAGATCTCGCCATCCAGGATCAGGCCGCCGCCGATGCCAGTGCCGATGGTGAGCATGACGACGTTCCGCGCGCCCCGCCCGGCGCCGTAGAGGTGCTCGGCCAGCGCCGCCACGTTGGCATCGTTGTCGACGAAGATGGGCAGCCCGGTCCGCTCGTGCATCAGGTCTCGGATCGGAACGTCGGTGATCGTCAGGTTGACCGCGTGAATCGCGAGACCCCTGTCCCAGTCGATGGTCGCCGGGATGCCGAGACCCGCGGCGAGCACGTCCGGCCGCGCCTCCTTGGCCTCGAGCAGCTCCCGGCCGAGCTCCTCCACCAGCTTCTCCTCGCTGAGGCCGGTCGAGGGCTCCCTGCCCTGGTAGTGGACCTGCTGGTCGGAATCGACGACCCCGACCGCCATCTTGGTCCCGCCGAGGTCGACGCCGATGGTCTCGCGCGCGCTCACGCAGGACTGGATGGGCGATGGCGATCCGGCGGCGGCATGCGCAAGTATTGATACCCCATGTCTCCGCAGGGAGATGATCGGCCGCCGCGGCGGTCCGGTGGCTCCGAGGGCGGCGGTAAGCCCGAGAAGCCCCAGAAGGCCGGCGGCTCCGGAGGCTCGGGCGATCCCGAATCCGGCAAGAAGCCCGACTACACGGTCTACGGACGCAAGGGCCGGTCCGGGCAGAAGCGGCCCGAGCTCCAGCGGCAAAAGCCCGGCGAGCGCCGGGGAAAGCCTCCGTACCGGGTCTACCGATCCAGGCCGAGCCTCCGCGACCGGATCCGCAAGCCGAGCCTGGCGAGCCTGCGATCAGATACCGCGGAGGGCGGCTGGCGCGGCCGGCTCAAGCGCCTGGTCGGGGGCAAGCGGCCCTGGCTGCGCTGGGTGCTGATCGCCGCCGTCGGCTGGCTTCTGCTCAGCTTCATCACCTTCGCCATCTCCGCCCAGATCCAGAAGGGGAAGCTGCCGCAGTCCGCCAAGGACGCCCTCAAGGGCGGCCCCGACGTCCTGCTCGGCCAGAACATCCTGATCCTCGGTGGGGACCGCCGAGGGAAGACCCAGAAGAACGCCAGCGGCAGCGAGGGGCAGGGGCCCCCGCGGGCGGACACGATCATGGTCCTGCACGCCTCCCTGACCTCGTTCCACAAGCTCTCGATCCCTCGCGACAGCTTCGCGGCGATCCCCGACTGCGGCGAGCAGAAGATCAACGCCTCGCTCGCCTGCAACACGAACAGCCCCAACGGCAACCCGGCCTCGACGATCAAGACCGTCAAGAACTTCCTCGGGATCGACATCAACCACATCGTGATCGTCAACTTCGATGGCTTCGCCGACTTCATCAACACACTGGGCGGGGTGAAGATCGACGTGCCGGGGAGCGAGGACAAGAAAGGAGCCGTGGTCTGCGGCGACGTGGACGGCGGCAAGAGCCAGGGCGGGGTTTCCCTAAAGCTGCCGCCGGGCGAGGTGACGCTCCAGGGTGACAAGGCGCTCGCCTACTCCCGGCTGCGCCACAACAACTGCAACCCGGGCGAGGACGACCGCGACCGGGACGCGCGCCAGCAGCAGGTCCTGAACGGGATCAAGGACCGCCTGACCAGCGTCACCCGCTTCCCCTACAACTTCCTCAAGGGCCCCTTCATCGGCTGGGACGCGCCGAAGGCGTTCATCAGCGACATGGGCGGCTTCACTCTGCCCCAGGTCGCGATTGCGGCGATCCTCGGCGGCAGCGGCGAGACCAACGTGCTCGGCGGCAACAAGGCCGCCATCTCATCGGGACCCGGCGGCAGCCTGCAGATCCCGGAGAGCGAGTGCGTTGAGGCGGTCAAGGAGCTGACGGGCTCGGACCCGCCGCACCAGGCACAGTGCTCGCCCTAGTCGGAGCCGCTGTTCGAGGCGGCCTTGTCGCCGCTCGACGAGGACTTCGTCTCGCTCGACGAGCTCGATTCGGAGCTCCCGGAATCCGAGCCGCCGGACTCGGAGGAGCCCCCGTCCTTGGCAGCACCCGCTTTCGCCTTCTTGGCGTAGTCCGTCGTGTAGAAGCCCGAGCCCTTGAAGTGGACCGCGACCGGGTGGAAGACCCGCTCCACCGGCGCGCCGCAGACCTCGCAGGTCTCGACGGGATCGTCGGCCATGCTCTGGATCACCTCGAAGGTGTGTCCGTTCAGGCAGCGGTACTCGTAGATGGGCATCGGGATGGAAGAGGGTAGTGGGCGGCGTCTCCGCGCAACGCACGCGGCGGTCCGCGAAGCGGTCCGTTTACGCTGCGCCCATGGCCGAGCTCACCAAGCTCGAGGAGATCGTCGCGCTCTGCAAGCGGCGGGGATTCATCTTCCCGGCGTCAGAAATCTATGGCGGTTTCCGCAACACCTACGACTACGGGCACTACGGCGTGCTGCTCAAGAACAACGTCAAGAGCGAGTGGTGGCGCGCGATGCTGCAGGAGCGCGACGACATCGTCGCCCTGGACTCGGCGATCATCCAGAACCCGAAGGTCTGGGAGGCGTCCGGGCATCTGGCCGGCTTCACAGATCCGCTAGTCCAGTGCCTGGGCGAATGCAAGCAGCGCTTTCGCGAGGACGACCTGCGCGAGGAGCAGCTCGGCTCGGAGGACGCAGAGGGGGAGATCCGTTGCCCGGTCTGCGGCGGTGAGCTCTCCGAGCCGCGACAGTTCAACCTGATGTTCGAGACCTACGTCGGCCCCGTGCAGGACGAGTCCAACAAGGCCTACCTGCGGCCGGAGACAGCGCAGGGCATCTTCATCAACTTCAAGAACGTCCTGCAGTTCGCTCGCAAGAAGCCGCCCTTCGGGATAGCCCAGATCGGCAAGTCGTTCCGCAACGAGATCACGCCCGGCAACTTCATCTTCCGGACCTTCGAGTTCGAGCAGATGGAGATGGAGTTCTTCGTCCCGCCGCCGGAGACCGAGCGTTGGCACACCTATTGGATGGAGGAGCGGCTGCGTTGGTACAACGAGCTCGGCATCCGACCCGAGAAGCTCCGCCTCCGGGCTCACGGCGCGGACGAGCTCTCGCACTACTCGAGCGCCACCTCGGACGTCGAATACGACTTCCCGATGGGCTGGTCCGAGCTCGAGGGGATCGCCAATCGCGGCGACTTCGACCTCACCCAGCACGCGAAGTTCTCCGGAGAGAAGCTCGAGTACGTCGACTCGGCGAGCGGGGACCGCTACGTCCCCCACGTGGTCGAGCCGGCGGCGGGGGTCGACCGGGCGATGCTCAGCTTCATGATCGACGCCTACGAGACCGAGGAGGTCGAGGGCCGGGAGCGGACCGTGCTGCACCTCCATCCCAGGCTCGCGCCGGTCAAGGTCGCCGTCCTGCCGCTGGTCAATAAGGACGGGCAGCCGGAGAAGGCCCGGGAGATCTACGAAGAGCTGCGCGACCTGATGCCCGCCGAGTACGACACCGGTGGCTCGATCGGCAAGCGCTACCGCCGCCAGGACGAGATCGGTACGCCCTGGGGCGTAACGGTCGACCACCAGACGATGGACGACGACACCGTCACCCTGCGCGACCGCGACTCGCTCGAGCAGGACCGGTTTCCGATCGGCGAGCTCGGCGACGAGCTCAGCCGGCGCCTGAAGGAGCCCTGGACCTCCCCCAAGCTCGGCGCCGCCGCCTAGACGTCCAGAACCCCGTCGGCGCCGAGGACGACTCCGCAGGCGATCAGGACCGCGGCCAGCAGGCGGCTCGCCCAGCGCAGGACCCGGCCGCGCGGCCCGTCCGTGCCCCACCACGCAGTCAGCCCGCTGAGCAAGGCGACGGCGATCGCCATCGAGCCGGCGGCGACAAGGGCGCTCCGGTCGGCTCCGGCGCCCAGGGCCATCACCAGCAGGACCGGGCGTGCCACCAGCGGGATCGCGACCGGGACGAGCGCGGCGCGCCACCCGGCGAGCGCGGGCTCGGGCTCCGGTGGTCGCCGGAAGAGGTCGGCGATGCCCCCCAGTGCGGCCACGGCGCCGGCGGCGATCCGGAACGAGGGCTCGCTGACATCGAGCAGGTCGAGCAGCGGACCACCCAGCGCCGCGGCGGCGCACACAGCTAGACCGCCGATCAGCCCGCCGAGGACGGCCAGGCCGAGGGCGCTGGGCGACCCCCTGCTGCCGGGGATCCCGAAGGCGGCCCGGGCCGGGTTGAGCGCCGCCACCAGGGCGATCAGCCAGAGCCACGCCGAGGGCGCATCATCACCGGCGCCCAGCGGGCGGCCGGAGGTCGCCTCGACGATCGGGACGGTCCGCAGCAGCGCGGCCAGGGCGTGTTGCTGGTCGTCCATCCGGGTCTCGCCATCCCGGAACCAGGCTCCCGCCACCAGGTCCGGTCGGGCGGCTCCGGCCGCGTCGGCGCGACCGGACTGGGCACTCACCGCCAGCCCGGCGATGCAGGTGGCCCGCTCCGCGATCGGGGCTCGCAGGTCCTCCAGGCGAGCGTCCTCGTTCGCGACCTGCCACCAGCCAGTCAGACCCTCGCCGATCACGCCGTAGCCACCGCCGCGAGGCACGCCGCCGGGCCGCACCAGAGCACCCCAGGGGCCGAAGCGCTCGCTTATCCAGCGGGTCTGGCCACCGAAGAGCTCTGCCTGCCTGCGCGCGTAACTGAGCTCGTCCTCGGTGAGAGGCGGCTGGGCGCCACCCCGAGACTCCACGGTGTCGGCCATGCCGTAGGCGGCCCAGTGGTCGGCGACCGGTGGCCAGTGGCCCTCGAGATCGTCGCGCGAGGTGGCCAGGTAGGCGCCCACCCGGTCGGCCGCCTCGCCCCAGCCCTCGCCCGGGAAGGTCCGGTTGAGGCGAGCCAGGGCCCAATAGGCCTCCCCCGTGTAGTACTTGGAGTACTCGCCAGGCACCGGCGCGCGGCGCGCGGGGTCATACCTGGCAAGCACCGCGCCAGACTGCTCTGTCTGGGCGATCAGGAACCGCCCGAGCCGACGCAGCAAGCCGTCGTAGCGCGTCTGGCCGGTCGCCTCGCGCCGAATGGTGAGCCCGGCAACGAGGAGCGCGGTCGCGCCGGTGTCGATCTCCGTGGG
>DATDJZ010000067.1:0-6485 GCA_036520315.1 Solirubrobacterales bacterium | reverse complement strand
ATGACCTGTTCCTGAGTTCGCGGCTCTCGCGCCGCCCAGCGCTATTCCCCCCGAAGGGGGAGGAGAAGGAGAAGCGCCAGGCTGTCGAGCCGGTGCGTCATCGAAGTTCAGGCAGAGTAGCGCAGTGATGTTGGGTCCGGGGCGCTCTCTAGCGTCCCGGGTCGATGCGCGCGGAGGGGATCGAGGCTCGGGCCGTCGCAAAGGTCGTCTTGGTGGCGCTCTTCTGGATCGCGGTCGCGGTGCTGCTGGCGATCGCGATCCTGCACACCAGGACGACCCTGCAATGGGTGGCCGCCGCGATCTTCCTGGCGCTCGCGCTCGATCCGGCCGTGAGCCTGGTGCAGCGGGCCTGGCCGCGCGCCGGCCAGATGCCGCGGGTGCTGGCGATCCTGGTCGTCTACCTGGCGGCCCTGGCGGCGATGGTCTTCCTGACCCTGCACGTGTTCCCCCCGATAGTCCATGACATCGAGGGGCTCGCCCACAAGCTGCCGGGCTACGTCCGTGACTTCGAGGACTGGGCGAACAACAACCAGCAGTTCCAGGAGCTCAACGACAAATACCACATCACCCAGAAGCTGACCCAGGAGGCGAGCACCCTCCCCTCGCACCTCTCGAGCGGCGCGAGCACTCTGGGATCGCTGACCGTCAGCCTGCTGGAGCACCTGCTGGCCGCGATCACAGTCATCACGCTCACCTTCTTCCTCCTCCTCGATGGGCGCGGGATGGTGGACCGCGGAACCGGCCGCCTGCCCAGCCTGCAGCGCGACCGCGCCCGGCGGATCGCCAACCGGGTCGCCGAGGTGGTCAAGGCCTACGTCAGCGTCAACCTGCTGCTCGCGATCGCCGCCGGCTTCCTGACCTGGGGCTTCCTGGAAGCGGAGGGGTTCCACCTCGCCGTCCCGCTCGCCGTCCTGGTGGCCTTTCTCGACCTGATCCCCCTGATCGGCCTGACCATCGGCGGGTTCTCGGTCTTCGGCGTGCTGCTGATCGACGGCGGTCCCGGCGACGCCATCATCTGGCTGATCCTCTTCCTCGTCTACCAGCAGCTCCAGGACCGCATCATCCAGCCGCTGCTCTACAAGGGCGGGGCGCTCAAGGTGAATCCGGCCGTGGCGATCGTCGCGGTGATCGTGGGAGCCAACCTCGCGGGCGTGCTCGGGGCGCTGCTCGCCATCCCCACCGCCGCCTCGCTTGCGGTGATCATCGACGAGCTGGTGTTCAGCGGGCGCTCAGGCTCCCCCGGCGCTGCGCGGGCGGAGCCTGAGCCGGCCGAGTAGCTCGCCGCTCCGCCTCCAGAAGGGCTCGCCGCGCGAGCCGGCGAAGCGCTCCTCGGAGCGCTCCTTCTTGCCTTGGCGATAGAAGAGCTTCGCCCAGACCGAGTGCGGCTTCGCGAGACGGAAGACGCTCGGGATCCCCACGACGGGAACGAGAATGCTCCAGACCGCCATCCCGAACTTCTCCTTCGCCGAGTTCACCAGCGCGAGGAGCACGCCGAGCAGTCCGATTCCCCCAACGGCGGCCTGAACCTCGTCCGCGACCGCGGTCGTCACGTCGATCCAGCTGCGCAGGCTGATCAGCAGTACCCCCGAGATGCCCGCGGCGATCACCACCGCGTCGATCGACTTGCGGCCCTCCTTCTCCCAGTAGACGTCCTTGAGGTTGAGCCAGAGTGCGAACTCGTCGAGCGTGAGCCCGGTTCCGATGCCGAAGAAGACGGCTACGACCTCACGCCAGGGGCTGTCCGGTGCGATCGCAACGGCGATGTAGCCGCAGGTCAGGAGCAGGAGGATCCCCCAGACCAGGTGGTGGACGTGAGTGCCGCCGACGGAGACGTTGCCGGGCCACCACTTCACCTGCGCCCGGATCATGTGGGCGCTGGTGCGAATGAACGCGAAGGTGAGGAGGAACGAGGCGAAGAACAGGAAGTGCGGCTCGCGCCCGGTGTCGACGATCCCGTGCTGGTAGGCGCTGCCGATGGAGGCCGTGGTGAACACGGCGGGAAAGCTAACGCCGGCTACTACGGAATCCCGCGAGACGTCTCGCAGTTCTTACCGACGTCCGAAGCTCCGCCGCCCTTGCACACGTCCCTTCCGCCCCCGCCGCTCAGCTTGTCCGGGCCCCCGCCGCCGAGCAGCCAGTCGGTGCCTCCCCCACCGGTCAGGTTGTCGGCGCCCGGCCCGCCGAGCAGATGGTCCTGACCTCCCCCGCCCGCCAGCGAGTCAGATCCACCGTCGCCCTTGAGCAGATCGGCCACGGCGCCACCGACCAGCCGGTCCCTGCCGGGACCCCCGTCGAGCGGCCTGGCCTGCCCGTCGATCAGGGCCCCGATCATCACCGGGAAGGTGGGATCCGCGTCGAGAGTGTCGCTGCCCCGGCCGAGATCGCCGACGATCGCGCCGATATAGCCGGGCGCGCAGCTCACCTGCTGGGCGGTCGTCTCGCTCGGCTTGGCGTTGTCGAGCGTGCAGGCAGATCCGCTGCCGTCCGGATCGCCCAGCCCCTCCGGCGCGGTCATCACCATGCGCCCGGTAGGGCCGCTGAAGAGGCTGATCCGGTTGTCGACGCCGCGAAGGTCATTCACGGTCATCACATTCATCGCACTCGACCTCGTCGCGCCGTGGCCGTGGATCGTCCAGACGGCGGTCGTCACGGCCGGCCGCGCCGAAGCGGCCGACGTCGCGATCCCGGCTACGGCCGCCAGCACCGCGAGGCCGCCCAGTGTTTGCTTGGCTCGAAGCTTCATCCGCCAGCCATAACCCCGGTAAACGTCGGAAGGTGCGCCCCTCAGGGGACGAGCACGACCTTGCCGATGTTGCGCCGCTCGCCGATGAGCTGGTGGGCATCCCCCGCGCGCTCGAAGGGGAACGACTCGGCGACGACGGGCTCGAGCTCACCCTGCTCGAGCTCTTCGATGAGCGGGCCGGTGATCCGGGTCACGTCTCCCTCCCGGTCCCACCAATGGAGCATGTTGAGTCCGAAGACGCCCTTGTTCTCGCTCATCATCTGCAGGCTCTTCCACCAGGGCAGCGTCGCGAAGGGCATGCGCGCCAGGCTGCCGATCAGCTTGCGCACGTCCCGCCCGGTTCCGGTGGACGCTTCGGACAGCCCGTACATGACCAATTTTCCACCCTGGCGCAGCACGCGGTAGTCCTTGCGGAAGTTGGTCGGTCCGGTCGCATCGATCACGACATCGACGCCCTTGCCGTCGGTCAGCCGCATCACCTCCTGCTCGAAGTCCTGGGTGCGGTAGTCGATCGCGTGTGCGACGCCGAGATCGCGGATGGCGTCGTGCTTGGACGCCGAGGCCGTGCCGAACACCTCGGCGCCGTGATGTCGCGCGATCTGCACAGCGGCGGTCCCGACCCCGCCCGCCGCCGCGTGGATCAATGCACGTTCGCCCGGCTTGATCCCGGCCATCACGACGAGGGCGCAGTAGGCGGTGGCGTAGTTGACCGGCACCGCCGCTCCCTGCTCGAAGCTGAGCCGGTCAGGCAGCGGCAGCACCTGATCCTCCGAGACGCTGACCAGCTCGCACTGGCCGCCGAAGCGGACACCGGCGACGACTCGATCGCCGACCTTCACGGAGTCGACTCCCTCGCCCACGGACTCGACCTCGCCCGCGACTTCGTAGCCGAGCACGCAGGGTGGCTTCGGTGCATCCGGATAGAGGCCGACCCGCGCCATCGTGTCCGCGAAGTTGAGCCCGGCCGCCTTGACGGCGATCCGTACTTCGCCGGGACCGAGCGCGGGGTCCGGCCGCTCCTGGACCTGGAGCACCTCCAGCCCTCCGTGGCCGGTCAGCACCACAGCCTTCATGCACCGACCCTACAGCGAGACGGCGCGTCCGACGAAGAACCCGTCGAGCTCGAGGATGCGGTCGACCGTGGACCTGGCGACTGGCGCATCGGTCGTCAGGGCCATGACCGCGGCCTCTCCCTCCGACTCGGCTCCGACGGCCGCCGAGACGATGTTGACCCCCTCCTCGCCGAAGATCGTCCCCACCCTGCCGATCATCCCGGGCTGGTCGGTGTAGCGGAAGATCGCCAGGTGCTCCGCGAAGGGCAGGTAGAAGTCCTCGCCCCAGACCCGCGCCAGGTAGGGGATGTTGCGGGGGCCCACCCCGGTGCCGGCGACCTCGACCGAGTCGTCGCCGGTGTTGACGCGGACGACCACCAGCTCGGTGAAGTCCTCCGAGAGCGCGTCGCGCGTCTCCACCAACTCGATGCCCCGCTCCTCGGCCATGTGAGGGCCGTTGACCAGGTTGACCGGCTCCTCGGTGTGCCCGGAGAGGATTCCGACGACCGCTGCGATGCCGAGGATGCGGGTGTCCTGGTCGGCGAGCCGGCCGCGGAACTCGACCTCGACGCGGTCGGGCGGACCCTCGGCGAGCGCCTGGGCCAGACGGCCGAGCTTCTCGCAGAGCGGCACGAACGGGGCCAGCTGCTCCATCACCTCCGGGCGGACCGCGGCGATGTTGACCGCCGTCGTCACCACCCCGCCAGTGAGTGCCGCAGTCACCTGCTCCGCCGTCACCACCCCGGCGCGATCCTGAGCCTCGGCCGTCGATGCTCCGAGGTGCGGCGTGACCACGACGTCGTCCCGCTCGAGGATCGGGTGTCCGCCGAAGGGCTCCTCAGGGAAGACGTCGAGGGCCGCACCCGCCAGCTTGCCTGACTCCAGCCCCTCTGTGAGTGCATCGAGGTCGATCAGCTCCCCGCGGGCGCAATTGATGATGCGGACGCCGTCCCGCATCTTCCCAATCGCCTCCGCGTCGATGAAGTCGACCGTCTCCGGCGTCTTCGGCAGGTGAAGGGTGATGAAGTCCGCGCGGGCGTAGAGCTCGTCCGGCTCGTCGATGCCCTCGACACCCAGCTCGCGGAAGCGCTCTGCCGTAACGAACTTGTCGTAGGCGATGACCGGCATGTCGAAGGCCTGGGCCCGCGCCGTGACCAGCTGACCGATTCGGCCGAAGCCGAACACGCCGAGCGTCTTGCCATAGAGCTCGGTGCCCTTGAACCTGCCCCGGTCCCAGGCGCCACCCGCAAGCGAGGCGTGGGCCTGTGGGATGTTGCGGCAGAGCGCGAGCATCAGGGCCATGGTGTGCTCGGCGGCGGCGATCGAGTTGGCCTCCGGCGCGTTGGCGACCACGATGCCGCGCTTGGTCGCCGCCGCGACGTCGACGTTGTCCACCCCGGTGCCGGCGCGCCCGATCACCTTGAGCCGGCCCGCGCGCTCGATCAGGTCGGGGGTCAGCTTGGTCGCAGAGCGGATCAGGATGCCGTCGAACTCCCCGATCCGATCCTCGAGCTCGTTGCCGTCCCACTCGAGCCCCAGCTCGACGTCGAATCTCTCCTTCAAGAGCTCGACGCCGGCGTCGGCGATCTTCTCCTTGACCAGGACCTTGGCCTTGTCGCTCATCGCCGGCCGTCGTCGGAGTTCTCGAGCACCCAGTCGATGCACGCGGTGAGCGCCTCGACGTCGCCGGGATCAACGGCCGGGAACATGCCGATCCGCAGCTGGTTGCGGCCCAGCTTGCGGTAGGGCTCCGTGTCCACGATGCCGTTCGCGCGCAGCGTGGCGGCGAGCGCCGCGGCGTCCACCTGCTCGTCGAAGTCGATCGTCCCGACCACGAGCGAGCGCTTCGCCGGGTCGGCGACGAACGGGGTTGCGAGCTCGGACGCCTCGGCCCAGCGGTAGAGGTGCTCCGAGGAGGCGCGGCTGCGCGATACCCCGAACTCCAGCCCGCCCCCATCGAGGAGCCACTCGATCTGGTCGGCGAGCAGGAAGAGGGTCGCCAGCGCGGGTGTGTTGTAGGTCTGCTCCTTGCGAGAGTTCTCCAGGGCTGTCGCGAGCGAGAGGAAGGCTGGCAGCCAGCGATCTCCGGCGCCGTCGAGCTGCTCGATCCGCTCGATCGCGGCTGTGCTCAGCAGCGCGAGCCAGAGCCCGCCGTCCGCAGCGAAGGCCTTCTGCGGCGCGAAGTAGTAGGCGTCGGCCTGGCCGACGTCCACCGGCAGGCCGCCGGCGCCCGAGGTGGCGTCGATCAGGACCAGGCTCTCCCCCGCGCCAGCCGGCCGCTCCACCGGGACCATCACCCCGGTCGAGGTCTCGTTTTGTGCCCAGGCGAGCACGTCGGCATCCGGATCGGCCGCCGGGGCGGGGGCGTCGCCGGGCTCTGCCTCGATCAGGATCGGGTCGGCCAGGAACGGGGCGCCCGCGGTCGCCTTGGCGAACTTCGAGGAGAATTCTCCATAGGCCAGGTGGAGCGCCCGCTCGCGGACGAGCCAGGCCGCGGCGGCGTCCCAGAACGCGGTCGTGCCGCCGTTGCCGAGCGCCACCTCGTAGCCCTCGGGCGGGCTGAAGAGCTCACCGAGTCCCTCCCGCACGCGCGCGACCAGGTCCCGCACCGGCTGCTGGCGGTGCGAGGTGCCCATCAGCTCGTTCTGGCTCGCCAGCTTGGCCAGGGCCTCCGGCCTCACCTTCGAGGG
>DATDJZ010000066.1:0-6745 GCA_036520315.1 Solirubrobacterales bacterium | reverse complement strand
GCTGAAGGTGAGGACGTCGATGACGACGCCGCCCTCGCCGTGAGGCACCTTGAGGGAGGTGTCGCGGACCTCGCGCGCCTTCTCCTTGAAGATGGCGCGGATCAGCTTCTCCTCGGCGGTCAGCTCGGTCTCGCCCTTCGGGGTGACCTTTCCGACCAGCAGGTCGCCGGACTGGACCTCGGCCCCGATCCGGACGATCCCCCGCTCGTCGAGGTTCCTGAGGCTCTCCTCGGAGCGGTTCGGGATGTCGCGGGTGATCTCCTCGTCGCCCAGCTTCGTCGTCCGGGCGTCGATCTCGTACTCCTCGATGTGGATCGAGGTGAGCTCGTCGTCCTTGACCAGGCGCTCGGAGATGATGATCGCGTCCTCGAAGTTGTAGCCCTCCCAGGACATGAAGGCGACCAGGCAGTTCTTGCCCAGGGCGATCTCGCCGCCCGAAGTGGAGGAGCCGTCGCTGAGGACGTCTCCCGCCTTCACCTTGTCGCCCACCGAGACGATCGGGCGCTGATGGATGATCGTCCCCTGGTTCGACCGCATGTACTTGTGGAGCGGGTACTCGTCCCTCTTCGAACCGTGGGTAACGACGATCTGCTCGGCGTCGACCATGGTGACCTCGCCGTCGCTCTCGGCGATCACGACGTCCCCGGTGTCGATCGCGGCGCGGCGCTCCATCCCGGTGCCGATCAGCGGCGGCTCGGGCTTCAGGAGCGGCACGGCCTGGCGCTGCATGTTCGAGCCCATCAGGGCCCGGTTCGCATCGTCGTGCTCGAGGAACGGGATCAGGGCGGTCGCCACCGACCAGATCTGCGTCGGGGAGACGTCCATCAGGGTGACCTGCTTCGGCGGCACGGCGACGGCCTCGTCGTCGCGGCGACGGCAGATCACGTACTGGCCCTTGAGCCTGCCTGTATCGGAATCCACCTCGGCGTTCGCCTGGGCGATCGTCTCGTCCTCTTCCTGCGTCGCGTCCAGGTGGACGACCCGGTCGGTGACCACGCCGTCCTTGACCACTCGGTACGGCGTGGTGACGAAGCCGTGCTCGGAGACCTGCGCGTACGAGGACAGCGAGCCCATCAGGCCGATGTTCGGCCCCTCCGGCGTCTCGATCGGGCACATGCGCCCGTAGTGCGTTGCGTGCACGTCACGCACCTCGATGGGTGCGCGCTCGCGCGTCAGGCCACCTGCGCCCAGCGCCGATAGGCGCCGTCGATGGGTGAGGCCGGACAGCGAGTTGGTCTGGTCCATGAACTGCGAGAGCTGCGAGGACCCGAAGAACTCCTTGAGCGCCGCGACGACGGGCCGGATGTTGATGATGGTCTGCGGCGTGATCGCGTCGGCGTCCTCGGTGGTGAGGCGCTCCCGCACCACTCGCTCCATCCGGTAGAGGCCGATCCGGAACGCCTCCTGGATCAGCTCGCCCACCGTGCGCAGCCGGCGGTTGCCGAAGTGCTCGTACTCGTCGAGGTGATCGTGGATCGGCTCGCGGGGATAGGTGACCGCCTCCGCGGCGTAGTCCTTGATCGGGTTCTCCTCGTCGATCTCCTCGGGGATGCCGAGGATCTTCGGGATCGAGACGAGCTCCTTGACCAGGGCGATGATGTCGTCGTGCGTCAGGACGCGCGTGTCGAGGTCGATGTCCAGGTCCAGGCGCGCGTTCAGCTTGTAGCGGCCGACCCTGGTCAGGTCGTAGCGCTTGGGATCGAAGAAGAGCTGCTCGAGCAGGGCCTGAGCGGCGTCCACCGAGGGTGGCTCGCCGGGACGCTGCTTCTTGAAGAGCTCGATCAGCGCGCCCTCCTCGTCCTTGGTCGCGTCGGTGTCCGCCGCGATCGTGTGGCGGATGTAGACCGAGTTGTCGAAGAGCTCGAGGATCTTCTCGTCCTCGACGTAGCCCATCGCGCGCAGCAAAACGGTGACCGGCAGCTTGCGCTTCCGGTCGATGCGGACGTAGACGCGGCCCTTCTTGTCGATCTCGAGCTCCAGCCAGGAGCCACGGGCCGGCATCAGGTTCGCGATGAAGACCTGCTTCTCGCGGTCCTTCGGCTCCATCACGTAGGCGCCCGGAGAGCGGACGAGCTGGGTGACGACGACGCGCTCGGTGCCGTTGATGATGAACGTGCCGCGGTCCGTCATCCATGGGAAATCGCCCATGAAGACGGTCTGCTCGCGGATCTCGCCGGTCTCGCGATTCTGGAACGCGACCTTGACGTTCAGCGGCCGCGAGTAGGTCATGTCCTTCTCGCGGCACTCCTCCACCGTGTTGGGTGGATCGTCGAACTCGAAATCACCGAAGACGATGGCCAGGTTCCCCGTGTAGTCCTCGGTCGGGGAGATGTCGTCGATCGTCGCTCGCAGCAGTCCGTCCTTCGGGTCTACGAGCTCCGCGAAGGACTTCCGCTGGATATCGATCAGATGTGGGAGTTCAACGGGGTTCTTGAGGCGTGAAAAGCTCCTGCGGGTTACGGGGGCAGCGTTGGATCCGGCCAACTGGGCGACTCCTCAAAATATTCGAAGGGTTGTGAGACCGCGCAAGAATCAGGCAGCAGGGCTCACCGGCGCGCGAACCGTGCATAGTAACGCACGAGCGACCTTTGGTCAAGGGTTGCTAACACGCCCGGACAGGGCACGTGCCGTGATCTTACTCCGATCCCCAGCGCTTATGTGAGTGTAGCCCGCTCGTCACAGACGGCGGCCCACAAACACAGCGGCCGGATCACTTGATCTCGGCGGTACCGCCGGCCTCTTCGATCTCGTTGAGCAGGCCCTCGGCCTCCTCGCGCTCGATCCCCTCCTTGACGGGCTTGGGAGCCTCGTCCACGAGGGCCTTCGCCTCCTTGAGGCCAAGTCCGGTGGCTGCCCGGACGACCTTGATCACGCCGATCTTCTTGTCGCCTGAGCCCGTCAGGACGAGGTCGACGGTCCCGGCCTCCTCCTCGCCCGCTCCATCGGCGGCGGGGCCGCCGGCGGCGGGCGCTGCGGCCGCGACCGCGGTCGCCGACACGCCGAACTCCTCCTCGAGCGCCTTGATGCGCTCGGAGAGCTCGAGCACCGAGATGTTCTTCAGCTCGTCGATCCACTCTTCAGTGGACACCTTGGTGGCCATCTACTTGCCTTCCTCCTTGGTTGTGTCGGAATCTTCAGAAGTCTCTTCGGCCGGATCCTCACCGGCCTGCTCCTCGCCGAGGTCCTGATCGCCCTCCCCGGTCTCCTCGGCTTCGCCCTGGCCGGCGTCCTCACCCTCGGGCGCCTGCTCCTCTGAGCTCTCCTCGGGGGAGTCGTCGGGCTTGGGGTCGGCATCGCCTTCCTGCGCCGTCGGAGCATCGGCTTCGCCATCAGAAGAAGCCTCCTCGCCGGCGGCGTCCTCGTCACCGGAAGCTGCTTCGTCGCCGCCGGCTGCGGGGGCTTCAACCTCCCTGGGCGCTTCTGCCTCCTCCCTGGGCGCTTCTGCCTCCTCCTTGGGCGCTTCTGCCTCCTCCTTGGGAGGTTCACCGGTCACCAGGCCCTGCTCGGCGATCTGGCTGAGCTGCAGAGCGAGGCCCTGGATCATCGAGCCCAGCCCGCGCGCCAGGCCGGTGAGCGGACTGGCGACGATGCCCGCGAATTGTGCGTTCAGCTGGTCACGACCTGGCAGCCGGGCGATCGCCACGAACGAGTCGGGATCCAGTGCCTCCCCGTCCATCAGCCCACCCTTGTAGGAGAGCAGCTCCCATTCGGATCCGAGCCGGTAGATCGTCTTGGCAGCCATCGCCGCGTCGCCCTTGACGAAGGTGAGAGCGGTCGGACCCTCGAGGTACTCCTTGAGCGACTCGGTTCCCGCCTGATCGGCGGCGCGGAGGGTCAGCCGGTTCTTGACGATCCGGAAGCGTGCGTCGGCGTCGAGCAGGCCCGAGCGCAGCTGGGCGGCCTGCGGCACGCTGATCCCGCGGTAGTCGACCGCGAAGATCGCCTGCGCGTCCTTGAGCTCGTCGGCGAGCTCCTTCACCACTGCTGTCTTCTGCTCTCTGTCCATTTGAGGCTGGGTCTGGTGATGCCGGTCCTGCGCCGCCAAACAAAAGACCCGCACACAGGCGGGCCAGAGCGGGCGGTCCGGGGACCGGTGACTCTCGCTCACCTGCGCCGGACTTCTGGACCTCGGTCCCGCCGGCGGTCTGGGGCGGCTTCTGTCCGCGGAAGTCTAGGCGGTCGCCGCCTCCTCCGTCTGCTCGGCCGGCTCCTCGGCCGGTGTCTCCTCCTCGTCGGCCGGCGCCGCACCCGCCCCCAGCATGATCTCGCCGCGGCGGGTGCGTCCCGGGTCGACCCGGATGCCGGGACCCATCGTCGTGGTGACGGTGATCGAGAGGATGTAGCGACCCTTGGCCGCGGCGGGCTTCGCCCGGATGATCTCCTCGATCACGGCGGCGTAGTTCTCGAGCAGGTCGTTCTCGGAGAAGCTCGTCTTGCCGATCGCCAAGTGGACGATCGCCTGGCGGTCGGTGCGGTACTCCACCTTGCCGGCCTTGGCCTCCTCCACCGCCTTGCCGATGTCGTCGGTGACGGTTCCCACCTTTGGATTGGGCATCTTGCCCTGGGGGCCGAGGACCCTGCCGAGCTTGCCGACCTTGGGCATCTGCGAGGGGTGCGCGATGGCGACATCGAAGTCGGTCCAGCCACCCTCGACTCGCTCGGCGAGATCGTCTGAGCCGACGAAGTCCGCACCGGCTTCGTCGGCCTGGCGGGCCGCATCGCCCTCGGCGAAGACGGCGATCGTCACGTTCTTGCCCAGCCCCTTCGGCAGGGCGAGGGTGCCGCGCAGCTGCTCCTCGGCGTGGCGGACATTGACGCCGAGGCGGATGTGAAGCTCGACCGTCTCGTCGAACTTGGCGCCGGCCGATTCCTTGATCAGGTGGATCGCCTCGGAGGGCGGGTAGGCCCGGGTGCGGTCGATCTTCTCGTACGCCTCTCTATATCTCTTGCCGCGAGCCATCAGCGAACCTCGTTCCTTCGCATTCCGCTTCGCTCCATGCTCAGAGCCCCTCCACGGTGACGCCCATCGAGCGGGCCGTGCCGGCGATGATCTTGGTGGCGGCGTCCAGATCGTTGGCGTTCAGATCGGGCATCTTGCGCTCGGCGATCTGACGCGCCTGGTCCACGGTGATCGAGCCCACCTTCTCGGTGTGGGGCTCGCCCGACCCCTTCTCGATCCCGGCCGCCTCCTTGATCAGCACCGCCGCCGGCGGCGTCTTGGTGATGAAGTCGAAGGAGCGGTCCTCGTAGACCGTGATCTCGACGGGGATGATCGTGCCGGCGTCCTGCTGGGTCTGCGCGTTGAACGCCTTGGTGAACTCCATGATGTTGACGCCGTGCTGGCCCAGCGCGGGGCCGACCGGGGGCGCGGGGTTGGCCGCGCCGGCCGGGATCTGCAGCTTGATCTGTGTGAGGACCTTCTTCGCCATGGCTAGATCTTCTTCACCTGGTCGTAGTTGACCTCGACCGGAGTCTCGCGCCCGAAGATCGAGACCAGCACCTTGAGCTTCGCGGCGTCATCGTTGATCTCGGCGATCTCTCCGGAGAAGTCGGCGAGCGGCCCGGAGACGACCTTGACGGATTCGCCGATCGAGAACTGGGCCCGGGTGCGGGGGCGCTCCGCGGTCTCGCGGTGGAGCAGCCGGTCCACCTCGACCTTGGACAGCGGGATCGGCTTGTTGCGGGAGCCGACGAACCCGGTCACCCCGGGAGTGTTCTTGACCAGGCCCCAGGCGTCGTCGGTCATCTCCATGTTGACCAGGACGTAGCCGGGCATGGTCCGCTTCTCAGTCTGGACCTTCTGGCCGTCCTTCATCTCGGAGATCTGCTCGGTCGGGACGACCACCTGGCGCACGTTGCGCTCCTGGCCCATGGTGTGGACGCGGTGCTCGAGGTTCTGCTTGACCTTGTTCTCGTGCCCCGAGTAGGTGTTGATCACATACCAGCGAAACATCGTCGAAATCCCCCAGTCCCTAGATCAGCCGCTGGACGAGCCAGTTGAAGGCGGCGTCGAGTGCGCCGAGGTAGGCGGCCATGACCGCCACGAAGATGAAGGTCACGGCCGAGGCCTGGACCAGGGTGTCGCGATCGGGCCACTGCACCCGCTTGAGCTCCGCCCAGCAGGAGAGCAGGAAGCCGAGCACGGGACCGCGGCGCTTCTCGGCCCTCTCGGCCTGGCCCTTCTGAAGCTCCTTGGTCCTAGCCTTGCGCCGTTGCTCCTTCTCGCGCTGGCGGCGCTCGCGCCGGCTCTCGCGCGGCTCGGCGGGCGGGGCCTCGGCGACGGCACCGTCCTCTGGCCGGCCGACGTCGGCGCGCGAGGGCGCCGGGGCCTCGGTCTCGGGCCTGACCTGCTCGGGGATGACTCCCGGCACCGGAGAGCCGCCGTCCTCGACATCGGCGATTTCGCCCGGCTTCTCGACGACCCGCTCTCCGAGCTCGTCCACGCGAGCGCCGGTCTCAATGGCCGCCTCGGCCTCCGCGACCTCGCCGGATACACCGAGCCTGGTGTCCTCCTGGGCGCGCTCCTCCGCCTGCGCCGCCGGGTCGCTCTGACGGCGGCGTTGCTCGGCCTGTTCGCGGCGGCGGCGCTCGGCCTTGCGCTGTGCGCGCGTCTTCGCCACTAGCGAGTCTCCTTATGCGGGGTGTGCCGGCCGCACCAGCGACAGAACTTGCGCAGCTCGATGCGGTCCGGCGAATTTCGCCGTGACTTGTTCGTCTCGTAGTTGCGGCGCTTGCACTCCTCGCA
>DATDJZ010000065.1:0-22883 GCA_036520315.1 Solirubrobacterales bacterium | reverse complement strand
GGAAGGTGGCGTCGGTTACGTCAGTGAGCTTGCCCGGCACGGTGGTCTCCTCGATCGTGGTTTCGTAGTCAAAGCTCTGAGTTTCAGTCTAGCCCGCGGCTCAACAGTTACTTTACAAAGTGAAGCGCCTCACCGGCGCCGAAATCGCATCGCGGGCACCCGCCAGATCGCCTCGGCGACGATCGAGCGGCTCATCTTCGAGGTTCCGTCAGTCCGGTCTTTGAAGACGATCGGGATCTCGACCACCCGGAAGCCGGCCCGGATGGCGCGGTAGGTGGTCTCGACCTGGAAGGCGTAGCCGCGCGCCTCGATCGTGTCCAGGTTGATCGCCTCGAGCACCTCGCGGCGAAAGCACTTGAAGCCCCCGGTCAGGTCCCGGATCGGCAGCCCGAGTGCGAGGCGGGCGTAGGAGCTGCCGCCGCGGCTGATGAACCTCCTGATCGGGCCCCAGTCGGTCACCCCTCCGCCCGGCACGTAGCGCGAGCCGATCACCAGGTCGAAGTGGTCCGCCGCGCCGATCAACCTCGGCAGATAGCTGGGGTCGTGGGAGAAGTCTGCGTCCATCTCGACGATTCGCTGGGCGCCGCCGTCCAGGGCGACCCGAAAACCGGCCAGGTACGCGGGCCCGAGCCCCTCCTTGTAGGGACGGTGAAGGACGGAGATCGATCGGTTCGAGGCCGCCAGTTGATCCGCGAGCTCACCGGTGCCGTCCGGCGAGTTGTCATCGACCACAAGGACCCTGCCCGAGCCCGGTAGCTGCTCGAGCACGGCGCGGACGATCCGCTCGAGGTTCTCGGCCTCGTTGTAGGTGGGGAGGATGACCCAGGCGTCCTTGGACGCGGGGGCGGCGGGGTCGGGCACGGCGGCAAGATAGCCGCCCCCACTAGCTTTCGAATATGCGCAACGCGGAGATCGCCGCCGCCCTGCGGGAGCTCGGGATCCTGTACGAGCTCGACGGGGCAGACCGCTTCCGGGTCCTCGCCTACCGGGAGGCCGCCCGCACAATCGCCGAGAGCCCGGTGTCGATCGAGCAGCTCGCCGGGGAGGGCAGGCTCACCGAGCTTCCCAACGTCGGCAAGACGCTGGCGGAGAAGATCGAGACGCTGATCGAGACGGGCAGCATCCCCTCGGCCGACAAGCTGAAGGCCAAGTTCCCCGCGACCCTGGTGGAGGTGACCCGCGTTCCCGGCCTGGGCGCGAAGACCGCTCGCCGGATCTACGACGAGCTCGGTGTCGAGAACCTCATCCAGCTGAAGGAGGCCGCCGAGCAGGGGCGGATCAGCGGGATGCGCGGCCTCGGGGCGAAGACCGAGGAGAACATCCTCTCCTCGCTCGAGGGCGTCACCGAGGACGGGATCGGGGAGCGCCTGCTCCTCTCCAGCGTGTTGCCGATCGCGGAGGAAATCAGTTCGGACCTGCTCGGCCTCGGGGTGGCGACCCGGATCGAGATCGCGGGCTCAGCCCGGCGCTGGACCGAGACCTGCAAGGACCTTGACCTGATCGCCACGACCGACGATCCCGCCGCCCTGGTGGAGGCGCTGGCGACGCACGGGCTTTCCGCCGAGTCCCGGCGCGGGGGCGACGCGGCCGCGAGCGTGCTGACCCACTCCGGGCTGAAGGTCGACCTGCGAATCGGCACCGAGGAGACGTTCGGGGACCTGCTCCAGCACTTCACCGGCTCGGCGGAGCACAACGTCGAGCTGCGGGAAAGAGCGCTGGGGCGTGGGTACTCCGTGAGCGAGCACGGCGTGGCCGAGGTCGAGGGCAAGAAGGTCCACCGGTTTTCAGAGGAGGCCGGGATCTATGAGCTGCTCGGCCTGCCCTACATCGAGCCGGAACTGCGGGAGGGGCGCGGCGAGATCGAGGCGGGGGACACCGGGGAGCTGCCCGAGCTGGTCACCGTGGAGGACATCCGCGGGGACCTCCACTGCCACACGACCCTCTCAGATGGGCGGAACAGCCTCGAGGCGATGGCGGAGGCTGCACGCGGGCGCGGCTACGCGTATCTGGCGATCACCGACCACTCGGCCAGCCACGGCTTCGGCAATCACGTCACCCCGAAGCAGCTCGCCAAGCGGATCGAGGAGATCCGGGCCTGGAACGAGTCGGCCCCGCGGGGCTTCCGGCTGCTCGCCGGCTCGGAGGTGAACATCGGAAACGACGGCTCGCTCGACTACCCGGATGAGCTGCTCGCCGAGCTCGACTGGGTGATGGCGAGCGTCCACACCTCTTTCAACATCTCCGAGAAGGCGATGACCGAGCGGGTGATCGCGGCGATGGAGCAACCCCTGGTCGACTGCATCGGTCATCTCACCGGCCGCCTGCTGCTCCGGCGGGAGCCCTACGCGGTGGACATGACGCGGATCGCCGAGGCCGCGGCGAGGACGGGCACGATGATGGAGATCAACGGCAACCCGAACCGGCGCGACTTGAACGAGCACAACGCCAAGCTCGCCGCCGAAGCCGGGGTCCGGATCGTTTGCACCACGGACGCGCACGGCACGGAGACCCTGGCCAACATCCGCTACTCGGTTGCGACCGCCCGCCGCGCCTGGCTCGGCGCCGATCAGATCGCGAATACGAGAACGTGGCGCTCGTTCGCCCCGCTGCGGAAGCGGGCAAAGAAGAAGTAGGGACTCGCCTAGGCGAGCGGCTTCGGCAGCCTAGAGCTGCCGGGAGCCCGCAGCCCGTCGATGAGGATCTCGACGAGCCTCGGCCACCGTCCCACGGCCGGCCCTTGCTCAGCGGGCGTGATGCGACCGAGGCTGCAGGCGATCATGGGGACGTCCTCCCGGTCGAGGTCCTTGCGCAGGTCCCCCGAGCGCTGAGCCCGCCTGACGAGCTCTTCGCAGAGCCCGTCCAGTCCGACCGCATAGGCCGAGGTCGCCATCACCTCGGGTCGGGAGCCCATCACCTCGCAGAGGCCGCGGTCGTCGGCCTGGATCTGGGCCGAGAAGCGAATGAACTCGCAAAGGCCCTCCCACGGATCCTCGGCCGCGATGCCCTCGCGCGCCTTCTCGGCCAGACGCTCGAAGCGCTCCGCGGCGAGCGCCGCGATCAGGTCGGCTTTCGTGGGGAAGTGGCGGTAGACGGTCCCGACGCCGACCTTCGCGGCCTTGGCGACGTCCGGCATCTGCGCGTCGAGCCCCTCATCGGCGAAGAGCCTCTTGGCGGCCGCGAGCACGGCCTCCCGGTTACGGCGGGCGTCCGCGCGGAGCACGCGCTCGGCGACAGCGCCGTTCTCGCCCGAAGCTGGCTTGGCCTCTGTTACGGGTGTCATTGGCTTCGCATTCCTTCGCCGGAATTGTCTTGGGCTGTGCCGATGCTCATTCTGCAAACGGAACTCAAATTCCGTATAGTTGTAATCGAAACCGGAACTCCGCTTCCGAATAGGAACCATACAGGACGAAGATGTCTATTTCGAGAGGGCCCATTCGTCATCTAGGTGAGACCGGCAAGAGCAGCCGGGAAGCGATCGAAAGGAGCGAAGAGAGATGACAACCGCACAGGAATATCTGGATCGCAGGTGGACGGCGTTGATCCTCCTCTGCCTGGCTCAGTTCATCGTGGTGCTCGACGCATCGATCGTCAACGTCGCCCTGCCGAGTATCGGTGACGCACTGAACTTCTCCGAGTCGAACCTCGCCTGGGTCGTGAACGCGTACGTGATCGCCTTCGGTGGATTCCTCCTGCTCGGCGGCCGCGCGGCAGATCTGCTCGGCCGGCGACGCGTGTTCATGACCGGTCTGGCCGTCGTCGGAATCGCCTCCCTGGCAGCGGGCTTCGCGACAACCCAGGGTCAGCTGATCGCCGCGCGGGCGGCGCAGGGCCTGGGCGCAGCGATCGTCTCGCCGGCGGCCCTCTCGATCATCACCTCGCTGTTCCAGGATGGGTCCGAGCGCAATAAGGCGCTGGGAGTCTGGGGTGCCGTGGCCGGCTCAGCAGGCGCGGCGGGCGTGCTCCTCGGCGGGATCCTCACCGACGGCCTCGGCTGGGAGTGGGTGCTCTGGGTGAACGTGCCGGTCGCGGCGATCGCACTCGCGCTTACGCCCGGTCTGATTCCGGAGAGCCGCTCGGAGTCCGTGACGCGGCACTTCGACGCGGCGGGAGCGGTCAGCGTCACCGCCGGTCTCTCCCTGCTCGCCTATGCGTTCCTTGACGCCAGCGAGGCCGGTTGGGGGTCGACCAAGATCGTCGGCCTGCTGGCGGGCGCGGTGGCCCTCATCGGAATCTTCGTGGTGATCGAGCTCCGCTCGAAGGCGCCGCTGGTTCCCTTCCGGATCTTCCGGCTTCGGACTCTGACCGGCGCGAACGTCGTGGGCTTGCTCCTCGGAGCCTCCCTGTTCTCGATGTTCTACTTCATCTCCCTCTACATGCAGCAGGTGCTCGGCTACAGCGCGATCCACGCCGGGCTCTCGTACCTGCCGCTGGCGCTGACGATCATCGTGGCCGCCGGCTTCGGCGGGCAGCTCGTCACCCGGTTCGGCTTCAAGCCGATCCTGGCGGCAGGAATGCTGTTCGTCGCCGCGGGCCTCCTCTGGTTCAGCCAGGTGTCGCTCGGCGGTGGCTTCCTGACCGACATCCTCGGGGCGTCCCTGCTGGCGGCGATCGGCCTCGGGTTCGGCTTCGTGACCTCCACGATCGCGGCTGTCTCCGGAGTGGAGCAGCGCGAGCAGGGCCTGGCGAGCGGCCTGATCAACACCTCCCAGCAGATCGGCGGTGCGCTCGGGCTGGCCGTCCTCTCGACGATCGCCACCTCGCGCACCAACGACGTGATGGCGACGGGTCAGTCGACGCTGCCCAATGCGCTCACCGAGGGATTCCAGAGTGCCTTCCTCGGCGGTGCCGTGATCGCCCTGCTGGGCTTCGTCGCGACGCTGGTCCTGATCCGGACCCGCGACAGCAAGGCTCATATGGAGATGGCGAACGCCGAGGCGGGCCAGGCCGAGGCAGCCCCGGTAGGGGCCTAGCTCCAACGTCCCGCAGTACCGCCGAGAGGGCACATTGCGGGACGTTCGCGCGCCCGGACTCCCCGAACGTCCCGCGCTCCTCCCTATACGAGGGGTTCCGGGACGTTCGCGCTCAGGCGGGGGCGGTCGGCGGCGGCGGCGGGTGTCCCGGCGTTGGCCGATCGCGGCGCAGCCCCGGGGTGCGGATCAATCTGACCGGCTGCAGTGCCGAGCCGGGCTCCACGTAGAAGCGCACGCCGTCGCGCTCCTCGATCGCGGCCACCGCTGCCTCTCTTGACCGCCACATGAGCGCGGCCGCCAGAGCGAAGCCGGCGCCCACGGCCGAGACGCCGGGAAGGACGAACCCGAGTCCGCCCGCGACCACCGCGAAGGCACCGATTGGCCAGAGCCGGGCGAGTGCGGCCCGGGTCGGATTGCCGATCTCCGGCATGGCCGTGGCCGTCCGGGCCTCGGCGAGGACCGGCTGCATCGCCTCCGCCGCCTGCGACGGACGGCCGAGAATCAGTCCGCCGATCAGGGCGATGATCCACCAGGCGAGGGCGACGAAGAGCGTCAGGGTGTCAACGGTGGTCCCGACCACGATCGCGGTCACGGTGGCCAGTACCGTCGCCGCGCCCGCGGCGAGCAGGACGGTCATTCGCAGCAGGTCGCAGAACGCCATCGCGTGGCGACACTATTCGCCCAGCCCCTCGAGCACGCGAACGAACCCCTCCGGCCCGGGAACCGTCAGGTCCGCGGCCCCCGCGACCTCGGGCGGGGACTCGTCAGAGGCGACCGCGATGCAGACGGCGGTCTCGAGCTCCCGGTCCTCCTGGAGGGTCCGCAGTGCGGCGAAGGCGTCGATGTCGGTTCGGTCATCGCCTCCGTAGAGCGCGTGGTCGATGGATTCGGCGGCGTTGTTTGTGGCCGCCGGATGTGAGGCGATCAGGGCCGCGACCGCGATCCCCTTGTTGATCGCCACGTTGGGGCGGATCTCGAGCACCTTCCGGCCGCGATGGGGGATCAATCCCTCCCATTCCGCTTCGCTGGCGATCTCCTGGGCGAGCGACTCCGCGGCCGTCTCGTTCGCCGCCCCGCGCCAGTGAAGGGCGACGATGGCGCCCTTGTCCTCGGTCCTGATGCCGACCCGCTCGAGCTCGGAACGGTCCAGGCCGCCCACGAAGCGGGGGGCGTCCTCCTCGTGTCCGTCCAGAGAGGGGTCAGGGCGTACTTCGGTGTCTCCGGGGAGCAGCAGCTCGAAACCGTGGTTGCCCGAGTACGCGAGATCATCCAGCCCCACTACGCGACGAGCGTCCAGGGCGCGGCGGCCGCTCAGGCAGCCGACGAGCGCATATCGCTTCGCCAGGAGGCGAAGCAGCTCTCGGGTGGCTTCGGGCACGCTCGCCTCGGCTGGGTCGGCGACGATCGGCGCGATCGTCCCGTCGACGTCCGTGAGGATCGCGGAGCGATCGGATTGTTGGCGAAGCGGGGCGAGCACGGAATCGAGCCGCCCCGTATCGACGCCGCCCTCCTCTGCACTGCCGGCGTTCACGCGCTCTAGTATCGCCCGCCATGCAGCGGACGCCGGCCGTGACGTCGCGGACCCTGAAGCTGGCGGCCATCGGGACCGCGGGCGGCATCTTCAGCGGCCTGCTCGGGGTCGGTGGCGGCAGCGTGATCGTCCCTCTGCTGCTGATCTGGCTCGCATACGGCGAGCGGGAGGCGACCGGGACGAGCATGATGGCGATCATCGTGATCGCCGCCATCGGGGTCACTGTCCAGGCGTTCTACGGCAACGTCGATCCCCCGAACGCAGCCCTCGTTGGCGTTCCCGCGATCGGCGGCGCGATAGCGGGGACCGCACTCCAGCAGCGCGTCCCGGAGCGCGCGATCTCGCTGCTGTTCGCCCTGCTCCTGATCGTGGTCGCGATCGAGCTGATCGTGCCGTGAGCGAGATCGCCGCGGCAATCCTGGGCTTCGCCGGCGGGATGGTCGGCGGGCTGCTGGGGGTGGGGGGCGGGATCCTCTTCGTCCCGGCCCTCGTGATCTTCATGGACGAGAGCCAGGTGGGCGCGGAGGCGACCTCCCTGCTCGCGATCGTCCCGGTGGCGATCGTGGCCGTCTGGCGCCAGCTGGGCTACGGCAACGTCCGGGTCAGGGATGGGGCGGTAATCGGCGTCTTGGCAGCGCCCGGGGTCGCGATCGGCGTGGTCACCGCCAACGAGATCCCCCAGCGGGCTCTCGAGCTGATCTTCGCCGGGCTGGCGCTGGTCATCGCCGCTCAGCTGCTCGTCCGGGCCCTCAGGCCGGCCGATCGACCTTCCGATTGATCCCTGGGTAGGGCTAGCCCTGGTGGTGTGCGGTCACGGCCGAGGACGTGGCGAACGCCGGCAGCGCCGGTCCACGCCCAATCCCAGTGCCAGGCGCCCCATCCTGCGAGTTTGAGACACGCAAATGCGGGGCAGCCTTTGATACATGCCGTGCCGTTTGTATCAGGCCTCGGCGGAGTCGACTCCAGGGAGACAGAGATGAGCAGATCGTTTGCCCTTCGCCTCGCAACCTGCGCGACCGTGTTGCTGGGCCTCCTCTTCGCGGCACCGGCTGCGGTCGCCAAGCACGGGCCTGGCCTCGACCCGTCGAGCATCCATCCGATGGTCTTCGTGCACGGTGGGACCGGGTCCGGCGGCCAATTCGAGTCGCAGAAGCTGCGCTTCACTGAGAACGGATATCCGGACGACTACGTTCGGGTCTTCGAGTACGACTCGAGCTTCTCCATCGAATCGCAGGCCGATGTCCAGGCGAGGCTCGACAGCTTCATCAACCAGGTGAAGCAGGAGACCGGCCGTAGCCAGGTCGACCTGCTGGGCCACTCGCTTGGCACTGCCGTCTCACAGACCTACCTCAGCTCTCCCGCGCACGCCGCGAACGTCGCCCACTACGTCAACATCGACGGAGCGCAGGCGGCGTCGCCGCCGGGCGGCGTGCCGACCCTGGCCATTTGGGCGGGCAGGGGGACGCCGGGTCGCTCGATCGGAGGGGCGATCAACGTCACGGTCCCCAACCAGACCCACGTCCAGTCGGCGACCTCACCGGAGTCTTTCGCCGAGATGTTCCGGTTCTTCACCGGCCAGGCGCCCGATACGACCGACATCGTCCCCGAGCCCGGCAAGATCACGATCGCCGGGCGGGCGCTGCTGTTCCCGCAGAACGTCGGCGTCCCGGCGGGCACCACGCTGACGATCTGGAGGGTGAAGGATTCAAACGGCGAGCGGATCGCGCACCCGGTCGCGACGCCGGCCCTGGCGAGCGACGGGTCCTGGGGACCCGTCACGGTTCAGAGCGGCAAGCGGTACGAATTCGTCCTCGAGCAGCAGGGGCAGTTCCATCATTTCTTCTATGAGCCATTTCGCGCCAGCGACCACCTGATCCGGCTGCTCACGAATGTGCCGGGCACGAGCTTCGACCTGATTTTGTCGCGAAGCGAGAACCACGTCGACTTGATCATGGTCAGGTACAAGGAGCTCTGGGGCGATCAGGGCCCGGAGAACGACGTACTTTCGGTCAACGGAACGAACGTCATCAACGCCGCTACCAGCCCGATCAGCCACAGGACGAACGCGATGTTCGCGTTCGACCAGGGCTCGGACGGGGTGAGCGACACAAGTTCACCGATCCCGGTGTTCTTCGGCCTTCCGTTCCTCAGCGCCGTGGATTTGTTCATTCCCGCGGCTGAGCCGCCGACCGGGACAGTGCGGGTTGATCTCACCTCTCGGGGATCAGGGCCGACCCGCGAGGTGAGTTTCCCCAACTACCCGTCGTCCAACAACACGGTCACGGTGCAGCTCAACGACTTCGAGCACTAGCTGGACGGCAACTAGAGGCCCTGCTCGAGGGCGTCCTTGACGCCGGCGTCGAGGGCGTTGAGCCGGTAGAGAGCGAGCGCCTCCGGGATCCCGAAGCCGCGCCCGCCGCCAGCGCCGCGTCCGCCGTCCGCGCCGTGGTGGGAGAGCACGCAGTGGAGCAGCGCCGCGCGCCGCTCCGGCGCCAGGCCGCCCGCCGCCGACCCGACGATCTCCGCCCCCAAGGCCAGGTGGCCGATCAGCCGGCCCTCCTCGGTGATCCCGAACTCCGCCCCGTAGGTGAACTCCCGCGACTTGCCGACGTCGTGGAGGAGGGCGGCCGCCATCAGCAGGTCGGAGTCGAGGCGGGGGTGCAGCTGGCAGACCTCCCCGACGAGCGTTCCAACGGCCACGGTGTGCTCCAGGAGCCCGCCGACGTAGGCGTGATGGCCGGCGCGCGTGCAGGGTGCGCGCCGGAAGCCGGCGGCGACCGGGTCGGTGAACAGCACCCTCTCGACGACCTGCCTCAGATCCGGATCATGGACCTCGCGGGTGAGGTGCTCGAGGAAGCCCTCGAGCTCCTCGGCATTGCGGTAGGCGGCCGGCAAGAACTCGGCGGGGTCGAGCTCCGCTGGATCGATCGGCTGGATGTCGGCGACCTCGGCGACCAGCTCTCCGCGGAAACGCTCCACCCGGCCCGACACCTGGATCGCCTCGCCGCGCTCGAAGCGGCCGGCCAGGCGGTCGACCTCGCGGAACGCCCGCGCCGAGATCGATCCGCTCCGGTCGCGCAGCTCCAGGGAGAGGTAGATCGAGCCGTTGCGGGCCGAGAGCCGATCCTTGCGGACGCAGGCGTAGACGCCGCGAAAGCGCTGGCCGGGCTGCAACTCGGCGATCGAGGGGGTGGCGGCCGCGGTTTCCATCGTCTGAGTGTCCAAGCCCGGCCGGACAAAAAGGCGGAACAACCGGAGCACCCGCGGGCCGCGACTCGCTAGTCTCGAATCAATGGACGCGCTCGCTTGGGAGGCCGAGCCACCGCAGCTCAGATCGCCGGCTCTCATCTGTGCATTTGCCGGCTGGAACGACGCTGCCGGCGCCGCCACGACCGCCCTCACCACGGCCGCGGAATCGCTCGATGCCGAGTTGATCGCGCAGGTCGACCCCGAGGAGTTCTTCGACTTCCAGGCGAACCGCCCGACCATCAGCATGACCGAGGGCCAGACCCGCGAGATCGAGTGGCCGGGCAACGTTCTGCTCGCCGCCAGGCCGCCTGGGTCCGAGCGCGACCTGGTCCTTCTCGCCGGTACCGAGCCCAATCTGCGGTGGCGGACCTTTGCTGACGGGATCGCGGAGGTCGCCGACGGCCTCGGCGTGGAGATGGTCGTCACGCTGGGGGCGCTGATCGCCGACGTCGCGCACACGCTGCCGGTGCCGATCACCGGCCTCGCCTCGGACGAGGAGCTGGTCGAGCAGCTCGACCTCGCGCGCTCCAACTACGAGGGCCCGACCGGCGTCGTCGGGGTCCTCCACGACGCCTGCGGGCGCCGTGGCATTCCCTCCGCCAGCCTCTGGGCGGCGGTGCCGCACTATGTCGCGGCTGTCCCCAACCCGAAGGCGGCGCTGGCCCTCCTGCGCCGGCTGGAGGGGCTGGTCGGCGTGGCCGTGGAAGCCTCTGACCTCGAGCAGGAGACGGAGTCCTATGAGAGCCAGGTGAGCCGCGCGGTCGCCGCCAACCCGGAGATCGAGGAGCTCGTGCGGCGCCTTGAGGAGGAGCAGGCCGAGCGCCTCGACATGGAGGAGGACGTGCCCTCGGGCGAGGCGCTTGCTCGCGACTTCGAGCGCTACCTGCGCCAGCAGGGCGACGGCTAGCGGCTGGCGTCCTTAGCCGACGAGCCGCTCGATCAACCGCCGCAGCTCGGGCCTGAACTCCTCGGCCGCCGCGGCCGGGTCCTCTTCGCGTGCCAGCGCTCGCTCCCCGAGGCCGTCGATCGCGGCGACCACCAGGCTCGCATCAGCGCGCGGATCGCCGCTGCCCAGGGCCTCCATGGCTACAGCGACGGAACGCTGCTCCGCGTCACACCAGCTCTGCGCCGCCGCCCGCAGCTCGGGCCGCTGCCCGGCCTCGAGCCAGAGCTCGTACTCGGCGATGTAGGCGACGCGATCCGTGGCGGCCGCCACCAGATCGTCGGTCAGCCGGTCGGCCAGTTCGCGCGCCGTCTTCACAGACCGGAGCTCCTCGCTGCGCTTTCCGTAGCGTTCCACCTCACTCGCGGCGACGTGCTCGAGAGCCTGCCGCAGCAGATCGTCCCTGGACTCGAAGTAGTAGGTGGTCGAGCCGAGCGGAACGCCCGCCTCCTCCGCGACGGAGCGGTGGGTGACCGCCTGGCGCCCCGAACGGCCGATCACCCGCAGGGCCGCCTCGAGGATCTGCTCGCGGCGACTCGCGGTTGCCTGCTCGGCCATATCGGTCAGGCTAATCGGCACGGGGAGGTCCGGCCTAGCTGGCGCCTGAGAGGTTGAGCCCGACGACTCCGCCGATCACGAGCCCGATGCTGGCCAGCTTGAGCGCATTGACCGATTCGCCGAGTGCCGCCATGCCGATCACGGCGACCGCCGCGGTGCCGACGCCGGCCCAGACCGCGTACGCCAGGCTGATCTCCAACTGGCGCAACGCCAGGGCGGTGAGCCAGAGGGAGGCCGCGTAGGTGGCAATCACGAAGATCGTCGGGGCGGGCCTGGTGAAGCCGTCGGTGTACCGCAGGAACACGGTCCCGATCACCTCGCTCGCGATGGCTGCTGAGAGATAGATCCACGCCAACATGATGTGTACAAATGTACCACATTCCTGTACAAATGTACAGTCCGGCGGCGGATCAGGCCTCAGAGGCGGGGCAAATCAAGCGGAAGTCGCACCAGGAGCAGATCTCGGGCGAGGGGCGGGGCTCGAAGTCCTGGCCGAGAATTCCCTCGCCCACCTCGAGGACCACGCCCTCGACCCGCTCCAGGTCGTCAGGGGAGCCGCCGACCGCGACCTTCTCGTCGGCGAGCACGTACCAGTAGCTTCCGGCCGCGCCCTCCAAGCGCCAGGCCTCTCGGGCCGCGAGCCGGTAGATCGCCAACTGTACGTCCGACTCGAGCTCCCGCGGGGGCTTCGGGTCGCCCGTCTTGTAATCGATCAGCTCATAGCCGCCACTGGGCAGCTCGTCGACGCGGTCGACGCGGCCGCGCAGGTGGTGGGGGCCGATCCGGAAGTCGAACTTGCGCTCGACCCAGCGCGGCTGGGAGCCGCTCGAGACCTCGCGAGCGTGATAGCGGCGCAGCGCGTCGATTGCCTTCTCGCGGAACTGGAGCTCGTCGTCGGACTCGCCGAAGCCGGACCGCCGCCAGGCCGCGGCGAACAGGGACATCAGTCGCTCGAGGCTGCCCGGGTCGCCGGATCCGGGAGCGGGATCAGCGGGTGCCCCTGATGGCGGCTGCTGCCCGTGGTATCGCTCGAGCACCTGGTGGATGACGATCCCGAAGCGCTGGTTGATCGTCGTTTCCTGCGGGATGCCGAAGACCCGCGCGAACTTGTACTTCAGGGGGCAGGTCCGGTAGAGCTCGATGTCAGTGGCTGAGAGCGCGAGACCCTCGCCGCGGCGCGGCAGGAATGCCTCGAGCGAAGGCTCATCGCGCTTCGCGATCAGCTCGCGCCGCCGCTTCGCGGCGCCCTCCTCGTCGAGCAGGTAGGCGTCGAGCCCGGAGTCGTGCAGGGCAGAGCGCTGCTCGGGGGAGATCGCCTGGTCGAGCAGGTCGTTGACGGCCGCCAGGGCGTCGGAGACGGGCTCTTCGCCGGACCCCTGGATCAACCCTGCCAGCTTGACGAGCTCGAGGAACCGCGCCACGGCCCGGTTGACGTCGACGTAGGTGTCGAGCCTTGGCTCGCGGAGCTTGCCGCCGGCGCGCCAGGCCTCCTCGAGGACCTCGTCCTGGATCATCCGGTAGGTGGCCTGCAGCCCCTCGGCCGGCCCGAAGAGCTCCTCGCCGTGCTCCTGCTCAGGGGCGTCCAGCACCGCGCGTGCGTCCTCGTAGAAGGGCGAGGGGCGGGCCTCTCCCGCCTCGGTCGCCGCGGGCCTCGTCAGCACCACATCCTGGGTCGCCCTCGTCATCGCGACGTAGAGCAGCCGCCTCGACTTCTCCTCGTGCGAGGGTGTCACGGCTCCGACCCCGGCGGGAACAGTGGGCGGGCCGGCGGGCGCCGAGCCCGGCACGGCCCCCGCGTGCAGGCCGACGACGTAGACCCGCGTGAACTCGAGCCCCTTCGTCCGCTCCAGCGGCATCACCCTGACCGCCTCGGCGATCGGCTCGTTCTGCTCCTCGACTGGCGCGACGCCCGCCTCGGAAACCGCAACCAGGTAGCGAACGAAAGCGCGGTTCGAGCCCCCGGGCTCGCGACGCATCCACGCCTCCGCGAGCTCCCCGAGGCGGGAGAGATTGCGGAGGCGCTCTGCAGCTTCGGGATGGGCGGCGAAGAGCCGGTGCCGCCGGAAGCCGATCCTCTCGATCAGCCGTCGCACAAAGACGTCGGCTCGCATCTCGCCCATCGCCCGGGCCGCTGCGCGGTGGAGCTGCAGGAACTCCCTGATCCGATCCCGGGCTTCGGGCGGGATCTGCGGGCTCTCGAGCGAGGCCTCGAGGGCGGAGACCATGTCGAGCTTGCGCCGGCGGGCGATCGTCGTGCAGCGGGCGAGGTCGACCGAGCGCAGCTCCACCGGCGGCCGGCTGAGGGCGCGGACCGCCGCGGCGGCGTCGGTGGGATCGGCCAACAGGCGAAGCCAGGCGATCACGTCGCGCACCTCCGGGCGCTGGAAGAAGGCGCCGGGGCCGCTGAGCCGGTAGGGAACGCGCCGCTCCTCGAGGGCCGCCGCGACCGCCCGTGCTGGGCCTCCATCCCGTGGCACGGCCACGCAGATCTTCTCCATCGTCAC
The DNA here is from genome assembly GCA_036520315.1 of Solirubrobacterales bacterium. GTDB lineage: Bacteria > Actinomycetota > Thermoleophilia > Solirubrobacterales > 70-9 > DASUPK01. The sequence goes on along the minus strand of DATDJZ010000065.1, from coordinate 9,128 downwards.
CTCACCGGCCGCGAGCGCGGCCTCGATGTCGCGCGCGACGGCCTGTGCCTCCGCGCGTTCGTTGGTCCCGCACCAGAAGCGAACCCGGGTCGGCGGTCCGGCCGCCCGGCGTGGGACCTCGGCGGCGCGGGAGGCAGGCGCGACCACCGCGTGCGCCGCATCGAGCAGGTCGCCGCCGTAGCGCCAGGTGGGCTCCAGTGCGACCTCGCGCGGCTCGATCGCCTGCCGCGCCCAGGCCGAGGCCGCGTCGCACGGGCCACGGCCCTGCTCGTCGTCGCAGGAGAGCACCGCGGATGACGACACGCGCGCGAGCGCCTCGATCAGCGAGCGCTCGGCGGGACAGGCGTCCTCGAGCTCATCGACCAGCAAATGTGGGAAGCGCTCGGCGATCGATGCGGCGAGCGCCGGCCGCTCGCCCAGCAGCCTGGTCAGCTCGAGGACGCCGTCGATGTCATCCATCGCGCCCGCCGAGCGGAGCATCGAGTCGTGGCGCTCGTAGATCTCGGCGAATTCCCGCTCCCTGGCGGCGGAATCGCGCTCGGAACGGGTTCCACCCGCCTGCTCGTCGGCCCAGCGGCCGAAGCGCTCGGCCGTCACGCCGGCGGACTTGAGCGCGTCGATGCGGTCGACGATCCGGGCGAGCAGCCCGGCCGGGTTGCCGCGGATCTCGTGCCGTCGGAGCGGCAGCTCGTCGATGCGGTCGAGCAGCATCGCCAGGCGCTCCGCGGGGCTCAGCGACTCGAAGAACGGGTCGATCTCGGCCTCGGTCGCGTGCTCGCGGAGCAGCCGTGCGGCGGCCACCGCGTGGGTGTGGACGACGAGCTCCTCGTACGCGGTCTCGATTGTGGACTCCGCGCGCGCCCTGATCTGTCGGGCGGTGGCAACCGAGCGGGTGAGTACCAGCGCCCGGTCGCCCGAGCCGACCAGGCGGGCGAGCCGGCGGGCCAGCGCCTCGGTGCGGCCGCTTCCCGCCCCGCCCAGGATGAGCAGAGCGCCCTCGTCGTGTGCGACGACGGTCTCTTGCTGTTCGCTCAGCCTCGGCGCCCCGTGGTCGCGCTCGTCTCCCATGTGAATTCAGGCTAGTTGATCCCCCCACCGCCTCGGCACCCCTGACGGACCGGCTCAGGCCAGTCGCTAACCTCGCCCGCGTGGTCGCCCATGACTGAGGCCCCAGGGGGCGAGCCGGCGCAGACCTCCGCCCCCAGCGCCCCGAGCGACGAGCAGTGGACCGCCGCCTGTCGTCGCGCGGTCGAGGTGCAGAAGCGGATCTTCGAGGAGCACCGCACGATCGCCCAGCGCACGCAGTACGAGGACGTCGGCGCGGGCGGGGATCGGACGCTGACGATCGACCGCCTCTGCGAGGACGCCGTCTTCGACGAGCTCGATGCGCTTCAGCGCGAGGGCTACAGCTTCAGCGCGGTCTCCGAGGAGCGCGGGTCGGTCACCTTCGGCGACGGCGATTCGCCCCTGCGCGTGATCGTCGATCCCATCGACGGGTCGCTGAACGCCCGCCGGACGATTCCGCTGCACAGCCTGAGTGTTGCCGTGGCTGACGGCGACTCGATGGACGACGTCACCTTCGGCTACGTCTACGAGTTCGGCGCAAGCGAGGAGTTCGTCGCCAGCATCGACGGGGACGCGCTGCTCGACGGACGCCCGCTCGAGGTCGCAACGGGGCAGGGTCTCGAGGTGATCGCGCTGGAGGCGACCAAGCCCGAGCGGGTTCTGAAGGCGGCGGAGCTGCTTCAGGGCCGCACCTACCGGATCCGGGTGCCTGGCTCGATTGCCGTCGCGCTCTGCTACGTCGCCGCGGGCCGCTACGACGGAATGATCACCACGCGCAATGCGCGCTCTGTCGATGCGGCCGCCGGCCAGCTGATCGCCAGGTGCGCTGGGGCGGCGCTCGAGTTTGCTGGTGGCGGGCTCGCCGACGCTCCACTAGACCTCGGCGCTCGCTACGACGTCGCCGCGGCCCACACGGCGGAGGACCTTCGCGTGCTGCGCGAGGCCCAGGACGCCGTGCATGCCTGAGCGACTGGTCGACTGGGGGCTCGCCGAGCGGCTCGCCCTCGCAGTCTCCGGCTCCGGCCCCCAGTGGGAGGGGAGCGAGGCGGAGCTCCGCTCGGAATCTGACCGCGCCGCTCGGCTGGTCCGCCGCTACACAAGGCTCCGGCCGAAGGGCCAGCTGCCGGAGGCCGAGCTCGTCGACCGGGCAGACTGGGCCCGCGTCAACCTCGAGTCCTTCGAAGACCTCTCCGCGAGGGTTGAAGAGCACCTCGATCAGCGGATGTCGGGCTCGACCAACGGGCGCGCCGCGGGGATTCAGCGCGGAATCGTGCGTACCGCGACCGGCGCGGAGGTCGGGCTGGCGGTCGGCTACCTCTCGCAGCGAGTGATCGGCCAGTACGACGTGGCGCTGATCGGTCCCGCCCGCGCGCCCAGGCTGCTCTTCGTCGGGCCAAACCTCTCTTCCGCACGAGCGCGCCTCGAGGTCGACCGCGACCTCTTCCTGCGCTGGATCGCCCTCCACGAGACCACCCACGCCGTCCACTTCGCTTCCGTGCCGTGGCTGCGGGAGCACATCGGCGGGATCGTGGAGGAGCTCTTGGAGAAGGCCGCTGTCGAGGTCAAGCCCGCCGAGATTCTCGGAAAGCTCGTTCGGCTCAATCCGCGGGAGCTGCTCCGCTCCGTGAAGAGTGGCGAGCTGGCGACGCTTCTCCTGCCTGAGGACCAGCGCCGGCTGGTCGACCGCCTGACCGCGATCATGACGCTGGTCGAGGGATACGCCGAGCACGTCATGGACGCCGTCGGTGACCAGCTCGACCCGAGATACACCGACCTGCGGCACGCGCTCGACCGGGATCGGGAGCGTCGTGGCCTGCTCGACTCGTTCGTGTCCAGGGTCCTCGGGCTCGAGATGAAGATGGCCCAGTACCGGCGCGGGAAGGCCTTCGCCGACGAGGTCGTCCGCTCACACGGCATCAGGACGCTCAACCGGGCCTGGAGAGAGCCGGAGGCGCTGCCGCAACCGGAGGAGCTGGATAGTCCGGAGCAGTGGGTCGAGCGGGTGGGAGCGGCCCGGGAGCGTCGATTCGGCCGCCGTTTTTGGGGCGGCCGTTTGTGGCGAAGCCGTCCAGCCGGCTGATCTCGGTGTAACCGAATCCTCTCGCTCGTTTAAGAACATGTGTTCGCAAAACATGTGTTCGGTGCTAGCCTGCCGAACTCGCCGAAAGCGACGAGTCCGACGTAAGCAAGCTGAAGGGATCCAGAGCCGATATGGCCACCAAGACCACCGCCACGAACAGCAAGACCGAGACCCAGACAACCCAGGCGACCACCGATACCCGCAAGCCGTCCAAGCAGGCTCTGCAGGCCGTGGACGTCGCCATCGGCGCCGGCCCGACGGTTGCCGAGAACGTCAAGACCACCGCCGATAACTGGACCAACTCCGAGACGCGCTCTCAGGAGATCGATGCCCTCCAAAAGCGAGTTCAGACCCTGCGCGACTCCGAGGGCCGCAAGAGCGAGATCGAGACGCTGCGGAAGCGCCTCGCCGCCGAGCTCGAGAAGGCCGAGTCGAAGGGCGGGGACGTCCGCCGCCAGGTCACCGATCAGCTCATCGGCCAGGCGCGCAGGGCGCGTGACCGCGTCGAGCCCGTCGTCAAGCAGCGGGTCGAGCCGGTCTACACGAGGCGCGTTCAGCCGATCGTCAAGGAGCGCATCGAGCCGGTCTACCGCGACCGGGTCGAGCCGACCGTCAAGAAGGTCGTCGAGCGCGTCTAGCCGCTTAGCCCGGGCCGCCCCACAGGGGTGGCAGGCCCGGAGAAGTTCCGCCCCACTGTCAGGACGGGCGCGGGAAGCAGCAACCTCTCCTCCCTGAAAACCGGGCCAGAGTGGCCCGGTTTTCACGTACCCCTAGACTTTCAGGCGTGCCCACCGAGGACCAGATAACCGAGAAGCTCAGCCACGTGATCGACCCCGAGCTGCGCCGGTCGATCGTGGAGCTCGGCATGGTGCGCTCGATCGAGATCCGCGACGACGGGCGGGTCGAGGTCGTGGTCTCTCTCACCACGCCTGGCTGCCCGATCCGCAATCACTTCCAGCAGGCGGTCGTCAAGTACGTCGGGGAGCTCGACGGGGTCAACGCCGTCGAGGTCGGTTTCGACGTCCTCTCGGATGGCGAGAAGTCGGACCTCCAGCAGAAGCTGGGCCGCCCGAAGCTGCCGGAGGGCGCCCTGGCTCAGGTCAAGAACGTGATCTGCGTCGCCTCCGGCAAGGGCGGCGTCGGCAAGTCCACGATGACGGCCAACCTGGCCGCCGCCCTCCACGCGGAGGGCCACAAGGCCGGCGCGCTCGACTGCGACGTCTACGGCTACTCGATCCCGCGAATGCTCGGCATCAACCAGAAGCCGGAGGTCTCGCCCGAGCGGAAGATCATCCCGCCGGTCTCGCCGGCAGGCCCGAGCGTGATGTCCATCGGCTTCTTCGTCGAGGAGAACGCCGCGGTCGTCTGGCGCGGGCCGATGCTCCACAAGGCGATCCAGCAGTTCCTCGAGGACGTCGCCTGGGACGAGCTCGACTACCTGCTGCTCGACCTGCCGCCCGGCACCGGCGACGTCTCGATGACGCTCGCCCAGCTGCTTCCCCAGGCGAAGATCCTGATCGTCACCACGCCGCAGCCGGCCGCGCAGAGCGTCGCCAGCCGCGCCGCGGAGATGGCCGGCAAGGTCGACCTCGAGCTGCTGGGGGTGATCGAGAACATGTCGGCCTTCACCGGGCCGGACGGCGAGCGCGTCGCAATCTTCGGCGAGGGCGGCGGTCAGCTGCTGGCCGACGAGCTCGACGTGCCGCTGCTCGCCAAGGTCCCGCTCTCCGGCGAGCTCCGCGAGCACGCCGACGAGGGCACGCCGCTGGTGATCGAGGATCCCGACGCTCCCGCCTCGCAGATGATTCGCGAGGCCGCGCGCGGCATCGTCGCCGCGACCCCGGTCGAGCTGCCCGTGATGCAGGTGGCGGCAGCCGCGGCGGCCCCGGCTCCGACCAACGGTGGCGGGGTCAGCGGCACCGAGCTCCCGATGGCCAACTAGACGGTGGCCACCCGCTGGCGGGCAACCGCCGCGGTCCTCGTCTGCGCGCTCCATCTGGCTCTCTTTACGCCGACGATCGGCGACTGGTCGTCGGTCCTGGTCAACGACTTCGTGCCCCAGGCGAAGGCGATCAAGGACGGCGATCTTCCCTACCGGGACCAGGCGATCGAGTATCCGCCGCTCTCGGTGCCTGTCCTGATCGCGCCGGCCTACCTCGACGACAGCACGCAGGGCTTCATCGACGGCTTCATGTGGGAGATGCTCGCCTTCGACCTCGCGATCATCGTGTTGATCGCGCTGGCCTTGCCCGGTCAGGCGAGCAGGGTGCTTTGGGCGCTCGGGATCTACACGGTCGGCCTGGTGACTCTCTCGGGGGTGGTCCTCGACTCCTCGCTGATCGATTACGGGCCGCTCGCGCTGGACCGCTTCGATCTCGTGCCCGCGCTCTTCGTCTTGGCGGCCGTGCTCGCCCGCGACCGAGGCCGCTCGGCCGCTTGGTCGGGCCTGCTGTCCATTGGAGTCGCGATCAAGGCGTTCCCGCTCTTCCTCTATCCGGCCCTTCTGCGCGGCGAGCGCAACCTGCGGCGGGTGATCATTGCCGGCGCAATCCCGCTGCTGCTCTGTGCCGCGGCGGTGATCGTGACGGGCGACGAGTTCGGCTCGGCGATCACCTACCACACGGAGCGAACCCTGCAGGTGGAGAGCCTCGGCGCCAGTGCCTTCGAGGTCGCCCACGTCCTCGGCGCCTCGGGAATCGCGACCGGGGTCGGGCACGGTGGCTTTGAGATCTCGGCCTCGGGGGCGACCGCCGCTCGCTGGATCTCGGTGGCGCTCGGCGCGGCGGGCTATCTCTGGCTCGTCTGGGCGGGCTGGCGCTCCCGAGCGACCAACTTCGAGCTGGTCTGTGCCCTGCTCGCCGTGCTGATCGTCTTCGCGCCGGTCCTGTCGCCGCAATTCCTGCTCTGGCTGCTTCCCGTCTCCGCCTGCGCCTACGGTGCTCGCAGGGAGAACGTGGTCCTCCTCCTCGCGATCCTCTTCACCCAGATCGAGCTGCAGCACTACGACGGCGTTGACGCGTTGACCGGCAGCTTCGTCTGGACGCTCGCCGTGAGGAACGTGCTTCTGCTGGTCTACCTCGCGCTCGTCGCCGCCCCGATCCTCTCGAGGCACCCCGAGGCCTCGCGCGGCCGCGAGGAAGACCATTCCCTCGCGGCCGCTGCGGCCCCGGGTTGATTCCACACCAGACCCCCCAAGCTCGGCCCTTCAGGTCTGGTCACGAATGTAATCGGGACCGGGCCCCAACACAACGCATCGCGATGCGAGAAACGTCGAGGCGGGGAGCTGCCTCCGATTGCCCTCGATCGCGCTAAGTCCCGCAAAATCGCCGAAATCGGGAGATAGGGCGACGGCGTGTCTCAGCGGCCTCCGTCGTTTGCAACGGCCGGTTGCCCGTACATCCGTTGCTTCCCGGTGCACAAAAGTGGGCAGGGTCCGCGCCGGCGGCTACGCCTTCGACTTGTAGTACTCGAGATTGATCTCGGTGTACTTCTGCCACTCCTCCGGGAGCTGGTCCTCGGCGAAGCAGGCATCCACCGGGCACGCCTCGACGCAGGCGTCGCAGTCGATGCATTCGTCCGGATCGATGAAGAGCTGCTGGACGTTGTCGTAGTCGGGCTCGTCCGGCGTCGGGTGGATGCAGTCGACGGGGCAGACCTCGACGCAGGAGTTGTCCTTCTCCCCGATGCAGGGCTCCGCGATGACGTATGCCAAGGCGCCTATTCCTTTCCCGGGTCGTGGTTGCGGTTGCGGCGCCCGATGGGCGCCGCGGGACGCGACATTTTAGGTGAGTGACCGCCTCGGTGGGCGGTCGCGGCGGGTGGCTATGGTCCGCGCGGTGATTCTGCTCACGGGAGCAACCGGCGTCGTCGGCGGCGAGCTCCTGCCTGCCCTGCTCGCCGACGGGAGCCAGGTGAGGGCCCTGGTCCGCGATCCCCGGAAGCTCGGCGAGCATCGGGTCGACGTCCAGATCGCGCTGGGGGACATCGGCGACCCCTTCCTGCTGCGTCACGCGATGCGCGGAGTGGACACGGTCATCCACCTCGCGGCGACGATCCGGGACCAGCCGGGCGGCACCATCGAGCAGCTCAACGGCCTCGCCACGGTTCGCCTGCTGCGCGCGGCCGAGCGCGCGGGGGTGGACCGCTTCGTCTTCTTCTCTGCGATGGGCGCGACGGCGTTCCAGCGGACGCGCTTCTTCCGCTCCAAGGCGCTGGCCGAGCACGCGGTGCGGGAGTCGGCGCTCGAGACCACCGTCTTCGCTCCCTCGATCATCTACCGGCCGGGGGACCCCTGGATCAGGCTGCTCGAGCGCTTCTCGCTGCTCCCGGTCGTGCCGATCTCTGGATCCGGCCACGCCCTGTACCAGCCGATTTGGGCCAGGGACGTAGCCCGCTGCGTGGTCGGCTCCCTCGACGGAGGCGGGTCGAACCCGGGCTCCGACGGGCGGTACGAGCTCGCCGGCCCGGAGCTGCTCTCGTACGACGACATCGTCGAGGTCGTAGTGGAAGCCAGTGGGCGGGAGCGGCCCCTGGTGCACGTGCCCCTCCCGCTGGTGCGCACCGGGCTGCGGGGGCTCGAGCTGCTCGTCGGACCCTCGGTCTTCGCCACCTGGGAGGAGGCGGAGCTGATGGAGGTGCCGATGACGAGCGAGCGCGGGACCCAGGACGCCGAGTCGCTCGGGGTCGAGCCCCGGTCGATGGGCGCGGTGCTGGGCGCTCGGTCCGGCTGACCTGAGGGGCTACTGGGGCACGCCCAGCGCTGCACGCAGAGCGTCGATGTCCTCAGACCCGAAGACGATGCGATTGCGGGTGGCGACGTAGACGAGGTCGAGGTTGACCCCAGCCTGGGCGATCTTGTGGGTTAGCTCCGCGAGCACGCCCGGGCGATCCTGGACCTCGACGACGACGACCTCGCGCTCGGCTGTGACCGCAACATGGGAGATCGCCAGCGCGTGCTTCACCGCCTCGCCATGCGGCACGAGAATGTGGAGCTCAGCCCGGTCGCCCGGTCCGACGCACGTCGCGGCCGCGATATTGACGCCGGCATCGCTGATGGCGTCCGCCACACCCGCCAGAGCGCCCGGGGTGTTCTCGACGTCGATGACCAGGTCGATCGCCATGTATCCGATCCCGCCTCAGCCTACTTCGGACGAGGCCTCTCGGAATCGATCGATCGCTAGTACGGCCGCCCCGGCGAGATGAGCTCGAGCAGTCCGCCGAGCAAGGAGACGTAGCTGATCGCGTCGACCGTTCCCTGGGAGGGATCCTCCGGTCGCACGCGGTCCCATCGGCCCCCGGGTGCGAATTCCTGAGGACGCAAAGAGGCCCGGCTTTCGCCGGGCCTCTTTTGGAAGTCGCCCGCGATGTGTGCGGGCACTCGCCTGTTAGTGGCGAGAGTAGCGCGACGAAAGCCGCCTACATCATCCCGCCCATGTCGGGCATGCCGCCACCGGGCATCGCGCCGGCGCCCTCCTTCTCGGGCGGCTCGGCCACGATCGCCTCGGTGGTGAGGATGTTCTTGGCGATCGAGGCCGCATTCTGCAGCGCCGAGCGGGTGACCATGGTCGGGTCGATGACGCCGTCGGCGACCAGGTCACCGTATTCGCCACTGGCCGCGTTCAGGCCCTCGCCGTCCTTCAGGCCGCGGACCTTCTCGACCACGACCGACGCCTCGAAGCCCGAGTTGTCGGCGATCTGCCGGATCGGGGCCTCGAGCGAGCGCTGGATGATGCTCGCGCCCGTACGCTCGTCATCGTCGTCATAGGAGTCGAGCTTGATCGCGTCCTGGGCGTTCAGCAGTGCCACGCCGCCACCCGGGACGATGCCCTCCTCGAGCGCCGCGCGGGTCGCCTGCAGGGCGTCCTCGACGCGGTGCTTCTTCTCCTTCATCTCGGTCTCGGTGGCCGCGCCGACCTTGACGACCGCGACGCCGCCGGCCAGCTTGGCCAGCCGCTCCTGCAGCTTCTCGCGGTCGAAGTCGGAG
>DATDJZ010000064.1:0-7867 GCA_036520315.1 Solirubrobacterales bacterium | reverse complement strand
AGCGCCATCGCATCGTCCCGATCCTCGGGATCGGCTCTCAGGATCGCGGACGGGTGCAGGGTGGGGACGGCGGTGCGCCCCAGCTTCGACTCCAGGAACTCGCCGTGGTCCTTCATCACCCGTGCCTTCGATCCGATCACGGCCCTGACCGCCGTCGCTCCGAGGCAGACCAGTACCTCCGGATCGACGACCTCGAGCTCCGCCTCGAGCCAGGGAGCGCAGGCCTTGATCTCCTCTGCCCTTGGCGTCTGGTGGATCCGGCGCTTGCCCTGCGGCTTCCACTTGAAGTGCTTGACCACGTTGGTGACGTAGGCGTCGTCCCGCTCGATGTCGGCCTGCTCGAGGGCCTGGTCCAGGACCCGGCCGGCCGGGCCGACGAAGGGGTGGCCCTCGATGTCCTCGCGGTCACCCGGCTGCTCGCCCACCAGCATCAGCCGTGCCCGCTTCAGCCCCTCGCCGAAGACGGTCTGCATGGCGGTCTTGTGGAGGGGGCAGGCGGTACAGCCGGTGGCGGCCTCCCGCAGCGACTTCAGCGTGGGGTGCTCGGGGATCAGCGCCTCGGCGCCGCTGGTTTCTTCACCCGTGAGGCGGAGCTGGCTCACAGAAGCCTCCTACCCCGCGCTCAAGCGAGACAGTCTGCCCGGCAGAGGACGGCTACCGGACGAGCTGGTAGAGCGTCTCCCAATCCGGCCTGCATGCCGTGGCAAGCTCATCCACCTGCGCGTGAGCGGCCTCCAGACCGAAGTCCCCCGTGATCGGCACCGGCTGGATGTCGCCGGGTGCCGCCAGGTGCAGCTCCCGCGTCCCCGCCTGATCCGGCTCTCTCTGCTCAGGGGGGCCGAACTCGATCCGGTCGTACAGGCACTTGAGGAACTCCTCGCACTCCTCGTCCGCGGTGCCCTCGATTCGCAACAGGTGGACGGAGTGTTCCTGCATGCGGCGGATCCTTTCACAGCGAAGCCTCCTCGCCGGAATGTGTGCGAACATACGTTCGTACCACTCTGATGGGCATTGCAACACTGAAACCGATGCGCTGGGATTCACAAAAGGTCGATAGAGAGCAGGGACGGAGCCTTCCCGGCCTCGACGTCGAGCGGGTCCGGACCTTCGATGCCCCCGAGGCCCTCGGCATCAATTTCCACGAGGTCCGGGCGAAGTCGGCGCTCAACAAGGTGCCCGGCGACTTCCTGCCGTTCAACTGGACTGTGAACGCATTCAGGGGCTGCGCGCATGCGTGCACTTATTGCCTAGGAGGGGCGACGCCGGTCCTGATGGCGGACGGTCGCACCAAACCGCTGCGCGACCTCGAAGTCGGCGATCGGATCTACGGCACGATCCGCGGTCCGACGTACCGATACTACGTCCTGACTGAGGTGCTCGCCCATTGGGAGACGTACCAGGAGGCATACCGAGTCACACTGGAGGACGGGACCAAGCTGATCGCCAGCGGAGATCACCGGTTCCTCAGCCAGCGCGGAAAGTGGAAGCACGTCATCGGCGCAGAGCAGGGTCCACTTCAGCGCCCCCATCTGACTCTCAACGACAGGCTGATGGGTGTCGGCCACTTCGCAACGGGACCGGACACCGATACTCCTGTCTACCGAACGGGATATCTCTGCGGGTTGATCAGAGGCGACGGCAACCTACGCACCTACAAAGACCCACGGCCGAGCCGAGCGGGCAGCACCCTGTACCGATTTCGTCTGGCGCTCACCGACTTCGAGGCGCTTCGACGAGCGCGGGAGTACCTCGCCGATGTTGATCTGCGTCCGGAGGAGTTTCTCTTTGCTGCTGCAGCTGGCACGCACCGAGAGATCCGGGCGATTCGCGATCAGAGCAGAGCGGGCTTTGACCGGATAACGGAGGCGATCACATGGCCTAGAAGGCCCGCGGAGGAGTGGTGCAAGGGCTTCCTGGCCGGGATCTTTGATGCGGAAGGCAGTTTCGATAGCGGCCGGATAGCAAACACGGATCCCGTAATTCTCGATTGGGTGACCTACTGCATGCGCCAGCTCGGATTCGGATACGTCATCGAACCGACAGGCAAGCCCAATGGACTGACCTACGTGCGACTCATGGGCGGACTGAAGAACAAGGTTCGGTTCTGTCAGACCGTAGATCCAGCGATCGCCAGGAAGCGCTCCATCGAAGGTATCGCTCTCAAGTCAGACGCAAAGCTCGGAATCAGCTCGATCGAACCGGTGGGCAAGCGACAGCTCTTCGATATCACCACCGGGACGGGCGACTTCATCGCTAACGGAGTGGTCAGCCACAATTGCTTCGCCCGGAACACTCACACCTATCTGGACCTGAACGCGGGCCGCGATTTCGAGCGCGAGATCGTCGTCAAGGTCAACGTGCCGGAGTTGCTGCGAGCCGAGCTCAACCGGCCGAGCTGGAAGCGCGAGCTGGTGGCGTTCGGGACCAACACCGATCCCTATCAGTGGGCCGAGGGGAAGTACAAGCTGATGCCGCCGATGATCGAGGCGCTGCAGGAAACCGAAACCCCCACGTCGATCCTGACCAAGTCGCCGCTGGTTCTCCGCGACCTCGATGCCCTGGTCGAGCTGGCGGAGGTGGTGGACGTGAGCGTGAACTTCTCCGTCCCGACCCTCGACGAGAAGATCTGGCGCGAGACCGAGCCGCACACCCCGCATCCGCGGAAGCGGCTCGAGGCGGTGGCGAGGTTCAACGAGGCCGGCATCCCCTCCGGCGTGCTGGTGGCGCCGCTGATGCCGGGCATCAACGACTCGCCCGAGCTCGTCGACGAGATCGTCTCGCTGGCCGAGGAGGCCGGGGCGACCTTCGTCAACGCGATCGCGCTGCATCTGCGGCCGGGCGTGAAGGAGGTCTTCATGTCCTGGCTCACTGCGGCCCGGCCGGACCTGATGCCACGCTACGAGAATCTGTACGAGGGTCGGGCCTACGCGCCGAACACCGAGCGCAAGCGGATCGGGGACCTGGTCCGGGCGCCCAATCGCTCTCGAGACCCGCGCTACCGGCGCCGCGACGAGCTCGCCGCGCGTCGTGCCGAGCGCGCCCGCGAGCCGGAGCAGCCGGAGCCCGCCCAGACCAAGCTCTTCTAGGCGCAGCGGAGAGCGGACCGAGCCCTCCGGCCTCTTACCCCTCGACTCCCGTCGCCTCGTGGGGGGTGCCCACCGGCTTCGACTCCGGCGATCCGCGCTGGCGCAGGAAGACGGTGATCGCCACGAACGAGCCGACCGCGAGGAACTCGGACTGCCAGTTCTCCAGGGTCGCCTCCCAGAAGTCCGCGGAGCCGATGTAGCCGAGCCATGAGACCGTCGCCTCGTGATGGTCGACCTGCTGCGCGTTGAACTCCGTCCAGCCGGTGACCGACTGAGCGAACCAGGAACCGAAGAAGATGATCGACATCACGATCAGCAGCGAGTTCGAGTAGACGAAGGTCCTGATTCCGCGGGGCTTGGCCCAGTCGGGCGAGTCGGACCGGGCGTGAGGGCCGATCCTCTGCTTCTCGTCGGACTCGGTGCCCTCCTCGCCGCGCTGCTTCGACTCGGGTGAGCCGCGCTCGATCAGCCAGATGGTGGCGAGCATGAAGAGCATGAACTGGAGGTACTCGGACTGCCAGTTCTCCATCACGGCGTTGCCGAAGTCCGAGGAGACGATGTAGCGCCAGAACGACATCGTCTGGCCGTGGTGGGCGACCGCGTCGTTGTTGTGGAGCGCGTGGCCGGCGATCGCCTGGCCGACGAGGGCAGCCAGGAAGAGGACGAGGAAGAAGAGCGAGAGCGAGTGGTCCCGAATGAAGCGGCGCACAGCCTCAGTGGTGGGTCAGCCCGATGACTGAATAGAAGACGAGGCCGGCGGCGATCAGCGTGAGCCAGGTGAAGAACAGCACCCTCATGCGGGGATTCCTTCCCGTTGGCGGCGTCGCTAAATCGAGCTAATGCCCTCTTGTCAATCGGCTTGCTGGGTATTTCCCCCAATCGGGTAGGGAATTAAGAGATTTTTGATCCAGAAAGTCGGGAACCTGCTACGGTGGCCGCCGATTGCCAACGAAATCAATCAAGAAAGGCCACAAGGACACTTCTCCATGACCAAGGGCATCAAGCAGAACTGGCCGGGCATCGTCCCCCGGCTTGGCGTAGCACTCTTCGCGCTTGCCGTCGCGGTGGGTGCCGCCGCGTGCGGCAGCTCGGCCAGCGGGGGGGACAAGGTCAATCTGGTCGCCTACTCGACTCCGCAGCAGGTCTACGAGGACAGGCTCGAGCCTGTCTTCCAGAAGACCGATCAGGGTGACGGGATCGACTTCTCGAACTCGTTCGGCTCGTCCGGCGATCAGAGCCGCGCGGTCGAGGCGGGGCAGCCGGCCGACGTGGTCGAGTTCTCGCTCGAGCCGGATATGACGAGGCTTGTCGACGCCGGAATAGTTTCGCCCGATTGGAGCCAGAACCAATACAAGGGGATCGTCACGAACTCGGTCGTGACCCTGATGGTGCGGCCGGGCAACCCGAAGAACATCCACTCCTTCGACGATCTCACTCGGGGCGACGTCGAGGTCATCGACCCGAACCCGGCCACCTCCGGCGGTGCCCGCTGGAACATCATGGCGATCTACGGGTCGCAGATCGAGGCGGGCAACTCCGAGGCGCAGGCCCAGGACTTCGTGAAGCAGGTGATCGAGAACACCTCCGTCCAGGACGACAGCGCCCGAGACTCGCTCAACACGTTCTCGAGCGGCAAGGGCGACGTGCTGGTCGGCTACGAGAACGAGGCCATCCAGGCTCAGCAGGAGGGCATCGATCTCGATTACGTCACGCCCGACAGCACGATCCTGATCGAGAACCCGATCGCCGTCACGAAGGACGCGAGCAGCGCCGCGCAGCCGTTCGTCGACTTCCTCTACAGCGATGAGGGGCAGCAGGCGTTCGCGGACGCGGGCTATCGCCCGGTCGTGAAGTCCGTGGCTGACAAGAACGCGAGCAAGTTCCCGATTCCCTCCGGCCTATTCACGATCGCCGACTTCGGCGGTTGGTCGAAGGTCGCCGACCCGTTCTTCGGCGACGACGGCTGGGTCACCCAGACCGAGGCGGACCTCGGGGCCCCGACCAGCTAGGTCTGAGACGCCGCCTTGGCATCAGCCGACACAGCTGTAGCCAGGCCGCCGAGGGCGGGGCTTCGGGCCCCCCTCGGCGGCGCGGCGCTCGCCCGCGGGGCGTCGACGCTCTGGATCAGCCTGATCGTCCTGCTTCCGTTGGCCGCGGTTGTCAGTCGCGGCTTCGAGGATGGTCTGGGTCACTTCTGGGACGCGATCACGGCTCCAGAGGCCCAGTCCGCGATCAGGCTGACGTTGATCACCTCGTTGATCGTGGTCGCGATCAACGCCGTGATGGGAACGCTGATCGCCTGGGTGCTGGTTCGCGACGAGTTCCCCGGCAAACGGATCCTCAACTCGGTGATCGATCTGCCCTTCGCGCTGCCGACGATCGTCGCCGGGCTGACCCTGCTCGCGCTGTACGGCCAGAACTCGCCGGTGGGCATCCATCTGGCCTACACCCGTGCAGCCGTCGTCTGCGCGCTCCTCTTCGTGACCTTGCCGTTCGTCGTGCGTGCAGTCCAGCCCGTGCTGATGGAGCTCGACAAGGAGATGGAGGAGGCGGCCGCCTCGCTCGGAGCGCCGAACCGCAGGATCTTCCGCAGCATCATCCTGCCCAACCTGACGCCCGCGGTCGTCGCGGGCTGCGGCCTCGCCTTCGCCCGAGCGCTCGGCGAGTTCGGCTCCCTGGTGCTGCTGACCGGGAACATCCCGTTCAAGACCCAGGTCGCCTCCGTCTACATCTTCGGGCGGGTCGAAACGAACGACTACTCGGGTGCCGCGGCAGTTTCCGTGCTGCTTCTGCTGATCTCGGTGGGACTGCTGTTAGCCCTCAACCTGTTCGCCAACTGGAGGTCCAGGCATGAGCGCGCCTAGTCAGGGCGCCCGCTGGGGGCTCCGGAGCGTCGCCCTCGTCTACCTCTCCCTGCTCCTTCTGATCCCTGTCGGCGCCGTGTTCTGGCGCACCTTCGAACACGGCATCAGTGAGCCGCTCGACTCCGTGACGTCGCCGGATGGATTGCACGCGTTCTGGCTGACGATCGTCTGTGTCGGGATCGCGGTGCCGCTCAACACCGCCTTCGGCGTGCTCACGGCGCTGGTGCTGGTCCGCCAGAAGTTCCGTGGCAAGGCGCTGCTGAACGCATCGATCGACCTGCCCTTCGCGATCTCGCCGGTCGTGATCGGTCTGGCCCTCTTCCTCGTCTACGCGCCGCGCGACAGCTGGTTCGGCGAGACGCTCGCCCAGAACGGCATCCAGGTGATCTTCTCCGTGCCGGGCATGGTCCTGGCGACGATCTTCGTCTCCCTTCCTTTCGTCGTCCGGGAGGTGATGCCCGTGCTCCAGGAGATCGGCACGGATCAGGAGGAGGCAGCCGAGACGCTCGGCGCGTCCCCATGGCAGACCTTCTGGCGGGTGACCCTGCCGGCGATCCGGTGGGGGCTCGCCTACGGCGTTGTCCTCGCTACGGCCCGTGCCTTGGGCGAGTTCGGTGCAGTCAGCATCGTCTCGGGGAGGATCTCGGGTGAGACGGAGACCCTGCCGATCTTCGTCCAAACGCAGTTCGAGAGGTTCAACGCAGCCGGTGCCTATGCCGCGGGGCTGGTCCTCGCGCTCCTGGCACTGCTGGTCCTCTTCAGCTTGAACTTCCTGCAGAAGCGCTCGGCAAGGAGTGCCGAGGCCGAGGAGGGTGACGACGGGGAGCTTCAGGGCCCCGGCGTGTTCGTCCCGCAGCCCATCGAAAAGGAGGCCTGAGATGGCCATCTCCGTCAACAACGTGACCAAGCGGTTCGGCGATTTCGTCGCCCTCGACGACGTCTCGATCGACGTGCCGGATGGGGGCCTGACGGCTCTCCTTGGCCCGAGTGGCAGCGGCAAGTCGACCCTGCTGCGTGTGATCGCGGGGCTGGAGCAGCCCGACACCGGGCAGGTCCTGATCTCGGGCGAGGACAACACCGAGACCCGGGTGCAGGACCGGAACGTCGGCTTCGTCTTCCAGCACTACGCCGCCTTCAAGCACATGAGCGTGTTCGACAACATCGCGTTCGGCCTGCGGATCAGGGGCGAGGGCAACGGCACCATCCGCGAGCGAGTCAAGAAGCTGATCGATCTCGTTCACCTACGGGGATTTGAGAAGCGCTTTCCCAACCAGCTCTCCGGCGGCCAGCGGCAGCGGATGGCCCTGGCCAGGGCGCTCGCGGTTGAACCGCGCGTGCTGCTGCTCGACGAGCCCTTCGGCGCGCTCGACGCAAAGGTGCGGCAGGAGCTGCGCACCTGGCTGCGCCGCCTCCATGACGACGTCCACGTGACGACGATTTTCGTCACCCACGACCAGGAGGAGGCGATGGACGTGGCGGAGCAGATCATCGTCATGAACGACGGAAAGGTCGAGCAATCGGGCGGACCACGTGACCTCTATGAGCATCCCGCCTCGGAGTTCGTGATGAGCTTCGTCGGCCCGGCCCATCGTCTCGGCGAGGCCTGGGTGCGGCCGCACGACATCGAGATCCGCCACGAGCCGAACGGCCGGACGATCGAGGCGATGGTTGAGCGCATCGTGCACCTCGGGTTCGAGGTGAGAGTGGAGCTGAGCTTGCCCGAGGGTGAGAACTTCTCGGTGCAGCTGACCCGGGATGAGGTGGATCAGCTGGAGCTCTGGGAGGGCGAGATCGTCTTCGTGCGACCGCGCTCCACGCGCGTGTTCGGCTCCGACGGTGGGCCGCCCAAGGTCACCAACGAGCCGGAGCTGTCGTAGGGACCGGTGGCGATGAGTTGAGCGAGTCGGCGAGCCTTTA
>DATDJZ010000063.1:0-10114 GCA_036520315.1 Solirubrobacterales bacterium | reverse complement strand
CAGGAAGACAAAGGCGAGAACCGCATAGACCACAACCGGCTGCTCGCGTAGGTACGGCGCCAGGAACCGCCGCACGGCGACCTCGTGGCGGCCGGGCCCTGCCAGGAGCCCCCCGGCGATGAACCCCAGCCCGATCACGAGCACGAACACCGCCCGTTCGCGCAGGCCGCCGGAAATGATGTTCCAGACGGCGGTGATGGCCGGTTTGACCGCATCTGAACTCGCTACCGAATCGGTGACCGCGCTGCCGAGCAGGCGCCTCGCCAACAGGATGACCAGCGCGGCCCCCAGGATCCCGCCCCCGGCTCTCATCAGCGTCTCGCGGCGCCACCCCTTCGCCAGGTAGATCGCGCCCAGGTACAGCACGAGCGCCAGCAGCGGCAGCACGAAGCCGAGGTTCCGCAGCGCCCTGACGAGGTCCTGGAGCCCGCTTAGCCCGCTGGACTTCATCACGACGAGCTCGCCGGGGTGCTGAACCGCCTGGCGGTTGAGCAGGGTGGTGACGCGCGTCTGGAGCGAGGCGAGCGTGGGGTCGAGCTTGAGGATGTTCGCCTGGCTTGGATCCTTGAGTACCGCGGCCGCCTGTAGCTGCACCGTGGCCAGCCGCTTGTCGAGGTTGGCCAGGCGGCCCTGGAGCTCGGACAACCGGCTCTGGAGCTGGGCGGGAGCCTTCGGCTGGATGCCCGCGATCTTCTGCTCGAGGCTCGCGACGGTCACACGGAGCTGCGCGGCATCCGTTTCGAGAGTCGTGAGGTTCTGTTGCGCCTGCGGGCTGAGCGTGCCCGCCTGCGCCTGCGAGAGAGTTGCTCGCGTCGACTCGATCTTGCTCTGAATCGTGGTGAGGCGCTGCTTGAGCTCCGTCGAGTACTGCTGGATGAAGGCCTGGATCTGGGAGATCGCCGAGGGGTCGACGCCCAGGCGGGTGGCAAGGTCGGCGACGAAGCTCCCGTATTCGAGGGTGACGTCGCCGCCCTGCGTCGACACGAACTGGCCCTTGTCCTCGATCAGGCTGACGAACCGCTGCTGCGCCCCAGAGATCGCGGTGGCGACGAGTTGCTGAACTCGAGGCGAGGCGAGCGCCGTCTCCGCGACGTTCGTGGCGAGTTGTCTGGTCGCCGCCGTGACCGGAGCGGCGAGCGGCTGGGCCGCGCTCGGCAGCTTCTGCTCGATTTGGGCTTGGACGTCAATGTTGGCGTAGAGCTGATCGACCGCGAAGATGCTGAGCTGCTCCTGGACGTCCTTGTTCTGGAGGATCTCCTCGGTGCTGTTGGCGAACTCGTTGCTGTCGAGGACCTGAGTCTGAACCCAGTTGGCGATCATCGAGACGAGCAGCACCACCGACGCGAGCACGACGAGGGCCCAGACGAGGATGCGGTGGCGATGCTTCGGCTCTTGCGCCGCGCGGTCGTCCGAGCGCTCGCCACCGGCGGGCTTAGGGGTCCGGCCTTGCGGACTTTCGGACGCTTCCAACTTCTCCCCTCGCTGTGATTGGGGCTGCTCATCCATGAGCAACCCCCTTACCACCCTTTGTATCAGGTGGAGAAGGACAGCCGAACGAGCGCGTTCTACTGCTCCGCTGGTTCGTCACCTTGAGACCGGCGTCGGCTTCGCCGGGCGCGCAGACGCTCCCTCGCACCCGGGCCCTCGGACTTCTGCTTGATGTATTGCTCGGCGACGGAGGCCAGCAGCGCCACGAAGACGCCGAGCCCGGTGAGGATGTAGATGATCGTGAAGATCTGCGTGCCGGCGCTGGTCGGCGTGAAGTCTCCGTAGCCGACGGTGGTCAGCGTCACGACCGAGAAGTAGAGTGCCTGGATGATGGTCCAGTCCTCGGTGCGCCAGTAGAAGAGCGTCCCCGTGAGGACCAGGGCGCCGGCGACGAAGGGCAGGGCCTTGGTCTCGGGGTCGCGCCAGACCGCCACGACGGCTCGCCGTAGCCCGCGGAATGCAAGGACTAGTGAGAACACCGTTTGGGCCTTTCGCCAACCCCGTGGAATTCCCTGTGACGCGGCTGATTCATGTCTCCGCGGCTGCGACATTCGTGCCCACGCCGCCGGGTTTGGGCTCGGTCCCGGCCCGGGCCTGCGTGAGATCGCTGGAGATCCTGACGACGGCCGCTGGCGGCCGGGTGAGATCGAGCCAACCGATGGAGAGTGAGGAGGAGAGATGGTTGATCAAGTGACTACTGGCGACGTGCGCGCGGCCACCGGAGGGTGGTGGCTGCTTCTGCTCGTCGGGGTGCTCAGCATCGCGGCGGGGATCATCATCCTGATCAAGCCGGGCGACAGCCTGGCGACGCTGGCGGTGATCGCGGGGATCTTCCTGCTCCTCGACGGGATCCTCGAGCTGGCGGCCTCCCTGATGCGCGGCACCCAGAGCCGCGGATCGCTCGCGCTGCTCGGGGTGCTCACCGCGATCGTCGGGGTCCTGCTCATCCGCCATCCCATCGGAGGGGTGGCGGCGGTCGCCTTGCTGATCGGGATCTGGCTGATTGCGGTCGGCGTGCTTCGCGTGGTCGCCGCCTTCGAGGTGGATGAGAACCGCGGCTGGAACATCTTCGCCGGAGCGGTGGAGCTGCTCGCCGGGATCGTGATCGTCTCCGATCCGAACATCGGCTTCGCCACGCTCGCGTTGCTCGTCGGTCTCGGGTTCATCCTCAACGGCATCGGCATGTTCGCCGTGGGCTGGAGCCTGCACACGGTCAGGCGAGAGGTGACGAGGCCCTGACGCACGGAGACGTCCGCTAGCGTGCGGCGGCGTGGCCGTTCACACTGCGGATCTTCGGCTCGCGACTCAGGGGGATACGGACGTCGTCGACATCAGCGCGGAGGTGCAGGAGGTCGTGGCCCAGGGACCGATCGACGATGGACTGGTGACTGTGTTCGTCCGAGGGTCGACGGCCGCGATCACGACCATGGAGTTCGAGCCGGGCGGCATCGCCGACCTGCGCGCGCTGTTGGACCGGCTGGTCCCGGTCGAGGGCGACTACGAGCACAACCGGCTCAACCGCGACACCAACTCGCACGCCCACCAGCGCGCCTCCCTGATCGGCGCCTCCGACCAGCTTCCGGTGACGGGCGGCCGTCTCGCACTAGGGACCTGGCAGCAGCTCGTGTTGATCGACTTCGACGATCGCCCGCGGGAGCGCACCGTGGTCGTGCAGATCGTCTCCTAGCCACTGGCCACTCACGCTGGCGCCGGCCCGGCGCGCGCGGCGAGCCGCCGTTGCACGGCCAGGGTCGCCGTTCCGGAGAGCAGCAGCAGGGCGACGTTGACGCCGAGCACACCTGGAGCGCCCCAGGAGACAGCCACCTCCCCCAGTCCCAGCGACACGCCGAAGAGGGCCGAGGCGGGAATCGTCGTCACCGAGATGGCAACCCCCACAGCCGAGGCCGCCCTGGTCTCGAAGGAGAGCATCGCCGCCACGCCGGCGGCGAGCGCCACCAGCACGATCGAGTAGTCGATGTGGTCGAGGCCGTTGAGCGCCGTGTCCTGGAGCTCGAACCCGGGGCTGAGGATGCCGACGACCTGGAGGCCCCAGGCGACCCCAGCGGAAACCACCCAGGTCAGACCGATGCCGAGCAGGAGGGTCCCGATCGCGTGGCGGGCGAGCGGAAGCCGGCCCCCGACGATCGCGACGCAGGCGGCGGAGATCGGCAGCAGGTCCGGGCTGACCGCCATCGCTCCCACGATCAGGATCGGGTTGTCGGTGATCACTCCGATCGCCGCGATCACGGCGGCGACCGCCATCAGGGCCAGGTAGCGGCCGAGCGGCCGCGCATGCGTCCTCGCCTCCCCCATCACCTCCACCCAGGCGAACTCCTCCGGGTCGGCGAACCCGGCGTGGGTGTGCGGGGCGGGCGCGACCACGTCCTGGCGCGTCAGCAGATAGTCGGCCTCGTCGATCTCCCAGTCGCGGATCAGCCTCATCACCCGATCGGCAACCGAGGGCAGCACGTCGGCTGCCAGAACGATGCCGGTGCCGGCCCGCTCCGGATGCAGCGCGACGATCCGGTGCACTCCTCCGGTCTGGTCCAGAGCCTCGGAGACCGAGTCGGCACGGTGCTCCTCGACGGCGAGGTGGAGTCTGAGCACGCCGCGAGTCTAGGAAGCGGCCGGGACGCCTATGGCCCTCATCAGGCGCGACCGCGGGCGGCCGCCCATCACAAGTCGCTACGGGCTTCGCCCTTCGCTCCTAAGGAGAGCGGCCTGGCGGTCGCTTGAACTCGATCTCCCGAATCACCTTGGCCGGGGCGCCTGCCGCGATCACCCCGCCTGGCAGATTCTGTGTGACCACCGAGTTCGCGCCGATGACGCACCGCTCTCCGATCTCGACGCCCCCGGTGACGACGCAACCCACCCCGAACCAGCAGTTGGAGCCGATCCGCACGGGCCCCTGCGGTTCGAACCCCTGCCAGGTGACCGGCTTGGTCGGGTCGTCGTAGCGGTGATCGGAGTCGCCGACGAAGCAGTTGTTGGCGAACATCACATGGTCGCCGATCTCGATCAGCTCCAGGGCGGCGAGCATGGTG
This sequence comes from Solirubrobacterales bacterium, assembly GCA_036520315.1. Taxonomy (GTDB): domain Bacteria; phylum Actinomycetota; class Thermoleophilia; order Solirubrobacterales; family 70-9; genus DASUPK01. The sequence goes on along the minus strand of DATDJZ010000063.1, from coordinate 5,582 downwards.
TTGCGGTTGAGGAAGCAGCCCTCGCCGACCCGGATCCGTGCCTCGCCCGAGAGGGTGAGCCAGCAGCCGGGTTCGAGCAGAGTCCCCTCACCGATCTCGAGCCGCCCGGAGTCGATCGCCTCCAGCACTTCCCCCTCGATCGGATGCCGGATAAAGAAGCCGCCCTCGGCCGCGTGCCGGTTGATCCGGAGGCGCCGGCGCCAGCGTCGGTTGCGCTCGTACCAGCGTCGCTTCACCCACCAGGTGCGCCATTGGCCGAGTGACGCCACGCGGAAAGCTTGTCAAAGGAGGGGGTTATGGTCTCAGGAGTGAGCCCGGATCCGGACCAGGCGCCGCGCGGCGGGATCGACCTCGGCGGAACAAAGATCCAGACCGTCGTCGTCGACGCCGACAACCAGGTGCTCGGCCAGGCGCGGCACCCGACGCCCACCACCGGAGGCCCCGAGGACGTCGCTCGCGAGATGGTCTCGTCCTTGCGCGAGGCGGCCGAGCAGGCCGGCGTCGAGGCAGGTGACCTCGTCGGCGTCGGCGTGGGCTCCCCCGGCGACGCGGACGAGACCACGGGGGTCGTCTCGGACGCCCGTAACCTCCCCGGCTGGCTCAGCCCCTTCCCGCTCGGCGAACGCCTCTCAGAGGACCTCGGCGTGCCGGTGCGGATCGGCAATGACGTCCAGGTCGCGGTCCAAGGCGAGTTCGAGCTGGGCGCCGCCAAGGAGTTCGACACCATCCTGGGGGTGTGGTGGGGAACCGGTGTCGGCGGCGGGCTCATCTTGAATGGCAAGCCGTGGCTCGGCCGAGGCGCGGCGGCCGAGATCGGACACGTCGTCGTGAAGATGGGAGGCGCCCGGTGCACCTGCGGGCGAAAGGGCTGCATGGAGGCCTACGCGGGCCGCATGGCCATGGAGATCAAGGCGCGCAAGGAGGTCCAGCGCGGCGCCAAGACCGACCTCTTCAAGATCATGGAGGAGCGGGGCCGTGACCGGCTCACCAGCGGGGTCTGGGAGCGGGCACTCAAGCAAGGCGACGACCTCGCGACCAGGCTGATGGATCGCGCGGTCAACGCCCTCGGCGCCGGGGTCGCCTCGTGCGTCAACGTGATCGATCCGGAGGCGGTGATCATCGGCGGCGGCCTCGGCGTCCGCATGGGCGAGAGGTACGTGAGGCGCATTGCGGCGCGCATGCACCCCCACCTCTTCGCTGACGACCGGCCGCCCGCGATTCGGCTCGCCGCCCTCGGCGATGTCGGTGGGGCGATCGGAGCGGCTCTGCTCGTCGACGAGCGGGTACCCGCGCACGTGACCTGAGTTTGGGCGCTCCGGCCCACGCCGTCGCCCAACTGGGCGTATAGATTCGCAACGAAATCCCGGCCACCCTGAGGCTGGGACCAAGGAGGAGGAAAGAATGGCGAAGGTCGAAGGAACCGGGACCGTATCCACGGACCTGGGGAAATGGTGGCTGGTAGGCCTTCTCGGACTGCTTTCCATAGCAGCCGGCGTGCTTGCCATCGTCTACCCGGACATCACGCTGCTCGCCCTCGGCTTGATCGTCGGGGTCTACCTGGTCATCGCGGGCTCGTCATACATTGGCCTGGCGACGGTCGAGAGCCAGACGTCGGGGGGCGGCCGCGTGCTCCGCTACATCGTCGGCTTCCTCTCCATCCTGGCGGGGTTGATCTGCCTGGTGCGCCCCGGCGCCGGCGTGCTCGCCCTGCTGATCGCGCTGTCGTTCTGGTTCATCCTCACGGGGGTCGCCGACCTGGCGCGAGCGCTCGACTTCCGCGAGCATCGGGTCATCTCAATCATCCTCGGCGTGGTCTCGATCGCGGCCGGTGTGATCGTCGTGGCGAACCCAGACATCGGGCTGGCCACACTGGCGCTGCTCGCCGGAATCGGATTCATCGTCCGGGGCACCGTTGAGGTCATGGCAGCCGGCTTGATGTACCGGGCCGGGCACTGACGCGGCCGGCTGCGCCGGCACGAACGAGGAATGAACGCGGGAGCCCGGCCGGAGCCGGGCTCCCACACAACGCCTATGGCGCTCGTACTGGCTCGTCCTCGCCGAAGACGATGATCCCGTAGACCACCCACACACAGAGGGCGAAGATCGCCAGATTCCAGAATGGATGGTGCTCGCCCATCGACAGCAGCGCGTCGATCGCGCCGATGGTCCCGCCGATGATGCCGATCACGCGGCCGTAGACGTTGCCGGCAAGCAGCGAGAAGCCTCCGGTCAACTGGATGACACCGACGATGATCAAGAACCACCCCATCGCGTGGAGATTCGTGAAGATGTACCGCGTGTCGTTAACGTAGAAATTTGCGTCCGATACCGCGCCGATCCCGTAGATGATGTTGAGCGTGCCCACCAACAGCAACAGGATCGCCGCGAAAACGACTCGACCCGCACCTCTCACCGGGGTCTCCTCTCATTAGCCGACCGCACCCTTGGCGGCCGTGGGCGCCGGTCAATCCATTGACCGGTCAAGCGGATCCTAGTCAGAGGCCCAGGCGGAAGGGTGAAATTCAGTCTCCAGGCGGCTTTGAGCCGTCATGCGGGCGTGGACTGGGCAGGGAAGGCGCCCCGCCGATTCGGTCCTGGAAGCGGCGGACCCGACGGTCGTGGCGCGCCTTCCTGGCCTCGGCCCTGGCCAGCTTGCCGCTCCCGGGTGAGTAGCGCCGCTTCGCCCACCACGAGCCGGGGCGGGCCAAGCGGATCGCGGCGACCCAGGCCACCGGCGGTATGAACATGCCGATCACCGCCGCGCTGATCTTCCCCTTAAGCGCGACGATCGCGCAGATCCCCAACGTGATCGCGACCGAGACGACGATCGCGACGATGGAGCCGCCGCTCGCATCGAGGGGAACGAACCCGACGATGATCCCGCCACCGATGATCGCGGCGAACACGACGGCGTCTACCGAGCTTCGCCCCTCCTCCGCCCAGTACACGTCATCGAGGTACAGCCAGAGGGCGAACTCATCGAGCGTCAAGCCCATGCCGACTCCGAACACCCCGGCCAGGATCTCGAACCAGGGGCTGGGCGGCTCGGTCACGAAGTTGAGGAACCCGGAGAGCATCATCAGCACGATCCCGAAGACCAGATGGTGGATGTGAAGCCCACCGGGGCTGACGTTTCCGGGCCACCACTTCACCTGGGCCCGGATCATCCGCGTGCTGAAGCGGATGAAGCCGAAGGAGAGCAGCATCGAGCCGAGCAGGATGAGCCCGGCGCGCTGGTCCGCCGTGTCGAGCGCCGCGCTGGTGTTGATGTCAAAGCTGATCGCCCCTAGCAAGCCCTCTCCCTCACCGGCCCAGTATCGCCCTTTAACTAAACGGGTTGCGCTGTCGCGCACCCTCGCATTTAGGCGGCAACGGGAGCTTTGCGCTTGCCCGTGCGGCGCACCTTCATCTCCGGCTCGACCAGATCGGCGAGGAACTCACCGGTGTAGGAGCCAGGCGTCGCCGCCACCTGCTCGGGGGTCCCGGTGGCGAGCAACTTGCCGCCCTCCTCCCCGCCCTCGGGACCGAGGTCGATGATCCGGTCGGCGGTCTTGATCACGTCGAGGTTGTGCTCGATCACGATCACCGTGTTGCCGGCATCGACCAGGCGGTCGAGGACGTCGAGCAGCCGCTGGACGTCGGCAAAGTGGAGTCCGGTGGTGGGCTCGTCGAGGATGTAGAGGGTGTCGCCGGTGGCGACCTTGGAGAGCTCGGTCGCGAGCTTCACCCGCTGCGCCTCGCCGCCCGAGAGCTGGGTAGCCGGCTGACCGAGCCGGATGTAGTCGAGCCCGACATCGTGGAGCGTGTCCAGTCGCCGCGCGATCTTCGGGATGTCCTTGAAGAAGTCGCAGGCCTCCGCGACCGACATGTCGAGCACATCCGCGATCGACTTGCCCTTGAAGCGGATCTCCAGCGTTTCGCGGTTGTAGCGCTTGCCGTGGCACTGCTCGCAGGGCACGTAGACGTCCGGCAGGAAGTGCATCTCGATCTTGATCTGGCCGTCCCCGCGGCAGACCTCGCAGCGGCCGCCCTTGACGTTGAAGCTGAACCGGCCCGGCTTGTATCCCCGCGCCCGCGCCTCGCGAGTCTGGGCGTAGAGCTGGCGGATGTGGTCGAAGACCCCGGTGTAGGTCGCCGGATTGGACCGCGGCGTCCGGCCGATCGGCGACTGGTCGATGTTGATGATCTTGTCGACCTGCTCGATGCCGTCGATCCTGTCGTGCGAGCCGGGGCGCAGCTTCGCCTGATGGAGTCGGTTGGCGACCGCCGGATAGAGCGTCTCGTTGACCAGCGTCGACTTTCCGGAGCCCGATACGCCGGTCACGCAGCAGAAGACCCCGAGCGGGATCGAAACGTCGATCCGCTTCAGGTTGTGCTGCCGGGCACCCCTGATCACCAGCTCCCCGCGCGGCTTTCGGCGCTTCTCCGGCACCTCGATCTGGCGCTGGCCTGCCAGGTACTGCCCGGTGAGGGAGGCCGGATCGGCCTCGACCTCCTCCGGCGTGCCCTCGGTGATCACATGGCCGCCGTGCTCGCCGGCACCGGGGCCGAGGTCGACGATGTGATCGGCCGAACGCATCGTGCCCTCGTCGTGCTCGACGACGATCACCGTGTTGCCCAGGTCGCGCAGGCGGTCGAGCGTCTGGATCAGCTTGGCGTTGTCTCGCTGATGCAGGCCGATCGAGGGCTCGTCGAGGATGTAGAGGACGCCGACCAGGCTCGAGCCGATCTGCGTCGCCAACCTGATCCGCTGTGCCTCGCCGCCCGACAGCGTGCGCGCCGACCGGGCCAGGTTCAGGTAGCCCACGCCCACGTTGTCCAGGAACGCGAGCCGCTCGGTGATCTCGCGGATGAGCAGGCGCGCGATCGCCCGCTCGGTATCGGTCATCTCGAGCTCCTCGATCCAGCGGAGCGCCGCGCGGGCGGACATCTCGGTGTACTCGTGGATCGAGATTCCGCCGACCTTGACCGCGAGGCTCTCCGGACGCAGCCGCGCGCCTTTGCAGACCGGGCAGGGCTGCTCGGCCATATACCCCTCGACCCGCTCGCGGACGGAGTCCGAGTCGGTCTCGTCGTAGCGGCGCTCGAGGTTGTTGACGATGCCCTCGAACCGGACGCTGTAGGAGCGGCGGCGGCCGAAGCGGTTGGTGTAGGTCACCTTGTGGCGTTCGCCCCCGGTGCCGTAGAGGAAGATCTCGCGGTCCTCGTCCGAGAGGTCCTGCCAGGGGGTGTCGATGTCAATCCCGTAGTCCTCGGCGACCGCCTCGATCAGCCTCTTCCAGTAGCGCGAATGGCCGGTGCGCCAGGGCTGCAACGCGCCCTCCCCGAGGGACAGGGTCGGGTCCGGGACGACCAGCTCGGGATCCACGACCCGCTGGAAGCCGAGCCCGTGGCAGCGCTCGCACGCCCCGTGCGGCGAGTTGAAGGAGAAGATCCTCGGCTCGAGCTCTGGGATCGAGGTGCCGCAGTTGAGGCAGGCGAAACGCTCGCTGAAGGTGAGGCGGTCCGCGACGCCCTCCGGCAGTTGCCCCGCGCCCTTCGCTCCCTTCACACCGCCGACGTTCTCGGACGGCTCGCGCTCC
>DATDJZ010000062.1:0-7960 GCA_036520315.1 Solirubrobacterales bacterium | reverse complement strand
GGGCGCCGATCGGCTCCGGATGTCAACCAGCTCTGTCGGACTTGGGACGAGGCTCTTGTGATGCGAGTGTTCTGATCGTGGTGATTCGGGGGCCGTCTGGATCGGGACAGACCAGCATGCTGCGCACCCTCTGCGAGCACTGTGCACATCTGCCCTACTGGCTGGAACAAATCTGGGCCACGAGTGGCAATCTGACGGTCGACTTGGCGACGGCGGACTTCATCGTCCCGAGCCAGTTCGATCCCGGCAGCGCACCGCCCACCGGCGCGCCACGGCAGCGCTAGTCGTGGGAGTAGGGAAACACTGGCGCCCCCAGAGCCCTAGGAGGTGCGCGCTGGCCCAACCGGTTCGCGTTCCTGCAAGGCGATCAACGGACCGGAGGTTTGCCTGGCCGAACGTCTGAACCCAGTTGTCGGATTTCAGGTTGTACCGGTGTATCAGGTGTGCCTGCGAGCGCAAGTCGCACGATCTCATCAATGTGGCTGGAGCGACCACGGTTCACGGCGGCCTCGTACCGCCTACTTCCGAGTTCGGCGCGGGCCCGGGCGAGCGGATCGGGAATGCCTGCAAGTTCGATCGAGGGAGTTCCGCCAAGCTCCTCGTCCAAGCCTGCTGCTGCGGCAGCCAGGACTGCGGCCCGCTCGGGTTGGCCCTCGAGGAGAGCCAGATCTGCCAGAAGCCCTAGTGCCATGTTGATCCCTAGTTGGCGGCCTGCCTGATGTGATCGGCCGAGGACCTCGAAATAGCGTCGCCGCGCGGCGGCTAGATCTCCCTGCAGCCGGGCCACCACGCCGAGCATGCCGATGGGAACGAAGTGGAAGTCGTCGTCGCCTGCTTCACGGAGGTGCTGTTCTGCCTCCTCAAGACTGCTGACCGCGTCCTCGAGGCGGCCGAGGCGCATCTGGACGACGCCCAGGCCGACGAGCGAGCCGCCGATCATCGGCGGGGATCCGGCCTGCTGGTACGCCTCGATGCTTTCTCGGAACAGCTCAACTGCTGCCTCGGGGTCGGTCATGATGGCTCCGTAGCCCAAGCTTCCGAGCTGATTCGCAATGCCCCTCGCGTCGCCCAACTCTCGATACCTGGCGAGGGCCTCTTCGGTCAGTGGACGCATCGTGGCGTAGTCGCCTTGCCAACCGGCGATCTCGGCCACCGCCTCAAGACCGGCAGCGCGGGCCGCCGACGTCGCATTCTGCGTCGGCAACGCCAGCAGCTCCTCGAGGTACCCACGGCCCTCCTTAGTGTGGCTGCGGGCGAGCCAGTATTGGGTGAGGGCGGCGGCCAGCTGCAGCCCCGCTTCCGGTTCGCCAAAGTCGATGGCCCGTCGGATGACTGCGCGAATATTGTCCAGCTCCCGGTCGAGGGTGTTCAGCCAGGGCCGCTGATCCGGTCCGCGAAGATGTTCGGCGGCCTGCTCGGCGAGATTCAGGAAGAACGCGGCGTGCCGAGCGGCCATCTCGGGCTCTTCACCCGAGGCTTCGAGCCGCTCTCGGGCGTACTCGTGAATGGTCTCGAGCATCGTCATGCGCAGCTCGCCGGCGGTTTCGTCGCGGTGCAGCAGGCTTTTGTCGTGCAGTGAGGACAACCCATCGACGGCTTCCAGCCCCAACCCGCCTGGCTGGCACACCGCTTCGACCGCCACCGGCGTGCAGCCGCCAGTGAACACTGACAGCCGCCGGAACAGCGCCCGCTCCGCCTCCCCTAGAAGCTCATGACTCCACTCGACGGCGCCGCGCAATGTCCGCTGACGTTCCGGGCGGTCACGCCCGCCAGTCAGGAACGACAGGCGCCGGTCCAAGTGGGCCAGCAGCTCATGCGGCTGGAACAGCCGGACTCGCGCGGCCGCCAGCTCAAGGGCCAGCGGTAGCCCGTCGAGCCGCGTGCAGATTTGCGCCACCGCCGCCGCATAGTCGGGCATCAAGTCGAAGTCCGGCCGGACTGAATGCGCTCGCTGCAGGAACAGCGCTACCGACTCCACTCCACGTAACTCCTCAATCCCCAGGCGGGCGCCACTCGTCGGCAGCGCTAGCGGCGGGACGTGAAACTCCTGCTCGCCCGTGATGCCAAGTGGCTCCCGGCTGGTGACCAGCAATGTCAGCTGGGGAGACGCCGCCAGCAGCTGACCCACTGCCGGAGCCGCGTCGATGATCTGCTCGAAATTGTCAAGGACAAGCAGCATGGTTCGCTGGCTGAGGTGGCCGATCAGCGCGTCGAGAACCGGGCGTGCCGGTCCCTCCCGGAGGTCGAACGTGGCCGCGATCGTGGGGATCACCAAGTCGGGACTAGTGATCGTGGCCAGCGGGACGAATTCGACCCCGTCACTGAACGCCGTAGCGCACCCGGCGGCGACCTCGATCGCCAGCCGCGTCTTGCCCGTGCCTCCTGGCCCGGTGAGTGTCAACAGCCGGCAAGAGTGCAGCAGTTCGACCAGTTTCATCCGCTCCTGCGCGCGGCCGACGAAGCCGGTGACCTGGATCGGGAGACTGTGCGGGCGAACAGGCACCGACCGCAAGGGCGGGAACTGGGCCGGCAAATCGGGCGCAACGAGCTGGAACAAGCGTTCCGGACGCTCAAGATCCTTTAGCCGATGCTCACCTAGATCACGCAGGATGACCCTCGGCGGCAGCGACCCCTCACTCAGCACCCGAGCAGCGTCGGACAACACCACCTGTCCGCCGTGGCCGGCTGCGGTGATCCGCGCCGTACGGTGCACATCCAAGCCAACGTAATCTCCGCCGTGCAGCCGCCCCTCGCCGCTGTGGATGCCCATCCGCACCCGCACCGCCGCATCGGCCGGCCATTGCTGCCCAGCCAGCCGGCGCTGCGCCTCCAATGCAGCCCGCACCGCAGACGGTGCATCGGTGAACGCGTAGAACAGCGAATCGCCCTCCGAGCCCACCTCCGCGCCGGCCGGGCCGAACGATTCGCGCAGTACGCGATGGTGATCCGCCAGCAACTGCGGATACCGATCACCTAGCGCCTGAAGCAGCCGGGTCGAACCCTCGATGTCGGTCATGACAAACGTGACCGTCCCTGTCGGCAAGGCGGCAGTCGAGGCCGTGGCATCGACTCGATCAGACATCGGCATAGGCGACCGTAATCACTCGCAGAGGGCAAGTGGAAGACCCACGCCCGCCGCCGATGGCGGGAGGTATTCGGCGAAGAGCGTTCGGGACGAAGCAGTGGTGGGTTCGAATCGGGCGGGCATAGTTCAGGTCGGCTGACGCATTCTGGGCGTGCGTTGCAGCGGGCGGGCCGTCTGCAATGCGGTCATGCCGGGTCGTTCAGCAACTTCATGGCCGTCTCGACGCCCCGGGCGAGGAGCTGATCGGACAGGTCACGGTCTGTCAGCGCCCGGGCGAGCTGCAGGGTGCCGAGCATCAATCCGAAGAGCGTGAGCGCGTCGGTTCGAGCCGCCTCGGCGTCTGTCGAGTCGAGACGCGACGCGATGTCGTCGATGACGCCCATCAGTTCGTCGGTGAAGACCTGTTTGGTGGCGACGGGACGGCGGGCGATCTCGTCGAGCAGCGCAGCCGACGGGCAGCCGTCGGCGCACTGGTCGCGGTGCTGCGGGGACAGGTAGGAGCGGATGAACGCTTCGAGTCCCGCCCGATCGGGGGCCTGGGCATCGAAGCTGTGGCGTTGGGCGCGCAGCTGGTCGGCGAGGACGTTCGCGACCAGATCCTCCTTCGAGGAGAAGTGGGCGTAGAAGGCGCCGTTCGTCAGGCCGGCGTCGGACATCACGGTGGCTACACCCGCGCCGTCGATGCCGTCCTGCTTGAAGCGCCGCCCGGCGGCTTCGAGGATCCGTTGCCGGGTCGCCTGCTTGTGGTCCTTGCTGTAGCGCATGCTCATTTCCTTTCCGAACCGCTGGCGGAGTGTGATCCACCTCCCACGATTATATTACGATCGTAAGATAGTCTGACGATCGTCATTCAATCAGAGGAGCGGAACATGACGGTCAAGACAGAGCAGCCAGTCCCCGTGAATGGAGCATCGTCCGGGCTCCATACCTACAAGGACGCGCCGACCAAGACCATCGAGGTCGGGGGAACGAGCTTCTCCTACCGCGAGCTCGGCCCGAGCGGACAGGTGCCGGTGGTCTTCCTCACCCACCTGGCCGCGGTCCTGGACAACTGGGATCCCCGAGTCGTGGACGGCATCGCCGCGAAGCACCGGGTCATCGCCTTCGACAACCGCGGTGTCGGTGCTTCCGGCGGATCCACACCGAAGACCATCGAGGAGATGGCGACGGACGCCGTGGCGTTCATCCGCGCCCTTGGCCTCGATCAGGTCGACCTCTTCGGGTTCTCCATGGGCGGCATGATCGCCCAGGTGATCGCGCAGGAGGAGCCGCAGCTCGTGCGCAAGATGATCATCGCCGGAACGGGCCCCGCCGGCGGCGAGGGCATCGACAAGGTCACCCGCATCTCCTACCTCGACACGGCACGAGGACTGCTCACCCGCCACGACCCCAAGGAGTTCCTCTTCTTCACCAGGACTCCGAACGGGCGCGGAGCTGCGAAGGATTTCCTCGCACGGCTCGAGGAGCGTACGAACGACCGCGACAAGGACATCTCCGTGCGCTCATTCCGCGCACAGCTCAAGGCCATCCACCGATGGGGTAAGCAGGAGCCCGCTGACCTCTCGCGCATTCACCAGCCGGTGCTCGTCGCGAATGGTGAGAGCGACAAGATGGTCCCCAGCAAGAACACCGTCGATCTGGATCGACGACTCCCGAATAGCCAGCTCATCATGTACCCGGATGCTGGGCATGGCGGCGTGTTCCAGTTCAACGAGGACTTCGTCAAGCGGGCTCTCGAGTTCCTCCGGTCATGAGGGCATTCGTCGTCGAGCACTACGGCGAGGACGGACTCCGCGCCGCCGACGTTGCCCAGCCCGAGGTCGGCGACGGTGACGTGCTGGTCAAGGTGAGCGCCGCCGGAATCAACCCGCTGGACAAGATGGTCCGCAATGGCGAGTTCAAGCGGCTCCTGAAGCACCAGACCCCGTTCGTGCTCGGCCATGACGTCGCCGGCGTGGTCAGCGGGGTCGGCTCGGCCGTACACGACTTCCAGGTTGGCGAGGAGGTCTACGCCCGCCCCCGCGACCTGCGGATTGGGACCTTCGCGGAGCACATCGCGATCGACCAGGATGACCTCGCGCCCAAGCCAGCTTCGCTGACTCTGCACGAGGCGGCCGCGGTGCCGCTGGTGTCACTGGCCGCCTGGCAGGCCCTGGTCGACCGCGCTCACGTGAAACCCGGCCAGAAGGTCCTCGTCCACGCCGGCGCCGGCGGCCTGGGATCGACCGTCATCCAGCTCGCCAAGCACCTCGGCGCCACGGTGGCGACGACCGCCAGCGGAAAGGACGCGGAGCTGGTGCGAAGCCTCGGCGCCGACGTCGTCGTCGACTACACGCACGAGGACTTCGCTGAGGTCCTCTCCGGCTACGACGTCGTGTTGGACTCGCGAGGGGGCGAGAACCTCGAGAAGTCCCTGACGGTCCTCAAGCCCGGCGGACAGGCGATCGGCGTGAGCGGCCCGCCGGACCCCGGGTTCGCGAGGCAGCTCGGGGCGCCGAAGTTCATGGGTGTCGTGATGGGGCTGCTGAGCCGCAAGGTCCGCAAGCAGGCGCGGCAGTTAGGCGTGAGCTACTCGTTTCTCTTCATGCAGGCCAACGGCGGACAGCTGCGCGAGCTGGCTTCCCTCTACGACGCCGGCCACCTCCGCCCGCTCATCGACAAGACGTTCCCGTTCGACCAAGCCCTCGAGGCGCTGGCGTACGTCGAGCAAGGCCGCGCCAACGGCAAGGTCGTCATCACGCTCGACTAACAACGCCGAACGCCGCCTGCCGCCCAACGCCGCAAATGGGTCCGACTCGAACTCTCAAGCTTCGCTCATCGGTGTCGAAGGCAGGAACGGAGCGGTTCGGATCCAAACCGTGCGTCGAACCGTGCGTCCAACTCGCGACTTTGAGCCGAACTGAGGGGACCTCGGCACGCCTGTCAGCCCCCTACTCACCCTCGGATGACCCCTCCTGGCCGTCATCATAATCCGCGTGTCGGGGGTTCGAGTCCCTCCTCCGGCATGAAGTTCCTGCAAATCAGGACTTTCCGCAACGTGCAACAGGTGGATTCTGGCTCCGCATCAGAATCCGCGTGTTGAGATCGGCGCGATTCGTGCCTGGCGAGCGGTGCGCCAACACGCGACAAGCCGAAGCCCTTGGGCCCAACATGACCGCAGCGGTCCCAGCGGCCGAGATCCTCACACTCCTCACACCAGGGGCCGGCAACCCTTAGATCTCCCTCCAGATCGTCACGTGGCTGCGCCAGTCCCGGTCGATCTTGTCGAGCATCGGGTGGAGGGCGTCGACGTCGGCATCCACGGCGTGGAGGTAGTAGCGATGGGTGCCGTCGTCAGCAACCGGCTCTGTCGGGCTCATCTCGTTTTCCGCCTCGAGCTCGTCGAGGATCTCGCTGCCGCGATCCGTCTCGGGACGCAGTGCGATCACGTTAGCCATTGGCGCAGTCTAGTTCTGGTCGGCATCGTCGGGACGCCGGTCGACCCAAGGTCGGCCCTTCGGGTCCTCGCCGAAACATCAGGTCACGCGCGCAGGACGTGGCGGGCTCGAGCCCGCCCCTCCTCGATGCCGAGGAGCATGTCGGTCTGCAACCGGAGTGCCTGCTCGGCCCCGGTCGCATCGGCTCGATGCCGATCTTTGCTCAGCGTCCAGTCGCCGGGAAGGCGACCATAATCGAACCCGGGCTCGCACACAAGGTCGATCTCGACCGTGCCGTCGATGCACTCGGCGGTCCGGACGAGCGCGTGGTCGGCATCCTCGTCGGACGGCGGCCGCGTGTGGGGTGTGACCGTATCCTCCCCGCGGCGCGGTCCCATCGTCAGCGCGTCGCGAATTACCACCCAGCCCGTGGACGTCTTCCACGACGTTACGAGTGAGTTGGTCCCCGGCTCATAGATCCGGTCGCTGGGGACGTTGATCCCGAACGGAGCGAACCGGAAGCCGCCCGCGCCGCGGTCGAGCAGCGCGCCGAAGACGCTCGGCGCGTCGAAGCGCGGGACGCACAGCGAGTCGACCGTGCCGTCCGGGGCAACAAGTGCGCCCGTGTGGCAGTTGGAAAGGAAGCCGTAGTCGGCGATCGGCGTGAACGGCGACGGCGCTGCCGCGCTTTGCGGCGTCTCGGCGTTCTGCGGCATGGCGGCTTCCACGCTCATCCTGTCGCGTATTCGCGGAGGGCCCTCGGGACCTGGCGCGTCGTGTAGCTGCCGACCGCCCAGCCGGCGAGGCAGCTGATCCGTACGAGGTCGAGCGGGTCGCAGGCGTCACCGGTGTGGCCAGGCGCGCTCACCTGTAGCCCCTCCTTCATCTCACCGAAGGGTCGCGACGATCGGGGTGAGCGGTCGTCACTCATTTCGCGTGATTCGCTGAATCGCGTTCACGATCGCCGGCATCATCATCGGGATCGTCGCGCTGTCGGTCAGCCCCGAGCCCTTGATCGTCTTCGCGATCGTGATGGTGGTCACCAGCAGGTCGCGTGGGCTCGAGGCCCCTCGCCGTGTCGGTGCTGCCGCTGTCGACCGCTTACTCGGTCACGGACGCCGTCGGATCCGAGGCGCAGCTGAACGACGCTTACAGCCGTCTCTTCTATTGGTCGTTCGCGGCGATCGTCTCAGAGGTCGGCCCGAGCCTCGATCCGCCCCGAGTCCGCGGCGGCCGAGAAGGCCTTGAAGTCCTGCTCGTTCTGGTCCGCATACGCCTCCGAGAAGTCGGCCATGGCGCGGTCGAAGCCGTCGCCGCCGCCGAGGTAGGAGGCGATCTCGATCGGATCCCCCGAGCGGGCATGTGCGCGCGCCAGCGTCCCGCCGCACAGCGTGGCGTAGAGCTTCATGCCCTCGACGTCGAATCGCTCGATCTCCGCGGAGCCCTTGCCGTCCCAGAG
>DATDJZ010000061.1:0-2225 GCA_036520315.1 Solirubrobacterales bacterium | reverse complement strand
AAGTCCTTCTCGAAGCGCAGCCAAGGGTGGGGGTCCTCCTGATCCGCGTGCATCGCTCCCCCGAAGGTGAGCACCGCGTCGTACTCGGCGATCTCGCGCGGCGGCCCCATTCCCCGCTCGGAGAGCATCCACTCCTCCAGTTCGACGCCACGCTCCCGCATCTCTTCGGCGAAGACGCCGGGGCCCGCGTCCGGCTGGTGCACGATGGCCAGGGCTCGCATCGGTGGGATACTGGCGAAAGACGGAGGAATTCGGCGTGGACGCATCCCAGAGCACCAAGAAAGCCATCGAGACGGAGGCTGCACCGGCCCCAATCGGCCCCTACTCGCAGGCGGTGATCGCGGACGGCGTCCTCTACTGCAGTGGACAGGTGCCGCTCGATCCGGAGAGCGGCGAGCTGATCGAGGGCGGGATCGCCGAGCAGGCGAGCCGCTGCCTGGAGAGCCTCGAAGCGGTCTGCCGGGCCGCCGGCACCCGCCTGACCCAGGCCGCCCGCATCGGGATCTACCTCACCGACATGGCCGAGTTCCCGAGGGTGAACGACGTCTATGCGACCTTCTTTGAGAAGCCCTTCCCGGTGAGGACCACCGTGGGGGTGGCGGCCCTGCCGAAGGGCGCGCTGGTCGAGATGGACGCCACCGTGCCCCTCGGCCCGGACTCCGACTAAGCAATCCTTGTCGGGATGACTTCGGCGACCGACACCGTCTCGCTCGATCAGATCACGCGCACCCGCGAGGTGGTCGCCGACGTGGCGCGCGACACCCAGGTGATCGGGTCCCGCTTTCTCTCGCGGACGACCGGCGGGACGATCGCGCTCAAGGCCGAGAACCTGCAGCGGACCGGCTCCTTCAAGCTCCGCGGAGCCCTCAACAAGATCGCCTCCCTCGACCCATCGGTCAAGGGTGTGGTCACCGCCAGCGCCGGCAACCACGGCCAGTCGGTCGCCTACGCCGCCCGCACCCGCGGGCTGACGGCCACGATCTTCATGCCGGAGCGCGCCGCGCTCGCCAAGATCGCGGCGGCCGAGGAGTCGGGCGCCGAGATCGTCATGGGCGAAGAGGCGGTGGAGGACTGCGTCGAGGCCGCCCTCGAGCGCGCCGAGGCCGATGGTCTCGCCTTCGTGCACCCCTTCGACGATCCGGTCGTCGTCGCCGGGCAGGCCACGATCGGCCTCGAGCTGCTGGAGGAGGTTCCGGACCTGGCCAAGGTGCTCGTTCCGGTCGGCGGCGGCGGCCTTGCCTCAGGCGTCGCGGCGGCCGTCAAGGCCGTCCGCGAAGACGTCAAGGTCGCCGGGATCAAGGCGCACTGCCCGCTCGCCGACGGCATCGCGGTCAAGCACCCCGGCGAGATCACCGGCCCGATGCTCGACGAGCTGCTCGACGAGTGCGTGAACGTGAGCCAGGATGCGATCGCCGACGCGATCATGCTCCTGCTGGAGCGGACCAAGCTGGTTGTCGAGGGCGCAGGGGCTGTCGGGGTCGCCGCGCTCCGCCAGGGTTTGATCGAGCCGGCCGAGTCGGGCACCACCGTCGTGATCCTCTCGGGCGGGAACATCGACACCGGCGTGCTCGCCGACCTCGCCCGGCACCACGAGACCGAACGCGGCCGCCGCCTGCGGATCTTCGCCAAGATCCCCGACGAGCCGGGTTCGCTGGCGGCCCTGCTCACCCGGCTCGGGGAGGGGGGCGCCAACCTGATCGACGTCGACCACGTCCGCGAGGCGGTCGGCCTCTCGGTCGGCGAAACCGGAGTCGAGCTGGTGATGGAGACGCGCGGCGCCGAGCACGCGAAGCAGCTGCTGCGGCTGCTCGAGGAGCTCGGCTACAAGCCGGACGTGCTGAGCTGAGCCCGTCGGCGAAGCCGTGCGTCAAGCGATCGGTCGCCCGGCCCCCGCCAGAGCAGATAGAGCATCGCAACAAATAGCGCCGGCGCCACGCTGAGGCTGATCGGCTCGCCCTCGCCGATCCCGGAGACGGCGATCGCGTAGACGAAGGCGTCAGGGGACGGGAGGCCGTAGGTCTCGAAGGAATCGACCTCGGACGTGTGATCGAGGAACTTCCCGAGGCCGAACGGCACGAAAACGGCTCCGGACGCCAGCCGTGCGATCAGGGAAAGATCGCTCACCTCGTTCGGTCATGGGTGGGCTGGTGTTGTTACGCCGGCTCGTGGACGTAGTCCTCGAGGTCCAGGCGTCTGGTTCGATGCCGGTATTCGAGGGTGAAGCC
>DATDJZ010000060.1:0-6631 GCA_036520315.1 Solirubrobacterales bacterium | reverse complement strand
TCGAACCTGAACTCCCGCGTGAGACGGCCGGCCTCGTCCCGCTCCCAGCCCGGGACCTCGGCGATGAGCTCCGCCACTTCCGCCTCCGAGAGCGCGGGCGTCCCGGGCGGGTACTCCTGGGCATGATCGTCGAGCAGCTCGGTGATGACGCAACCGTACTGAGACCCTTCGGCTCTCGGATCTAGGTGGAGGAGAGGACCTGCTGCGCTGCGCGCTGTCCGCTCCGCAGCGCGCCCTCCATCAGGCCATGCCACTCGCCGGCGGTGTGCTCGCCGGCGAAGAACAGCGGCCCGATCGGCTTCACCAGGTCCTGGTCGCGGAGCGGCGAGGAGGGGCTGCGGGCGGAGTAGGAACCTCGCACCCAGGGGTCGTCGTGCCAGCTCGAGAGCAGGGCGTTGCCCGGATCCGAATCGAGCTCGAGGTCGTCGCGAAGCGCGACCAGGGCCGCGACCCAGCGCTCGATCGCTTCCGAGCCGCCGAGGGCCTCGATCGCGGTGATCGTGCCGGTGTAGCCGACCAGGAAGGGAGCGGGCTCACCATCCGCGCCGAGCTGCGTATAGGACCAGAAGTGTCCGGCCACGGACATGATCGCGCTTGGCGGCGCCGGCGAGCGCAGGCGCAGGAAGAGCTTCGAGTTCTGCCCGTAGGTGACCGCGCGCAGCGCGTCGGCGGTCGCGCCCTCCAGCGGAGGATCGAACTCGATCTCGGCGAGCGGCCCGGTGGGGATCGTGACCACCACCGCATCCGCCGTGATCTCGTCCCGATCGGTCGCGACGTGCACCGCTCCGTCCGACCAGCGCACCTTCCGCACTGGGGACGAGAGATGCACGGCCTCTCCGAGCTCGCGCGCGAGCGCGTCGGCGAGCCGCATGTTGCCGCCCTCCAGCGTGTGATTGTCGAAATCGCCGAAGGTCGACGCTCCCTCGTCGAGCACGGAGGCCTCGAGATCGTCGACGGGATGGCCATTCGAGATCGACACACGCGTCCGAATCAGCGCCTCGACCGGAGGGTCAAGATCCAGGGAGGCGATGACGTCGGCGGCGCTCGCGGCGTCAGGCGGCCGGCTATCGGCGATGCGGGCGAAGGCATCTTCGAGGTCGGCCTGGGAGATGGCCTCGTCCCCGACGGGCACGCGCCGTCCATATGGCGTCCCCTTGAGCACCATCGGGATCCCGAAGCGCTCGGCCAGCGCCTCCATCGACTCGTAACCGGGCAGGATGAACTCGGCGCCGCGCTCGACCACCGCTCCCTCGCCGAACGGCACGGACCAGACGCGGCCTCCGACCCGATCGCGCGCCTCGAGCACGGTCACCTCCGCTCCGCCGGCACGCAGAGCGTCGGCCGCGGCGAGGCCCGCGAAGCCGGCGCCGATGACGACCACCCGCTTCATTTCGAACCACCCCGTCGTCTAAGACTCGACAAGGCTTGGAAGCGCGCCCTCGGCGACGGCGCGTGAAACGCGTTGGTGGTCGACTTCGTTCTGGTCGGCGTAGGCGAGGGAGAAGGACTCGATCGCGCGTTCGAAGCGATCCGAACCGCCGAGATACCCCGCGATCATCGGGGCGCGTCCCGTGCGGGCGTGCGCGCGTGCCAGCGCCCAGCCGCAGAGGGCGGCGTACCTCTCGAGTTGACGCGGCTTCATCCCGGGGATGTCCATATCTCCCTTCATGTCTCGCAGCTGGCGCACGTAGTAGTGCTTCGGCGTCGCGCGGTCGGAGCCGACCGCGGTCGTCCAGCCGAGGAAGGGATCACCGGCCGCCTGCATCAGCCGCTGTCCAGCGACGACGCGCTCACCCTGGTGCTCGTAGATGCTCGCTCCCGCGTACGGCGCCAAGACCGACTCCTGCGCCTCCTTGACCTGGAGGAATAGCGGCGATCCTCGCGTATCGCCCATCAGGAGCAGCACAAACGCCTCGGTGCCCACGGAGCCCACGCCGACGACCTTGCGTGCGAAATCGGCGAACCAGTGGCGGTTCACCACCTCGCGCAGCTCGACCGGGAGCGTTTGCTCGTAGTCAGCGATCGCCTCCCGGAGGACCTCTCTCATGTCGGAGTGCTCCTCGACCGGCACACGGACGATCAGCGGCGGCGCGGACCGGATCCGGTACTCGCCGTCGACCTGGTGACAGAGCTTCGCGAGCGCGGCCACGCTGGTCCTGCTCTTGGCCTTCTCGATCAAACGGTGCCGCTGGCGGACCTCGGCCTCGGACTCAACCGCGTCATACATTCGCACCAGGCCGTCGACGTCGATCCGCGAGTACCAGACGTCGAGGAAGCTCATACCGGCGAAGCGGTGCATCTGAGTGCGGTAGGCCCTTGCTGAGCCACGCGCCGCCGCACGTCCCCGCGAATCAGCGAAGCCGTGATTGCGGGCGGCGACAACCACGCTCGCGGCCAACCGTTTGACGTCCCACTCGAATGATGCGGGGAGCGTTTCGTCGAAGTCGTTGACGTCGAACACGAGGCGCCGATCGGGCGCGGCGAAGAGGCCGAAGTTCAGCAGGTGGGCGTCCCCGCACGCCTGCACCTGGATGTCCGTCATCGGCGTGTGGCCCAGATCCCAGGCCATCGCTGCCGCAGCTCCGCGGAAGTAGCCAAACTGAGATCCCGCCATCCGCGTATGACGGATCCCGACGATGTCGGGCACGCGGCTTCCGGCCTGCTCCTGCAGAATGGCGACGGGGTCCGGCCGGTCGGGCCGAGGATTCCACTCCGCGAGGGTCGAACGGCTGACGTGCTTGCGTCGTGCACGACCGACCCGCCGCCATTCCTCCGGGCCCAGCACCTCGTGCGGTGGGGACACGATCCCGGGGGTGAGCTTGGCCACGGGGCCGAGTATCGCACCGCTCGACGACCCCGCCAATCCGCTCAGTCTCCGCCCATCCGAGGTACCAGCCGCGGTATTGAACCGAGCAAACCCACCGGTAGGGTCCGTTGCGAGGGACCGTTCGATCGAAGAGGTAACTGGATGGCGTCCATGCTCTGGAAGCTCCGCTTCGCCACCGGGCTCGCGCTGGTCGTCGGGTTGCTCGTCCAGCAAGCCGCGCTCGGCGCTGGAGCCGGATCCTTCGGCTCCACCGGCTCGATGGGCGCCGCCCGCTACGGCGCCGTCGCGGCGCGGCTCCCCGATGGGCGCGTGCTGGTCGCCGGGGGCTACTACGACGCCGGCGGGGATCACTACCTCGCGAGCGCCGAGGTCTTCAACGCCGCCACCAACGCCTTCAGCTCGGCGGGGATCGGCGCGATGGGGACCGCCCGCCGAGGGGCCGTCGCGGCGCCGCTCCACGACGGGCGGGTGCTGGTCGCCGGTGGCTCCTACGACGACGGTACCGAGCACTCCTCGCGAGCGCCGAGGTCTTCAACCCCGCCACCGGCGCGTTCACGCCGGTCGCCGACATGGGGGTCGCGCGTGTCCGCGCCGTTGCGGCGCCCCTCCCCGATGGGCGCGTGCTCGTCGCCGGGGGCAACAACGGGTCCACCCGTCTCTCGAGTGCCGAAGTCTTCAACCCCACCACCGGCGCTTTCACGCCGGTCAACGACATGGGCACTGACCGTGCCCGCGCCGCCGCGGCGCCCCTCGCCGACGGGCGAGTGCTAATCGCCGGGGGCACCAACGGTGCCCCGCTTCCGGGCTCCGAGGTCGGCGCTGCTCTTTCGACCGCCGAGGTCTTCGACCCCGCCACCGACACGTTCAGCTCGGCGGGGATTGGCGGGATGGGCACCGCCCGCCGTGCCCCCGCCGCCGCGCCACTCCCTGATGGGCGGGTGCTGGTTGCCGGTGGGTCCAACGACGATGGCACTGAGCATTACCTCGCGAGCGCCGAGGCCTTCAACCCGGCTACCAACACGTTCAGCTCGGCCGGCATCGGCTCGATGGGCACCCCCCGCACGGGTGCCGTCGCAGCGCCACTTCCCGACGGGCGGGTGCTGGTCGCCGGGGGATATGACGGGTCGACCCGTTTCTCGAGCGCGGAGATCTTCGCCGCCACCAACGCCTTCGACTTCGTGGTCAAGGGCCGAAAGCTCCTGGTCAGCGTGCAGGCGACCGGCAGGGTCTCGGTGAGCGACGCGGCCGCCCGGCTCGACGCCTCGCCGGCCAAGAAGAAGAAGAAGAAGAAGAAGCGAAGGCTCCTCCTGAAGTCATCCGACGGTTCCGGAGATCCCCCGACGATCACCGTGCGGCTCCATCTCTCAAAGCTCGCCAAGCGGAGATTGCGACGAACGGGGAAGCTTGCCGTGAGGGTCCGGATCGACTTCGCGCCCGCGGGTGGACTCGCCAACACGCAGAGCGCAAAGCTGAAGATCAGGGGCAGGAAGATGAAGTAGGCGTCGGGGCACCCAAAGGGTCGCGGGTCCGAACCGCCGCTCGCCAGGGGTAGCCTGAGGCCAGTGGCCGATCAGGCGCCCCCAGCGGTCGAGCTCGAACCCGAGGTGCGGCGGGTCGGGCAGTCGCTCGCGGAGGCCTTTCCATCCGGGACGCGGCATCCGATCCGCAACCTCGACGCGAAGGCGATGGAGCTCGCCACAGAGGACGTCCAGCTGCGCTCGGCGCTGTTCCGGCTGGTGGATGTCACGCCCGCCACTCGCTCGCTCGACGACCTCTCCGCCCACCTGCGCAGCTATCTGTCCGAGGTGGACGACCGGCCGTTGCCGGTCGATACGGCGCTCCGCATGGCGAACACGAGGGCGGGGCGGCGGGCGCTCGGCGTGGCGGTCGCCGCTGGCGTCCGGCACATGGCGCATCGCTTCATCGTCGGTGAGACGCCTGCCGAAGCGCTGGGAACGATCCGCTCGCAGTGGAAGGGCGGCGTCGCGACCTCGCTGGACCTGCTGGGGGAGGCCACGGTTACCCAGGCCGAGGCCGACCGCTATGCGGCCCGCTGCCGTGAGGCGCTCGAAACCGTCTCGGCCGACGCTCCCCGCTGGCCGCCGCGGCCCGCCCTCGAGGAGGACTCGGTGGGGTCCCTGCCTCGCGTCAACGTGTCGGTGAAGGTCACCGCGCTGACCCCCTTGATGCGGCCGGAGGCTCCCGCCGTCGGCCGCGACGACGCCGCCCGCCGGCTACGCCCCCTGCTGCGGCTGGCGCGTGATCTGAACGCCCATCTGCACGTGGACATGGAGTCGCTCGACACGCTCGAGGCGACGACGGAGCTCTTCTTCGAGCTGCTCGACGAGAGGGAGTTCCGCACCGGGCCCTCGGCGGGGCTCGTGCTCCAGGCCTACCTGCGCGAGTCACCCGCCCAGCTCGATCGCGTTCTCGACTGGGCGCGCACCACGGGACGCATGCCGCCGCTCGTGCTTCGACTCGTCAAGGGCGCCTACTGGGACCACGAGATAGTGGAGGCGCGCCAGCACGGCTGGACGCCGCCCGTGTTCGAGGCGAAGGCGGATTGCGATCGCAACTTCGAGGCACTCGCGGGGCGCCTCGTGGAGGCGCGCCCGGTGGTGCGGGTGGCGATCGCCTCGCACAACCTGCGCTCGGTGGCCTACGCGATCGCCTCCAGCCGGGCCGCAGGGGGAGAGGATCGCGACCTCGAGCTCCAGGTCCTACGCGGCCTGGGCGACGAGCTCGCGCAGGCGCTGGCCGCCCACGGCATGCGGGTGCGGAGCTACTGCCCCGTGGGCGATCTGATGGCCGGGATGGCCTACCTCGTGCGCAGGCTGCTCGAGAACACCTCCAACGAGTCCTTCCTGCAGAGCTGGCGCGAGGGCGCTGAGCTCGAGGAGCTGCTCGCCGCTCCGTGAGCCCGCCGCCCTTCGCGAACGAGCCGATCCTGGAGCTGCGGAGGGCGCCCGTGCGCGACTCGCTCCTGGACGCGCTGCGCGAGCTCGACGCCCGGCTGCCGCTGCGCGTGCCCGTGCTGATCGGGGGCTCGCCCGGGGGGGAGACCGGGTTCGACTCCACCGATCCGGGGACGCCCTCGCGGGTGGTGGCGCATGCCGGGAGGGCGACCGAGTCGGACGCCGCCGCAGCGGTGGAGGCGGCGACGCGCGGATTCCCGGACTGGGCTTCGAGGCCCGCGGCCGATCGCGCCGAAGTCCTGCGCGGTGGCGCCGCCAGGCTGCGAGAGCGACGGCTCGAGCTCGCTGCGCTCCAGGTGCGCGAGTGCGGGAAGCCGTGGGGCGAGGCCGACGCAGATGTCTGCGAGGCGATCGACTTCCTCGAGTACTACGCCCGCGCGGGGATCCAGCTCGAGCGGGGCTGCGAGCTGCTCCAGGTGCCGGGCGAGCGCAACACGATGCGCTACACGCCGCGCGGCGTGGTGGCCGTGATCTCGCCCTGGAACTTCCCACTCGCGATCCCCACCGGCATGGCCGCCGCCGGGCTGGCGGCCGGAAACGCGGTCGTGCTGAAGCCGGCGGAACAGTCCCCCGGCGCGGCGCTGATGCTCGTGGAGGCGCTGCACGCCGCCGGCGTGCCTCCGGATGCGCTGAGCCTGCTGCCCGGCTTTGGCGACGCCGGAGCGGCACTGGTGCGGGATCCGCGGGTGCACGTGATCGCCTTCACCGGGTCGAGCACTGTCGGGCTCGAGATCCTGCGGGCGGCCGCCGAGACGCCGGAGAGCCAGCACCACGTGAAGCGCGTGGTGGCCGAGATGGGGGGGAAGAACTGCGTCATCGTGGACTCGGA